>DUDF01000045.1 GCA_012959435.1 Candidatus Poseidoniales archaeon
GCTTTTGCTCGTTTCTTTTCGCCACTAGAGATTTTGATTTTTGTTTCTTCAATTGCCTTTTTTGCACCAACGGTCTTGTCCTTTTGTTTGCGTCCAGCATCAAAATATCGTTGCGCATTTTGGTGAACAGTTTGGTCTAAGTGCAACTCAATCCTTTGTTCAGGCTCACCATCTTCGTCTGGCAGATAAGCCTTCATCGTCCGCTTGGATGGGTCCAGTGATTCAATCCATTCAATACTCTTGACTTGGCTGCGGATATTATCCCATCCATCGGCTTCTATTGCCGACAAAGTTTGCGACAGAAGTGTATCAACATGACCCCAATTATCTTGAATTGAGATACCAAGTTGTTGTTGTGATTTTCCTTTTGCTTCAAAGCCAATTATTGCTCTTTCTTGTTGAACTAAGCGGCGCTCAAGTGAACTCCCATCGTCACGTTGTTGGCGGTCATCAACCATTTGCGTCGCCTTTTCTTGTTGGCGTCGAGCCATCGCTGTTGCATCCCAGCCACCTTTCCAAGTATCTACTGCAGCAGCCAGAGTGGGGAATTCGATTGAATAATCATCATCATTTGCAGGTAATAAAAATGGCAACGCTTCGATAGCATGTTCATCAAAAACCTGGTCGCGAACAAGTGGATTCCCGTCTGCTTTTGCTAACTCTTCTTCTGCGGTACTTGCTAGTATACAGTGGCCACCATTACCGTTATCCAATTGTTTAGTTAGTGAATGTAGGCCACTGACTAAGTCTGCGATTTCATCTTCATCTAAGTCAATAGCCATTCGGTCAACCGAAATTTCAGCAATCCCACAGATTGCTTCAGCATAAGCACCAGCCAAATTTGCCCGGCTTGCTAATGTTCTGACAATGTCTGCATCACTTTCCGCCAATAATGGTGCTAACTCTTCCACAGTCAGGGTTCTTGGGTCAACTTGTGCTGGCGGAAATTCATAGTTTTCACCGCGCTTCAAAACTCGCTTAGCGTATTTTACATTGGTTAATGGTTGAATAATGACTCCTTCTGAGTCAAGAAGCAAAACATTACCATCGCGGAACATCTCAATAACTAGACTGCGTAGTCCATCTTTAGTCTCAAAATCAAGAGTGATAATACGGTCAAAAGCGTGTTGTCGCACATTGACAAAACGTCCATTGAAAAGGTGTTTGCGCATCAGCATTGAGAAAGAAGAGGGGTTTGGAGGCATTGGTCTGTCACGTCTTGAAAGATAGATTCTCTTACCACGAACAACTACTAGATCAATCTGGGCTTCTTCCTTGGGGTTTAGCCTCAGAACTACTTGCTCCCAATGTGGATGGTATGATTTACGTGCTCGTGAACCGATGTAAGGTCGCAGTTCGGCGACAATTCTCGCCACGTCAAAACTGCTCATTTGTCCTTTCATGTCATCACCCTCCCTCGCTGTTGACCCTCGCGTGTCAATTACCACCCCAGCGCTGACCCTTCATCAAATACCCCATTGATTTACTATTTTTGACGGCCATAGACTCATAGGCGACTTAACCTTCGGGCGGCCATGGCAGGAATCTTGTTACTAGTGGCTGTAGTAGTCGTAATCATACTGTTAATGCTAATTTTTTGGATAATTAGTGCATACAATCGTATGGTTGACTTGCGCAATGAAGTTGAAAATCAGTATCAAAATTTAGAGACACAGATAGGAGTCAAAGACCAAAAGATTGCATTTGTTGAAGAAACAGATTTAGCGCAATTAGGATTAGAGTCTTCGGTATATGACAAAATTATTGATGCGCGTAAAAAGTTTGCATCCGCTAAGAGCAGTGGTAATAGGGGCGATATGATGGCAGCAAATGGCCTGTTGGATTCAGTAATCCCACAGGTTCTTGCATTTGCAGAAGACAACCCTGAATTGACTTCTCACCATGTATTAGTTGCTGGTCTTGAAGAAGGGGTTCAAGCAATAGCAAAGATGGCAAATGAAGTTGAGGAATACAATCAGGCAGCAAAGAATTACAACACAGTCACTGAGATGTTCCCCACTCTACTAGTTGCGCGCATGTTTGGTTTTGAGCGAGCTGACTTGTTTGATATATATTCTAGAGAACAAGTTGAACAGATGTTTGACCGTAGGGCAAGTCTTGGTAGTTTTGTTGAGTCAAAGAAATCCGATGCTGATTTGAAGACTGAGGGATTAAAGGATGAAATCGCTGCAACCGAGGCTGAAATCGAATTGATGAAGGCAAAGGCTGAACTTGCTGCAATGAAAGAGAAAATGGCTGAAGATGAGTAATCAAATTGCTGTTACCATTAACATAATGCTACTGAGTATGAGGAAAGCGCTTGCACCATATCGGCTGATTGTAGAGGACTTAGCTTTCAGAACTGAAAACTCAGTTCCTTTTTGGATGACTGCATGTCGACGAGGTGCATCTTCTCCAACTGCAACTAATGTGTGATGGACTCTGCTGGCATTTTCTGAAACAGTCCCCCTTGGTATCTCATCGTGTGGGCGACTTTTGATGCGCGCCATTGTGTATACTGGGTCACCTAATTGTAATCCGTATAACTCCCATCTGTGTTTTCTCACATCACCTTTGGTGTAAAGGCCATTACCTCCTTTTCTGCCAGGGTTATCCGACCCCCAAATTTCATCAAGAGGTGAATTTCTGAATGTAGGTAGGTCAACTATTATCCCACCACTCCCATCATGTAACATGAAAGGAGAAGCACTACTGTCACCGCGGATCGATTTCCATGCACATTCGGTTTTAGTATGCCACTTTCCTTCACTATCTCGGTATCTAGTTTTCCAGCAATGGTATATGCTGTATGACCATGACCATCCAACAAGATTGTCAAAAGTCCAATTAGAATCACGATAATTGTCTACATGTACGGTCTCTAAAGGCTCAAATGATGCAGGTCTAACTTGACCAACTAATTCATTATGACCTGCATCAATGAATTTTACAATTGATGTCACAGTATCCCATGCTTCCATCACTCTCTTATTCTGGAAATAAGAGATGGTGACAGAAACAGCCCCAATTACTAGTCCAGCCAATAAGAATGGCATTGTTGATTGCCGCTCTTCACCTACAGGGACGGAAAGCCAAACTCCCACGAGGAACATTACCGAGAATGTATGGAATAGGAATCGAGATGTGATTTGTGGTGGCGTAGTATTGTATAATGCACGGTATCGATGATGGCGTGGGTGTTCACCAAAAATCATTTCTTGGGCGTTTAATGTATCAGCCTTTTTGATTACCTTTTTCATCTGTTCATATGCTTCTGCTTCAGTAGCAAATCTCTCATCTTCTTCACCATCAGTATAGGTGACCCATTCTTCGCCATCTTCTTTGACTTGTATAGCGGGGCCATCCTGCTCATAGCGAGCCAGAGGATCAGGTAGCCATGCACTTACTTTTTCATTCCATTCAACTCTATCTAAATGCCACTTTGAAGGGTCCATTGGTGGTAATGGCGGCACAGACCATGTACCACTTTGGCTACTATCTGGTAACATGTCTTTCATCATATTATTGAATGGATTAGGGCTAGCAAAACCGAGTATCATTAATCCGATTGAACCGTAAAAGAGTGGCTCTACTTGAGTGGACATAATGCTAGTCATTATTCCAAAACCAAGTGCAAGCGCACCCAACCCCCAAATAATCCAAGTTACAACTGAACTAGGCCAAGTCCAGCAGAAGTTTTTCGGGAGTAGTGGCTTTTTTTCCTCCCCCTCAATACCTGCACCATCAACAATATTGGACAATTTTTCATCTTCAACATTGGAATCAGAGGCAATATTTGCCAAATTTTCATCTTTGCCTCCCATTTTGCTCTACCTCCTTGAACTTTGGTGAACTTCCCAATCCTTCATCGTGTCGCAAGTTTCCACTCCGAATCAATTTGTTGAATATCTCCTGCTCTTTGGTGGGCGAGAAGATGTGATAGCGTTTGGTCTATCTTGAGAATTGGGTGGGCATCGGGAGTGTCATCGTAAGCGTAGCCAGCAATTTGAGTGATTTCACTCATCCCATTTTTCACTGCATCTAATACCCTTGCATGTCTAGCCCTTCTATGTGTGAGATATCGATTCAGTAGTTTTTCTGGCACAGGGGAAAGAGGACCATGAGCAGGCAAAAGAATAGGGGGTTTCAAGTCACGCAATCTCTCAAGGCTAGAGAGATATTTATCCATGTCACCATCACTTGGAGGCACTAGAATTGTACCTACCATCACAGCCATATCTCCTGAAATAATACCAACTTCATTTGATAGACAAATATGTCCTGGGCAGTGGCCAGGTGTTTCTAGAACATTCCATGTTCTCCCACTCAAGGTGAATGTATCACCATCTTTCAGAACCTTGTCAGTATCACACGTGGGGATCACGGTGTGAGTCTCTGAAGTTGCCCAAATCGGCGCTTGATAGATTTCTGAAATCCTAGCCAAATCACCAATATGATCAGGGTGGCGATGAGTGAAAATGGTTGCAATGACTTTGCTACCGCGTGATTCTGCTGTTCGAATTCTTCGCTCTAGATATGCAAGCCCATCATCAGATTTTGCTGCTGGGTCAACGACTACTAAGTCGCCACCCATATCTCCAATGATGTAGCAATTAGTATGGGTGGCGGGAGGCAGCGTTTGGGTTGGAAGAGGGATACATTCAACGCTAGGAGCGAACTCTATTCGATGTTCACCACAAGGTGGATTTTCAGACATTGTTGATGTAGCTGATTCAATATCTCCTCCCGATTTCTTGAGAGATGCAATCATATCGCGAAGAAGAGTAATTTGAGGTGGTGGGATTCTCATTTCACTATTATTCCAAGCGTCAAGTGCTTGCATTGGAGTTAACCAACGAAACTCATCAAATTCACTTCGCCCACTGGGTAGTTTTGGCTCTGGTGGATTTGAGTCATGCAGGTGGAAGAAGCGATTAGTAAAGCGCATTGGGGCGAGAGGTGGCGTAGTTCGGATTGAGATTATTTTGAATCCGTTAGAATTAGCACTAAGGCTACCTCGCTTTACATGAGGGTACCAGTTTTCACCATTTTCTATTACTTCATCTCGTACATTTTCGTCAACAAATACAATGCCATTTTCACTATTGGTCCAACCAACCTCTTCTACAATTTCCCGCATTAAAGCGGCAAGGGCAGCACCATCCTCATCAGCTGATAATTGAGGTAATTCATTGGCAGCAATGCGGTCAAATCGAGTCACGCCGCCACCAGGGAAGGCCCAGAAATCAGGAAATGAAGGCATCTGGGAAACTCTGTGGCAAAATAGGATTTCAGCCCCTTCATCACCATCACGTGTAATCACTAGAGATGCAGAAGGTCGTATCCGCGGGTCTGCCATCTCAGGCATCACGAATCCTTCGGGCACCTCGCTCATCAGACTGCCCACGTAACCCCTCGCTTGAAATCTCTTGCACCCATCCGAGCCTACATGAGTAGGGATGACCCCATCGCTCCACTTCTCGAAGAGGTGGAAAAAGACCGGAGGAGAAAGGCCATCACATCACGAATTGCAAGGATTTCTCTTGCATGGTTCATGATTCTCTTGATGATAGGTTGGGTTTCAAAATACGCCTACCGATTAATCTAATCAGAAGGACCAATATTCATGGCTTTACAAATCTAGTTTTATTTGTTCTTCTCAAATTTCATAGATGATTATAGTAGGGCAACATACTTGCGTAATTGCTTGGTCGATATGCATATGCGAGTGAAGGCATTGCTCATGTGCGTCTTGATGGCTTCGTTTTCACTATCAGGTTGCTTTGGTAACGATGGGCCGTCCGAAGTTATTGATGCCCCCTCAGGTCCCGAAGGTATCTTCGTGACAGGGGCAGACGGTATGCCCGTTGATGTTGAACCACTATCTATGAATTTCACCTTCAGTGATATTGGTGAAGATGCACCTGAACCAAGTATTGGCGTTACATCCAGTGGCTGCGTATTCTTCATTGCCCTTGAGAAGGTCATGCGTTCTTGTGATTATGGCGAATCATGGGAGGACGTCGCAGGTCCGATGTGTGCATTCCAGACCAATGACCCGTGGGGCTGGGTTGATCCTGT
This sequence comes from Candidatus Poseidoniales archaeon, assembly GCA_012959435.1. GTDB lineage: Archaea > Thermoplasmatota > Poseidoniia > Poseidoniales > Thalassarchaeaceae > MGIIb-Q1. Next base: position 6,082 of record DUDF01000045.1, read on the forward strand.
TACCGACCGTATATTCGCTGTTCAGATGCAGGGTCTTGAGACATCTTGGATATGCTGGAGCGATGATGATGGTGAATCTTGGTTGGGCAATCCACATGACTCTGGTACGACTCCAATCAATGATCACATCAAACTAGCAACCGGCCCATGGACTAGTAGTGGATACGGCATCCCTGGTCAAATCTCTCAAGCATTCTATGAGACGGCTGTGTACTATTGTTACAACAAACTCGCAGGCATCTTTTGTTTCACCAGTTTTGATGGAGGCGCTACATTTGACACCGGCGGACTAATCTTCGGTTTGGCCACCACCAATGGTGGCCTTCATGGAGCTATAACTTCCGCACCGGATGGTACTGTCTACGTAACTCCTAGAGTTGAAACACCCACCGTCATCGTTTCTGATGACAACGGGCTATCTTGGTTTGATCGAACTATGGGTGAGGATGTCGGTACACCGTATCCACGCAAGAATTCGGAGGTTGCTACTGATACTGAATCCAATGCATACCACATCTGGACGGGGGCTGATGAAGGCGTTTACATGTCGAGGAGTACTGATTCGGGCCAGTCTTGGGAACAAACCAGCATTCGAATCAGCCCAGTCGAAGTCATCTCGACTGTATTCCCTCAAGTTGATGCCGGTGACCCTGGAAGGATTGCGATTACCTATCTGGGGAGCGAGAACGCGAGTGAATTGAACCAATCCGACCTTGATGGGAATCCATGGGATGGCAATGCCCACTATGCGAATTCTAACGTCAGCTATTACCTGTATGTTACCTACAGTTTGAACGCGCTCGATGAAAACCCAGTATTCCACACTGTCCGCGCCTCAACTGATCCGGTGCAGGTTGGTAGCATATGTCTGAACAGCGGTGATTGCCGTGATATTGGTGGCTCGAATCGGAACTTGCTTGATTTCAACGACCTGCATATTGATCAAGAGGGTCGAGTTTACATCGCGTTCGCAGATGGTTGCACTGGCGATTGTGCTACTGGAAACAATTCCCAACCTGAAGATTCTCGGACCAGAAGAGGCATCATGTGTTATCTTGAAAGTGGGCCAAGTCTCTACGAATCATTAGGTGTTCTTGCAGAACCCAATTAGTTCATCGCACCAGATTATCAATCATGGCATCAATTGTCTCAGGATTTGCTTCTTTATCTCGGCCAGACATACAGGCACGACCGATAACATCAGCTCCAATGTAAGAAAATTGTTGTCGCATTGCCATGATGACGTGTGCACCACCACCACCACTATGTGTGGCTAGGCCAACTGGCTTCCCGGTACACATTGTGCGGAAGTTTTGCCAATCTCTAGACAACCAAGCAAGGGCATTATTCAAGGTGGGGGGCATCGAACCATTGTACTCTGGAGCGATTACAATCCAAGCATCAGCTTGTGTCATAGTGTCGACTAGGTCAGAGATATCAGGCGTTTGTTCAGGATTGTTTGTACGTGCTATGGTAAACATTGGCAGGTCCATTTCAGCCAAATCAATAACCTCTGCCTCATGCCCTTTTTCAGCCGCGGTTGATGCAAAAGTTTCTGCAAGTTCACGGTTAGTTCCGGAAGTAGCGGCAATCATCAGAAAGCGAGCCATGTAACTGCGAGTGGCAATTGACTCTTGAAGTTGTGTGGCGTTAATCAACTTTAGAATCACAACAGTGAATGATAGGTTGGTAGCCCCTTCCAGATTCGAACTGGAGTCCTATGATCCAGAGTCACAGATGATGGACCTCTACACTAAGGGGCTGTGTGTAAGGGTTGCGAGTAGCCTCAGTTATTTCAAGCCAACCGATAATTAATCGCTTCTGAGATTTTATTCATCGGGTGTTCTCTCAGATTTCTCTTCACTGAAATCTCGAGTATGACCTGATTCACGTAATTTGGCTAAGCGGTCTTGACTAACATCCGCTCCCTTTTCTTCAAATTCGTTAAACCATCGGTCAAGAAGCCAGGCGAATAGCATACCTATTGGATCAGGTAAAATGATGATGAGACCAACAATAATTGCTGCCCAATAGTACCATTCCATGCCCTCACCTCAGGTTTCGGAAGTCGGGTCCCACCCTGAAACATAGTGTTCATCGAGAGTTTTTAACTCATCTAATTGGGTGTCTAACTTAACTTTGAGGCAACCAAGATTTTCCTTAATCCGCCCTTCGTTACTTGATTTAGGTATAGTAATACAACCTATATCCATGCACCATTTTATTGCTACTTGTGCTGGTGTACAACCTATTTCATGTGAAATTTTTACTAATTTTTCATCTAAAACTTTGTCTCCCCTTGCTAGGGGTGAATACGCCATTACAGTTGCACCAACCGCTTCGGTGGCTGCGCGTAGAGCATCTCTTTGTAGCCAAGGGTGAATCTCTATTTGGTTGACTGAGGGCATATAGGTAGCGTAACTTCGCATTTTGTCAAGGTGATGAGCCCCGTAATTTGAAACTCCGATTGCCCTTGTCCAGCCCTGTTTCAAGCACTCTTCCATGCCTTTCCATGTCGGTTTCCGATGGTAGGGGTCTTTTGGTGGTGCATGCACCAAGTATAGGTCAACATACTCAAGTCCAAGATTTTTTAATGATTCTTGACAGCGTTGTTGCACCGCCTCAAATCCAACTGCATGTGGGCGACGAAGTTTTGTTGTTACAAATAATTCTTCGCGTGTGATGATTCCATCCTCAATCGCTTCTGCAATGGCTTCACCAACTTCGTGTTCATTTTCATACGCCATTGCCGTGTCAATATGCTTGTAACCCAACTTTAGGGCAGCAAGCACCGCTTGTTTGCACTCCCCTTCTTCTTTCATCAGAAAAGTTCCGAGACCAAATTGTGGCACTTCAGAAGTGTAAGCAACTTCTCCGTTTGTAGTTGCATGGCCGATGGTAAGAGTTGGTCCCATATGTTGTAAGCGGAGGCCATCCACTTTCAAACCCTACTCAGGCACGTAAGTCGCCAAGTAATGAAGCCAAATCCTCTTCACTTGGTCGCAATTGTTCATTTGTCAGTTCGGAAAGTGGCGTATCTGAAAGATTTAGCATCTCATCTAATGTCTTAGGCTCTGGATTGTAATACAAGAGTCCAGTAACATGTCTTTGATCCTGTTCAGCATGATGGATTTGCGAAAGTGCAGCCACCGCATCAGATGGGTCATGGTTTCCTCCAATGGTTTCAAGTCTGAGGGTTGAGCCATCAAACAGAGTGATATCCTTGAATTCCCCTTCTGGGACTTCAACATCGGCAATTGGTTGGAATGTGGGGATGTAGTCGTATGCATGGAGTTCTGATTGGTTATCTTTCACATATCCATATGAACGGAAAGATTCGTCATTATTACTGAAGGTTACACACGGTGAAATCACATCAATTATCGCGGTTCCTCGGTGACTCATAGCCGCCCTCATTAGAGATGTTAATTGCTTCTTTGAGCCGGAGAATGAACGAGCGACGAATGTGCATCCAAGATTGATTGCCATGGCGCACAAATCTATTGGGGGGCTCTCATTTGCTTCTGCTTTTCTTTTCTGAGAGCCCTTTTCAACAGTAGCTGAATATTGACCTTTTGTCAGTCCGTAAACACCGTTATTTTCAATGATGTAAACCATGTTTAGATTTCGGCGTATTGCATGGATGAATTGTCCAATTCCAATACTTGCAGTATCCCCATCCCCTGAAACGCCTATGTAATGCAAATCTTTGTTGGTTACATTTGCTCCAGTTGTTACTGACGGCATTCTACCGTGAAGTGTATTGAATCCATGTGATTTACCGAGGAAGTATGCCGGTGTCTTTGATGAACAGCCAATACCACTCATCTTAGCAATTCTGTCGGGTTGAATGCCATTTTCCCACGCTGCTGTGATTACAACATTGGAAATTTGATCGTGCCCACAACCAGGACAAAGTGAAGATGGCCCACCCTTGTAGTCATCCTTGGGTAAATCAATAATATTCAACTTCAAGACATCACCTCTAGTAACTTTTCCCGAATCATTTCAGAATATTTTCTTGCCCTTGGGGGTAGTCCATCAGAGAAGGCGACGCTATGCACACGTGGCACCAATTTAATTGGTAATTCCTTGCGCAGTATGCCGTACAATTGACCATCACGGTTAACTTCTAACACAATTATTTGTTCATGGTTGGCCACAAACTCTTCAACAACGGGTGAGATAGGCAGGGAGCGTAACCTACACTGACTAACCTTCAGGCCTGTTGCTTCCAAAATATCATCAATTTCTTGAATGGTATTTTCCATTGAGCCGTAGTAAATAATCCCTACTTGCATCTCGGGCTCTTCTCTAAGAATTGGTTGAGGAAGAACAGTTCTAGCCCCGTCAATCTTTCTCTTTAATCTCGCCATGTTGGCAACATAAACCTCCGGGTCTTCAGAGTATACTGCATCTTCATCATGACCGGTTCCGCGATAGAGTATTGGTTCAAGCCCACTCCCGGGTAAAGTTCTGTAACAGATTCCATCGCCATCAACATCACGGTAACGGCCAAAATTTTCAATAGCGTCAATTTCTTCTTGTGAGTGCAAGACTTTGCCCCGGTCCATTTTTTCTGGGTAGTCAAAACCATTGCAGATCCAGTGGTTCATTCCAAGGTCAAGGTCTGAGAATCCAAAGACAATGGTTTGAAATCTCTCTGCCAAGTCAAATGCACGCCATCCAAACTCGAAACACTCCTCTATGGTGCCCGGTATTAACACGAGATGTTTTGTGTCTCCATGTCCTACTTCATAGAGCATAGAGAGGTCACCTTGCTGAGTTCTAGTAGGTAAGCCAGTTGAAGGGCCTACACGATTAACATCCCAAATTACCCCGGGTACTTCGGAGAAATAAGCTAGCCCAACGAATTCTGACATCAATGAAATCCCTGGCCCTGATGTGCAAGTCATAGCACGGCCACCAGCCCAGCCAGCACCAACTACCATTCCAGCAGCGGCTAATTCATCTTCACTTTGGATGACAGCACAAGTGAGTTGTTCATTGTCATCACTACGTAGTCTTGGGAGGTGGGAGATTATTCCTTCAGCGATAGATGTGGATGGTGTGATTGGATACCATGACAGCATTGTAACTCCGCCAAATAACGAGCCAAGAGCAACCGCTTCGTTTCCATCAATAATGAAAGACTCAGGGTTTACCTCCCTTGCTTCAAGGGCGTATGGGCATATTTGTTCAAAATTTTCAACAACATATTCTCGGCCAAGGGTGATGGCAGTCGCATTCAACTCAATCGCCTTTGCTTTGCCATTGAATTGTTTGTTTACAGCGTTGTCTAGAATTGTGCTATCAAGTCCAATTAATTCAGCAATAACTCCTACATAGACCATATTTGCAATCATACGAGCCAACTTTGGATTCAATCCGCGAGCAATGGTTGTCATTGGAATTGGATAGAGAATTAAGTCATCCCTTTCAACTGGCAACTTGACATCTGAGTTGTAGATTACCACGGTTCCAGATTCAAGAGATGCAATATCATTGTCCCATGTTGCTTTGTTCATCAAAACTTGGATATGTGTACGGTCACCAGGTGCTTGATAGCCAGCATCAGAAACACGGATGATGTACCATGTTGGAAGTCCTGAGATGTTTGAAGGAAATAGGTTCTTCCCACTAACTGGCACTCCCATCTTAAACATGGATTGGAGTAGAATTAGATTAGCCGATTGGGACCCCGTCCCATTCGCTGTAGCGATATTGAATGTGAAGTCGTTGACGATGGTTTCCATCTTGTTCTGAGTCCCCTTTTTGGGTTTGTCCTACGGACAGCAACCTCTCCCTTGCGACTTTGGGCGTAGCATGAGCCTCTTCATATTTTCCTTCTATTTTTAGTGCTATTCGCCAATGAATCGATTACATTCGATGAATCAAGAAATGTAGATTCATGTCAGTAGTAATTCAACACATTGAATGCCTTTCCCTCCATATTACCAAACATTTACCTCTTTTCGCGGGAGCGAGTGATTCATCAATGAGACGCTTGTCGGCGGTTCATGATTCCGAGTGGATTGAAGGAGGCGTGGGAGACTGCTGAGAAGCAAATAGACGCTGGTGAACATGATGATGCCTTGAAAACATTGAGGGCATCTTGGTCAGAACATGGTGACAAAGCCAACCACGCAAACACATGGACTTTAGTCGGTGATGCAAAACAAGCATTGGCAGATGGCAGTTCACCAGTAAACCGCAAAATGTTGCGGGAAGCAAGCAAAGCTTACCAAAGTGCACTGAAGAAGGATCCAAAGCACCGTGATGCCCGTCGCGCTTCTAACGCCTTACAGGCAAAAATGGATGGTTTAGGTATTAGAACATCTAGCCTGCCAAAATTAATTGATGATGGTACCCCGACAATCTACGGCTTGTTATCAATTATGTTGGTTGGGATGCTCCTATTGTCTAGCATCAAGTACATGCCTGAAATCAAGGCAGCACTACACTTTACTTCAGAAGAATCATCAGATTGGGATGCAACCCTTGTAATTGAGTTAGACTCTCAAGCAGCGCCAAAAACGGTTGATTCATTCAAAGACCATGCCCGTAATGGCAGATACGATGGCATTGCATTCCATCGTGTAATTGATGGTTTTATGGTTCAAGGCGGTGATATTGAGAATGGTGCTTATCCATTGACAGGGGGCGGGGCTGGCTCAGGGGGCTATTCTGCAATCTGGTATGGCCAAGGTGACCAAAACGACATTACAACTTGGACAATACCTGATGAATTTGATTGTGCTGAAACATCAGAAGGTTCAGGGCAATGGGTGGGGACTTGTCATGTGCCTGGTGCCCTCTCAATGGCAAACTCAGGTCCAAATACTGGTGGTAGTCAATTCTACATTGTTGACAAAGATTCAACACCTTCACATCTTAATGGGGCACACACAATCTTTGGATTGGTTACTGATGATAGCACTTACTTGGGTAGTGGCATTGGTGGGATTGAATTGGTTGATAAAATCAGTTTAGTTCCAACAATTGGTGGTGGTGACGACAAACCACTGAACCCACCTTACATTCACAGCATTGAGATAGATGGTAACATGGCTTACATGCACCTAATCATCCCATAATTGGTTGGTTCTTAGAACGAAATTTGAAGTGGCTCATAGGCTATATTGAAGGGGGCCACCCCTGCCCCGTTTAATTGGGGAAAAGAATGAGCGAAGTCAGCGAGTTCGAAATGAGTGATGGGACTCTAGGTCAGTTCTACTCTTTACCAGCAAAAGAAGCTGATTGGGGTGTTTCACTTTCTGACCTTCCATATTCTATCAGAGTATTACTTGAGGCGGCATTGCGAAATGCCGATGGATTTCTAGTAACTGATGCTGATGTAGAGAGGATTGCAAATTGGAATCCAACAATGACTCCAGCCGAAATTCCATTTATGCCAAGCCGAGTAATTCTACAAGATTTCACCGGTGTCCCAGCAGTTGTTGATATCGCCGCGCTGCGCGATGGAATGGTAGAATTAGGTGGGGACCCCAAAAAAGTCAATCCACAAGTTCCAGTAGACCTAGTCATTGACCACTCAGTGCAGGTTGATTATTCAGGTCTTATTCCAGATGCGCGCGAACGTAACTTAGAGATTGAATATGAGCGCAACATGGAACGCTATCAATTTCTCAAATGGGGGCAGCAAAGTTTGGATAATTTCCGCGCTGTTCCACCTGGGAGAGGGATTGTCCATCAGGTAAACCTAGAGTGGCTAGCAAGTGTCGCCCGAGAAGAGGATGGTGTTTGGTTAAACGATTCACTGGTGGGCACTGACTCGCACACGACCATGATCAATGGTTTGGGTGTTTTAGGTTGGGGTGTTGGTGGAATTGAGGCTGAGGCTGTGATGCTTGGACAGCCGATTTACATGCTATTACCAGAAGTAGTTGGTTTTGAGTTGACAGGAAGTTTGCAGTCAGGTGTGACCGCTACTGACATGACTTTGCGTATTGTTGAGATACTTCGTGAGTACGGGGTTGTTAGTAAATTCGTAGAATTTTTTGGTGGTGGTCTTGCCAACATTACTCTTCCAGACCGAGCTACAATTGCTAATATGGCGCCTGAATACGGGGCAACATGCGGATTTTTCCCAGTTGATGAAACAACACTTGAGTACATGCGACTTTCAGGTCGGGATGAAACTCATGTTGAAAATGTGAAGCGATACTTGAAAGCTCAAGGGATGTTTTTGAATCCTGATTCAGCAAATCCAAAATTTACTTCTACACTTTCACTTGATTTGTCTACTGTTGAGCCGTCTCTAGCAGGTCCAAAAAGGCCTCAAGACCGAGTCAATCTATCAGATATGAAAGCGCATTGGATTGGTAGTTTGACCGCTCCTCTTGGCCACCAAGGTCACGGGCTTGGTGCTGATGCAGCGTCGTTAAAAATTCAGGTTGAAGGGGAAGATTACTGTTTGACTCATGGCGATGTGGTTATCGCCGCAATCACATCTTGTACTAACACTTCCAATCCATCTGTAATGCTTGCTGCAGGGTTAGTTGCGCGCAACGCGCGTGCCCTTGGTATGACGATTAAGCCGTGGGTTAAACCAAGTTTAGCACCCGGGAGCAGGGTCGTAACAGAGTATTATGATGCTGCAGGTCTTAGTGAAGATTTGTCAGCTCTTGGTTTCAATAATGTAGGCTATGGGTGTACCACTTGCATCGGTAATTCAGGACCATTGGCGGAGAACATCGAGTCAGCAATTGATGCAGGAGATTTGATCGTTGGAAGTGTAATTTCTGGTAACCGAAATTTCGAAGGAAGAGTTCATCAAAAGGTAAAAGGCAGTTATCTTGGAAGTCCACCTTTAGTTGTAGCATATGCATTAGCTGGGACTCTAAATATTGACATTCAGAATGATGTAATAGGCCAAGATTCCAACGGGAACGATGTTTTCTTAGCCGATATTTGGCCCTCAGATGAGGACATCCAGGCTACGGTAGCCGCCTCAATTAGCCCTGAGATGTTCCGCAAACGTTACGCCGATGCAACCAACGAGCCGCGATGGAATGCAATTCCTTCATCACCAAGTGACTTGTATCCTTGGGATGATGATTCAACCTATATTCGATTACCTTCATTCTTTGAAGGTATTTCACTTGAATTAGATGAAATAAAACCAATAATTGGTGCTCATGTTTTACTGATGTTAGGGGACTCGACAACGACAGATCATATTTCTCCTGCGGGGGCATTTCCCCATACTGGTCCAGCCGGTCAATACCTAATTGAAAATGGTGTGAAGCCGCGCCATTTCAACTCGTTTGGAAGCCGGCGCGGTAATCACGAAGTGATGATGCGCGGTACATTTGCTAATGTCCGGATTAGAAATAAAATTGCACCAGGAACTGAGGGGGGATTCACAACTTTCTTTCCAACTGGAGATGTTACTTCAGTGTTTGAAGCTAGCATGCGTTACCAAGAGAATGGGACACCATTAGTAGTACTTGCAGGCTCGCAGTACGGCACTGGTAGTAGTAGGGATTGGGCTGCGAAAGGTACATTATTACTCGGTGTGAAGGCAGTTATTGCCACATCATTTGAGAGAATCCACCGTTCCAACTTGGTCGGCATGGGTGTACTGCCTCTGACCTTCTTAGAAGGGCAAGACCCAGATAGTTTAGGGTTGGATGGGAGTGAGAAATTTGACATACCAGCCCATGGGGAAATGGTGCCGATGAGTACCATGGTAGTGACAGCTCACAAGGGAGATGGGACTAGTTTCAATTTTGATGCAATAGTGAGGCTTGATACACCTGTTGAAGTAGAATATTACAACAATGGTGGCATTCTTCAAACAGTGCTGCGAAATCTTGCAGTAACTAAATAATAACAGCACTATATTTTGGGGGAACGAAAGCAGTAGTCCCCTACCTTTTAATTTTTTAACGGCGATTATCCTTAGACGGGTAATCGCAATCGGTATAGGTGAGTGTTGAATGTTGGGTCTATGACCCAGAGGCAGGTAAGGCATTCTTTTATCCTCGTCATCCTTCTATTAGTGAGTACAGTAGGCATTCATTTTGCTATCGCTAACAATCCAAACTTACATGATGACGAATCGGTGTTGAGTTCTAGTCCGAACTCAATGGAAGTATTGATGTTAGGAAATTCCTACACTCAAGCGAATAATCTTGAATCATTGACAGAATCATTGTTAACAAATTATTTTGCTAATTCAAATGTTGACAGATTAGCCGCAGGTGGTTTGAATCTAGCCGACCACTCAAGCAGAGTTCAAACATCTGGCCACCAGTGGAATACTACTCTCAACAATGGAAACTACGATTGGATAGTGTTACAAGATCAAAGCCAAGTACCCAGTTTCCCCACCACTTCCCAATATTGGCAGGATAGTTTGTCAGGTGCAGTCGTTCTCAATGAAATGATTGAGGATAATGGTGCAGAAACGGTTCTCCTAATGACTTGGGGTCGGAGAAATGGCGACCAAGACAATCAGTGGCGCAATCCAGACTTTTTGACAATGCAGGCGAATTTGGATTCTGGTTATCGGCTATATGCAGAAAATGTCAGCACAGCCAGTCGTCCTGTGTGGCTAGCTCCAGCAGGATTAGCTTTCAAGCATATTTATGATGAAATTGTGGCATCAGGTGGGACGCCTGAGAACTCAGGAACTTTGTTTGACAACCTCTATTCATCAGACGGAAGCCATCCCTCGTTATCCGGTAGTTACCTAACATCTTGTGTGGTTTATGCAACTATTTCAGGGTCAAACCCAGTTGGCTTGAATGGGCCGTCAGGCCTTAGTTCATCACGCATTCTTGAATTGCAAGAAGCCGCTTCAGCAACTGTGTTTAACAATACTCAAAATTTAGTATATCCATGGCACCGGGCATCTTCCTCCACTTTTTCAAATGGTAATTCTAGTGTGGTTTTACATCCTGCCCTCAATGAGACAGCAGGATTGACTCACCGACCAGGTCAGCGGATTAATGGAGCCAGTCTTAATCTCACGGTTTCTGGTTTGCAGGAGTGGTCAAACACAACCAATCAAATGAGCGCTCTTGCTCCTAATTCTACCATGATTGGGACAACTGTTGACGCTAATAGGCAACTCCGATTAAACACTTCAAGTGGAGGAAGTGTGCCAAATTCAGGGACAAATAATACTGTAATATCTAGTTCGGTGACAATGAGTGGAAATCATTCTTATGATACCCTACACTTGTTATGTGGGATTGTAAGTTGTGGTGAGATTTCAGTATCTGGGGGTCCATTACGCATATACGCTAATGTAATCAAAATTGAGTTAGGGACTTCAATAGTTGCTGATGAATTAGTGGTTGGTAATTGGGGTGTAGGCGGTTCTACAGCGCGCGCATCAAATGGAAAAAGCCCAGGCGCAGGTGGTGGAAGTCACGGCACTAGTGGTGGCTCAGGTGGCGGCACAAATGGTGGTGCAGGTGGGACTACCTATGGTAATGGTTCAGAACCAGGTTCGTCAGGTGGTAATGTCACTTATATCAATCCAAATGGCCAAGTAGCCAATGACGCGAATGGCGGTTACGGTGGCGGTGTCATTGAATTATATGCCCGCGTTATCTACATGAACGGTTCTATTTCTGCAAACGGTGGACGTGGTGATGATGGTGCTACACCTCCAGGTGGCAGCGGTCCAGGAGGCAGTGGAGCAGGTGGAGGAAGTGGCGGTTCAATTTCCCTCATGGCAAATAGCGTCTACATCGGACCTAACGCTGTGTTAACTGCTGAAGGTGGTGATGGTGGTGATGGTGAGGATGGCTCCTGTGCGCCAGGTAATCCTTGCTTATTCATGTATGATGGAGGCCACGGTGGCGGAGGTGGAGCTGGCGGAATTATCTTGCTAGCAACCACTGCTAATAATCTGAATAATAATGGGGCAACTAGCGTTAATCCAGGTAGGGGAGGTGCTGGCGGCGCCCCATATGGCACTGGCTCACGCGGGACAGTGGGAAACAATGGCAACACTGGTTACTCGTTTACAGGGACATTCGCTGGATGGTCCGGTTCACTCGTCTATATCTACAATGGGAATTACACCAGCCCAATCCTAGGCAGACAGGGATTAATCAATGTTCATGGGGTAGTTAGGATACCCAATAGCCAACCTGCTAACACCTCAATTGTAGCTACTTATCGATATTCAGTAGATGGCTCATCTTGGTCACAGTGGGACTCGTTCAATCTTACTTTTGAGGAACTTCCTGCATTCTCTCTGATTCAATTCAATTTTTGGCTATCAACAACCAATAATACTACAACTCCCAGAATTAATTCCATTGATTTAGATTTGTCAAACTGGTATTCAATAGATGATTTTAGACTATCAATATCTAACACGACGGGTGGTGCACCGTTCTGGTATTTCCCACATAATCTAGGGGTTGTTAGGGATTCCAACCCACTTTTCAGCCAATTTGGTGGTCCGACAACTTTTCAAATATTTGTTCCAACCAACGCCACTCCAATTGGTTCTGGATGGATACATATTATTCCACCAACTTTCAATGTTGATTCAAATATTACGATCTCACTCGCAGGCAATACTATTCTATCAATCAACAGTAGTCAATTCCCTGCAATGGGTATGACCATTGAATTGAATAATTCACTGTTACAAACGAATTGGAAAAATAATTTATCCGGCACTAATGGGCCAGCCGGAATAGCGTGGGGTAATTTAGAATTAGATTGTTCAGCACAAGGCTCGTACATGGGTAATTTCGCTAGTTCATTCGTTATCGTACCCTATGAATTAACTGAAACATTAGGGGCGAATGGAACTATTGTAACAGCACTAAATGACCATGTGAATAGGACTGGTGGGAGGTGGGCTGAAGCAACTTTCAGTACATTCCCAGTAATGAGCCAAGGCATCACATTAGATTCACATGAGATTGTTTTAGACGCACTCTCGGTCAACTTCATAGACGATATTTTGCCGGAAGTTAGTGGTATCACCTTCTATGTGGACGGGCAAGAAGTCACTGAGGCTAGAGTTGGGGATTTGATTGAGATTCGTGTTAGTGTATTGGGCAATGAATCAGATGCCACGATTGAGTGGCATTTGCAAGGGCTCGGCAGCATCTCTTCATGGCCTCCCGCCTCACTTTCATTCATGGGTTGGGATACTCTTCACAATAACTACATTACATTTTATGATACATCTCAACATTCTGCGGAGTATGGTGATTCGATGGCATTATGGCTATGGATGACTGATGCTGCAGGAAACTCACGCACACCGTCTGGAGTTGGTGCGTGGTACGAGACATTGATTCTAAGGCCGGTCTTCCCCGATTTCGAGTTAATGACAGTGGGTGGCTGCGAGCGAGTCATTGTCGCGGTATGTGAGACGCAGCCAGGGGTTGAATTGGTATTCCAAGCGTCTGCAGTTCAAGATCGGTCAGATCTCAACATGTTTGTTCATATCATCAATCCAACTGATACTGGTGATGATTTCGTGGTTCCTTTGTATTGGCATGATATATCAAAAGTTTATGATGGTTCAATTTCCCTTTCCACTGCTGAACTTGGTTGGTGGGATATCAGATTCAGAGTTATAGATATTAATTTGAATGAAGAAAACTGGTCATCAGCGGTGATTGATAAAGTCCATGTTATTGATACAACCTCGCCAGATGAAGGTCAATTAACTGTTGTAAGTGAAGATAATTCAAGCCTTTCTTGGGAAGTATCTGGCCAATGGCTAGCCACCTCTCGTGACAACTCAACTGCAAGTTTAGAAATCAATGGCCCCGATGGTTTTTCTATGTCTATTCCACTATCTGACCCTGTAATGAACGACCCACTCAACATTTCTTCCTATGTTGCTCTTGGTTCAGAAGAAACAATGGGGATTGGTGCCTCTAGTGCTAATAACAGTACAACTGGAATTATATTTGAAGGATTAAACCAAACTTGGCCGGGACTAACTCTGACGAATATCTCAGATTCATGGGGTTCAGTTACGACTTTCCTCTCTAAACAGTATGATATTAAGGCTGCAAATCCAGATATTATTACAATAATTCCAATCCGTGACTACAAATCCTCATCAACTAGTATTTGGCAATCATCTTATCCAACATTGCTTGATGCTCTTGCGCCGACTGGTGCTCAAATCTTTATTGGAGTTATGGAAATTGATCCTGATTATATCTGCCACATTGGTTCGGGGCCAGCTGGTTGCTACCAATATGGAGAGTTCCAGACTATTACTGAAAAGAGCAAGATTATCACGGAAATAGCCTCATCAAGACCTTGGGTGACTTTAATTCCACTATCTGATGACGGCCCAGAGCACCCGGAGTGGATTGATGGCAATGATGATTTCACAGATGCTGGGCACCGTTCCATTGCAACTGAAATGTTGCATGGGATAAATGGCAAATTAGATACTAGATACTTCAGTATAGAGGCAAATTATACACAAGATTTGACTACACTTTCACCAGGGGTGTACGAATTTGAAATGCAAGTGATTGATGAGTTTGGTAACATCGCTGATGATGAAGTGCCAGGCCCCGATGCAACCATGTCACTGCTTCCGGCTGATGGCATTTTGTCATTGATAATTCAGTCACCAGTACCTACCGTTTTGCATCCGGGGTCTTTTGATATCGCATATGATGCGATATGTTCAATCGATTGTTCAATGGAACTTGAAATATTCCTAAATGGAGAATTAATTGAAGTGATTAATCCAACTGGCGGAGCAGGAACTTACACCGTCACAATCCCAACAATTGGAACGCATACCATTTCCATGGTTCTTTCAACTTCTGATTGGCAAGTCACTTCACAGACAGCATCTTTGGAAGTTTTTGCAACGCCACCACCGGCACCGGAATGGCACATCTCGTGTAGTAACTATGATGAGGAACTTACATTGCCAAGTATTGCATACAATGGGAAAATAGGAAATTTTTCTTCATCAACGCACTTTATCAAATGTACAGTTACAAATAGTGGTGATGCTAATGGATTTGTTCACCTTTCTCCCAATTCGTCTTTTGATCCGTTTGAATGCACGTCAACAGTGTTTGAGATATCTCCCGCTGGACGGGCAGAATTTGATTGTACTGCAGAAGAGAGTGATGAAACGTCGGGAATATTCCCACTTTTGTTAGAATTTGAACAGGTTGGTGAATCTGCTAACACATCAATTGGAGGCTGGGATACTACTGTAGTAATGTTGTCACCACGTTTTGTCGCAGATGAGATTGTTAGTGATAATCAGCTAGAAGGAGAAGATGGCACAACAGCAGAGGTTGCAGGGAAAACACCGTTTAATTGGATGATTTCAGCATTCGTTTTGATTTTGGTCGGGATTGGTGCAATCAGTATAATGTTTGCAATGCGCGATAGAAGAGAGCCAGAGATTCTAGAAGTCAATGAGGATTCGCTATTCAATGATAAAATGAGGACCTCGGAAGAATCTGCAGAATTGGAAACTATTCATCCTTCAATTGTAGCAGAGCAGGATGAACCAACGGAACTAACTCCTGTCAGTCCAGAACTCAATCCCATTGTGGACCATGTTATCTCGGAAGGTGAGACAGAGATTCTTGATTCATATCTAAATCTACCCAGTGGTGGGGAATATCAGGTGACCGATGGGGTTACTGTATACGAGCACCCAGATGGGTCTCGATGGCAACAAGAAGAAGGCGGTAAATTTCACCGGCTTGCTTGAAACCAAATGAGCAAATGATGATTGATTTCGTGTTATTTTAACGGTTGGTTCAAGAACCACCTCTATCCGCTATAGGTCGTGGTAGACGAAATACGCTCCTGCTACCGGTTCCGGTCGCCAGATGATGGCATCGTGATTCTTATTGAGGGAGAAATGGATTGGGTTGAGTCTTGGCGAGGGAAAATTGGCCTCGACGACATCGGATTACTAGAGAGACTTAGCATAGGTTCAGACGGCGATCCAATTATGACTTCATCTTCATCAACCCGAAGCGTCAGTAAACCACTTCCAGGCCCCACTCCAAATCCTGAGAGTGTGTTGACCGTACGCAGAACAATAGGTGAACTGAATATAGAAGAAGAGATGGCGAAACTTGGAATCTACAAAGAGGAGTCTCCAAGCGTTGGTGATTTGAGGGCAATTCTTGATGAGTATGACGAAGCACCAAAACCACCACAAGGTTCACCCTCGACCGAGCCAATAGCGGAAGGATGGCTACGCGAGGCACTACGAATTGCAGTTCGCAGATTTGGTGTGATGGGACTTCCTGTTGACGTGATTGTTGAAACAATTCACGGACGTCATGATTTAGACGATGAACTTGTGGGTGGCTGGCTTGAGACACAGTATCAGTTAGGAAAACTTGTCAAGATTTACGGTGGGACTAGAGAGGGTTTTGGTCCTTCTCCAACGTGGCTTGACGCAGTTTGAAGATGCAAAAATAATACTATTTCTGGAATAAATGATTGCCATTATATCAACTAATTTTGTGTTGATTATGCGGTGGGCTGGGGAACTAACACTCAGAAACAATAATCGTTGTACTGCGTGACAATTGGTATAGCATTTTTCACACACGCGCACGAAAGGGGTAATAAGAAAGCCCAAAGTCGGTTGGTCTTGTATGTCGAGCCATACCTTTGAACTGAATATGAACAAGGCACGGGTCAAAGCCGTCGCACTAGTCGCACTGATGGTATTGTCAACTTCGTTGGCAGTGCTGGATGTTTCGGCGAGTAATTCGAAGCAATACCCAGTAACAAGGAATCCTCTGGACCTTGCGACTGGTGACTTTGATTGTGATGGTGATGACGATATTGTGACCGCGAGCGAGATGGGGAACTTCTTGTCCATTCTCTGGAATGATAATGGAAATTACCAAGATAGAACTGACCTTTGGGTTTCTAACAACGCAAGCCGCCGTGCTGGATTCACTGATATCGCTGATGTTGGTGGTGTTGAAGTGGGCGACATTGATGATGATGGAAAGGACGACATAGTATTCTACCAAGGAAACATTCAGGTTTTTGGTGGTACAGAAGTAATCCGTGGAAATCTAACGGTCTTGAGGAATGAGGACTGTGCTGGGACTTTCAGCGAGGATGCAGTTTATACAATGGGTGACATCGTATGGAACTTCCAAATTGGCGATGTTAACGGTGATGGAGCAGATGATATTGTAGCTCTTGAATTACAAGATTTGGCTTCAGGTACACAGCGTCTCTTAACTTATCTTGGTGGTTCTCAGCGTAACAATATTGCGACAAATCATAAGATCACAACTCTTGATAATCTCGCTAACAAGGTCTACGCAGACATTCGGCTCGGAAATTTCGGCGAGGCTGTTGTGGGCGGTCCTATCGGAAACGATTGCGATGATTTAGATGCATTCTTGCATTATTGGCCAGGGTTCAATGCAGCAACAGGATTCTCAGACGGTGATTGGGATAACGTTTCTATCGTTGAATTCGAATGTACGCTCGATACATTCGCAGCATGGAATGACCCTAACAAGCAACACACAATCAAGTTGAATTCCGAAAGTGGTAGCTTTGACATCGCTGATGAAGATAATGATGGCAAGATTGACACTATGGCAATCACGAATTTGACAACTGTTGTGTTACAGAGTTGTGCAGCGGCTCCTTGCCCATCACAGAATAATTGGCAACAAATTGCAGTTTCTCCGACTATAGGGTCATTTATACCGGCTTCAGTTGAATTACAGGATGTCAATCAAGATGGAAGCATTGACTTAGTTGTTCCAACCACTTCCACCATTACCAGTTTGGTCGGCCAAAGTGGTAATACTGTGACATCATATTCGATGGATAACCTAGAGGAATTGAATACTGTTCAAATTATTCTATCTGATGGCAGTGGTGGATACTATCAACCACAATCAATGCCAGTCGGCCGTAGACCAACTATGGTTCTTGTAGGGCAGTTTGCTGGTGGTCCAACCAGCGCTCTTGACTTGGCAATCGGTAACCGTGACTACACTTACCAATACTCAAATGGTGCACTACACATTGATTCAAAGGGGTGTGCTTTTGACCCACTAAACCCGCAACTGAATGGTTTTGGATGTGGTAATCTCGATGCGATCTCTGTTGTTCAACTTGATAACGAAGACGTTGGGATATCAGGCATGACTGTTTCACCAGCAAGTTTCAATCCAGATACTGGGAGGATGACGATTGGTGAAGGTACCCGTGAGGTGAATGTTACTGTGCAAAACACAGGGCTTAATTCCATCACTGGAAGCGTGGATGTTGATGTTTCAGTCAAGGAAATCACCGGTGGAGTAGACACGACAGTTTACTCAAATGACTATGAAACAGCGGGAATTTCTAACTGTGGTACAGGTTGTACTTGGGCTTATGCAGATTATGACCAAGAGTCATATTTCTGGCATGAAGAGACAGCATCAAACCATTCTGCTAATCCAGAAGGTGACGAAGCGGATGTCAATCCGACTGACTACATGTGGGCAGGGACATGGCAACCGAATGCAACTGCTGGGAACCAGATGGAAAGCGGATATCTATCTAATCAAGATGATGGACTAATCTTGGAAGACATCGATTTGACCGGTGCTGACGCAGCATCACTCGAACTTGATTTGTATTGTAGTGTAGGTTACTCTGTTGTCCATTACGTGAACTCTCAAGGTTCAATCTCGGGAATGGTGATTTACGATGATTCGTGTAACATTGATGTTTATACTGATGATGAGGGATGGGTCCCTATCATCTATCGTGGTGGTTATGATGCTGTAAGACTTAACGAGTATTACAGTAATGGTGGTTCAGTAGAATACACAAGTAGAATTTACCATATCTTCGGTACAAATTACAGTTGGATGGACCTCAAAGGAAACAATTCACTGGATTTGACACCATGGGCTGGAGATACAATTGACCTCCGATTCCGTTTCCGTACTGGATACGAAGGAAGTGTAGGACGTGACAACACTTCACGTAACACTCAGTGGGACGGTATGGCGTTTGACAACTTAACAATCAAGAAGACAATCACACAGTTCGGCCAAATCCAGCCAGTTTCACAAAGTCTGAACCTCAATAACTTCGCCCCAGGCGACGAGCAAACCATTACCCTAAACGCATATTTCACAAATGGTACTGAATACATGGTTGAGAGTGCTCTAACATCTCCTACTGGATTCAGTAATGAGGATGCAAGCAACGATGATATGCGTTGGAAGATGGACGTGCTAAACTTGTATGACCCAGCGGTTAAGGAGATTACATCTCAAGACCGAGGTGCGTTGTATGCATCTGGAGATATGCCGATTGATGTTATTGTTGAGAATGCTGGAAACACCGTGATGGATTTTGATATCAAAGCAACAGTGTATACTGCTCAGCCAACTGCTCTTTTCACCAACCCGTGTAAAGATGTTGAGGACTTCGAGCCAAGCGCATGTGCTTACATGTACGGTGATGACAGTGATGGTGATGGTGGAATCGTAGATGATACTGCTTCAAATGTCCAAAACGCAATTGTCCCAGGTAACCGACCATTGTTTGGTGGTAACGCATACTGGTTCGGCCATCCTGATTCAGGATACGGTGACAATTGGAATGAGTCAATGACGCTACAAACTATTGATTTGCGTAATATGGGTGGCGATTTCGCTTACCTGACCTTCGATTACTTTGCAGAGGCTGATTACCTCAGTGATCAAGATGGTAATATTGTTGGAGTCAATGAGTATGGTGCGCTAGAAATCAGCTGGCGCAAAGGCTCACAAACTTACCAAGGCCTTGTCTATGGTTCGTGGAATGACTACAATGAGAATGGTATTATTGGTGGTCCAAACCAAAGTTGTGAAGACATCGATGACGATGGTGTCTTTGACGAAGTTGAGTATATGGGAGACCACACTGACCAAGACAATTATGTTATATGGTTTGATAGCGAAGGTATCGTGAAGTCAGTCACCCTTGACTTGACTCACATCGTGATACAGAACCGTACTGGTCCTTCCAACAACTGGCGAACCGAGTGTACGTCAATGGATGGTGCTGAAGTTGATTTGACTTTCCGCTTCATGACAAATAGTGATGGTATTAATGGTAGTTCTGGATTCGCTGGTTTCGCTCTTGACAATATTACTGTGCAGGAGTATACATTTACTTCCGACCAAACTTACTACACATCTGTGACCAACATTGATGCTCGCGAGGAGCGTAATGTCTCCATTGGAGTACATAACTTCCAGCAGGGTATTTATCGAATTGATGTAATGAGCATATTTGACAATCAAACAGCTGGAAATAATTGGACCAATACTAAGGAAGTAGCTCTTGGTAACAACGTGTCAAAGGTTATCTTCGAGGTTGCGTCTGTTGATGTAACATTGTTCCGTCCTGATGTTCTAGATTGTGTTGAAGATGTTGATTATGACTGCGTCTATCCGTTTGACGCTGCACTTACTCACCAGTTTACCGTACCATTGAGCAATGGTGTATTAGCAGGTGACTACAATATCTACCTAGATATCGTTGATTCCTCCGGGACGACAGTATCTTCAACAACTTCCACTAACAGCCCGATAACTCTTGAATCACATGAGAATAATCAAGCAACTTTCCAGCCTTTCAACGGATGGATAGACGGCGAGACCTATGACTTACGATTCTTCGCACAACTTGTTGATGGAACCGCATCAGGAAACCAGCGCAACTTCACAATCACATTTGCAAGCATGGTGGATGTAGCGATTCTCTCAAACCCAACTGACCAGAATCGGTTGCAGAGTGTGAAGATGGACTTGCAGGCAATGGGAATGACCTACACTCAGTTTAGACAGAGTGATTGGGATACCTACCTCGCTAGTGGGTGGTTGGACCATTACGACAAGGTCCTATTGCCTTGGCAGACTACTGCTAATGTCCAAGCAGGTAATTACTATGGCCGACTTGGAGAATCAGCAACTGAGAACATCCTCAAGAATTACATGATGGCTGGTGGTACTGTTGAAATCCATCTAGGTCCTTATGCTGAAGGATTGGATGATAATCTACTGTATAACATGGTTATTCTAAACCGTGACACAGCAGGTAATCAAGTTGAGCACAGTGATCTCAACATTGCTGACCCATACCACCCTCTTCTTATGAATGTCAGTAGCACTGCATGGCTTGGTATGAACAATGGTAACTATGTTGCAAATGCCGCACTTTCAACAGCAAGTGCAGGTTCAAACAAACTTCCAACACCATGTGGTGGGCTTATCAATGCACAGCAGGGTACATTCCACAGTCTACTAAACCATGACTCAGATTCTAGCATGCACATGCTAGCAACTTGTGGAGTTGGTAGTGGTGGTCTTATTGTAAGTACAATTGATGTAGAGAACCCAAGTGTCTCAGAACCATATGGGAGCACTTCGTCACCTCTTCGTAGCAACCTGCTTGCATACCAAGTATCTCCTTACCCAACTGAACTCGGTATCGCTGGTAACGGATGGGATTTAACCATCAATGGCGCAGCCCCATCAGAAGCTGATAACTCAGGAGAATATTCTGATACAGTTTACCTTAAGTCAGGCAGTGTAGTTGATTTCGGATTTACATCAACTCTAACTGGATTGAATGCAGACTGGGAAATCCGAGGTGCAACTGACTGGAACCGCAATCAGTTCCCACCCAACACAGAATTCGCTCACAGAGGGGATGATTCTCATCAGGTAACTTTCTGCCTTATTGATACAAATCCTGACGGCACTGGTTGTATTCAAGATGCAACATGGCAAGTAACACTGTATCTTCACGATGCTGAAGGACACACAAGAATCACTCACATTACTCTACAAACAAACGATATCTTGGCAGACGAGTCAGACCCAATTGCTAATGTAACTGTAGAGGAGCACCCGCTCTACGCTGATAGTTTGGAGGACCATGGAACCAAGGAATCAGGTGGGTCAACTTGGCCAGTCTATCTTGCAAAGTTATCTGCCAGTGGAGATGTGAAGGTCAAGTTCGATGCTTGTGGTTCACAAGACCCCGATGCAATGGGAGATGAGAGCGGAATCACACTCTACACATGGAAGGTTTACCAGGATTACCCATGGAATAACCCATCCAACGATTATGACGGACACACCTTTGAGCGCACTGCGGCAATGGGTTGTGACTGGACTTACACTTTCTACAATCAGACTGCAGACCCATCAGGATTTGCTGAGAACCCAATCCGAATTGAATTGGAAGTTATTGACCGAGCAGGTCGTGACTCAGAGAAGGTCAAGATGTACTTCGTAGTGGTCCCAGAGGACTACGGCGATGACCAACCAGTTTGGGAAATCAACACTCCATTAGATGGTTCTACTCAGACAGGAGAATATGTCTGGGTTAATGGTACTGTGATATCAGGAAGCGAGAATGGAGATGTAGCAATTGAAGCAGCACTCGATTCATCAATTCTAAACGAGACTATTGACAACAAGGTACAGCAATTGCGAGATGGGAAATTCGCAGATGTTCGTAACCTTGGAGATGGTTCAGGATTCAGTTTGAAGTTGAAGTTAGAGGACCTATACGATGAGAACGGCTCTACCCAGACTATCTATCTGAAGATTGTTGAAGGTGATGGTCAGACATGGACTCTATATCAGCAGATTGATGTCAATCTACCACCCGTTGAAGTCAATGTTGACCCTTGTGTTGCAGACCCATCTGCCGAAGGATGTGGTGATGGAACTACCGACACACAAGGTGGCGGAATGTCCAACACACTACTCTACACTGGACTTGGCGCAGTTGCTCTACTAGTAATTGTCATCATTACTATGCTCGTTCTACGAATGCGTGGCGGTAAGGAAGATGTTAGTGGATTCGCTGGAGTCGATGATATGGACCCACAGGAAGCATATGTTCAGCAGTTGATTGCACAAGGATATCCAGAGGATACTGCACGACAATACGCAGCCCAATATGCAGGGCATTTCCAAGATCAACAGTAGTGAGCAGTTGGCAACGTCGGGGCTGTAGCCCCGAAAACACCTAACCGCTGAGCGTAGGCTCTCATCCGATTCCCTCCCTCGTGCTTTTGAACCAAAGCCATCTCGGGCGGAGCAATGGACGAAGCTGATGAGTACAAGGTCGCTGACATTAGTCTAGCCGAAGAAGGCGCCCTCAGAGTTGATTGGGCACGCAGTAGGATGCCTGTGCTCGCTCTTCTGAAAGAGAATGCGGAGAAAGAACAACCCCTAGCAGGTATGACTGTCGCCGGTTGTTTACATGTTACCAAAGAGACTGCAGTGCTAATCGAAACGATTGCAGCTGCTGGCGCTAAAGTTTCATGGTCAGGTTGTAATCCTCTCTCAACCCAAGATAATGTGGCTGCTTGGTTAGCAAGAGAAGGGTATGGGATTTATGCATGGCACGGCCAGTCAGTAGATGACTTCTACTGGTGTATTGACCAAACAATTGATGCAGGTCCCACCTTGACTTTGGACGATGGCGCAGACCTAATATTCAGGGTTCATGATTCACGTACCGATGCAATGGACAAGGTGGTTGGCGGCACAGAAGAGACCACCACAGGTGTCCACAGACTGAGAGGTATGGCGGATGCGGGAAAACTCAGGTATCCGGTTATTGCAGTAAACGATGCAATCACAAAGTGGGATTTTGACAATGTTCACGGAACAGGGCAGTCAACATTAGATGGGATACTGCGAGCAACTTCGGTATTATTAGCAGGCAAAACCTTTGTTATTGCTGGTTATGGTCACTGTGGTAAAGGATTAGCAAATCGAGCCCGAGGAATGGGCTCAAATGTTGTGATTACAGAGATTGACCCTCTAGCCGCTCTCAAGGCTCACATGGATGGATTCCGAGTGATGCAAATGGATGATGCTGCAAAAGTAGGAGATATATTTTGTACTGCGACTGGAATGGTTGATGTGCTAGTCGGTCGCCACTTTGAGTCAATGAAGGAGGGGGCAATTGTCTGCAACACTGGTCATTACGATTGTGAAATCAATGTCCCAGATTTGGAATCATTGTCTGATTCAGTGCGCACGATACGCACTGACAATGAGGAGTTCTTGATGAAAAATGGGCGTCGGATCCACTTACTTGCTCGCGGGCGTTTAGTTAACTTAGCAGCAGCAGAAGGCCACCCTTCTGAAGTGATGGATATGTCATTTGCAAATCAATTCCTCTCCCTTTGCTTACTAGCGGCTGAAGGGAAGGGTTACGATAACTTGGTCTATGATATCACTCATCAGCAAGATTCAGAATTGGCTGGTTTCAAACTAACAGCAGAAGGAAGAAAACTCGATGAGTTAACAGCCGAACAGAAAGCATATCACGAAGATTACTCTCATGGAACTTGATAACTAATTCTTAGTTGTTCATTCTTCCTCTTCAAAAAAGAGGTCAACAGTCGTCATATCAGGGATATTTGGATTCCAATTCTTTGGCAGTGGCTCACCCGACTCAACAACTTTCTCCAGTCGTTCCTGAAATGCTGTTGTTCTGTAATTAAGCAGTGTTTGGTAGAGTTTTAGTGGCCGCCAATCGTTAGGGAAGCATGTTTTCCCAGAACTCATTTCGACATCTGTCGCTCTGATTACATTGTATGCCGAACGATTCAATCTACGCGTCAAAGATTTTGACCACTTTACTCCGATGAGAACCGTTCCGACAACTAACAAAAATCCTGAAACCATTGGGATCCAAGTTGAGCCTGAGAACTCAAGGGAGTTCCATAATAAAACTTCAGACATAACAATTGGTCCAGCTAACATTAGGAAAGTTAGTTGTTCATTAGCGGGCTTTTTCTTTCTCTGAATTTCAATATCTTTCCAGCCAGGGTGGTCTTTTTCCCAAGGACGAAAAATTAGGGTTTTTTCTCGTTCTGCTGCCTTTTTTACCGTTTCATGTAGGCGTGCGGTTCTCATTAATTGGCTATGAGCCATCGCATCCATGCCTTCAGCCCAAAGTTGGTTTAGGCGCTCAGCAGAGATGGCATATTGACCAAGATCAGCCAAAATTGCAATTTGTTCAATCAATGGTTCTGGGTCTGTTGGGGAAACTTCACGGCGCAGTTGCCACCAAACAAGCGCTTCCTCTAGCATACCTAGTTCTTGCACTAATATTTGGCCACCACGCCACCAAGCGGGGCGGTTTTCAGGGTCATATTCAATAGATTTTCGACATGCCCTTAGGCATCGAGAAACTTCTCGTAGATTTGGTTCTCCATGTTGGGGGAGTTCAAGATTAGCGCGCATCCACCAAGCATCTGGATGTTCAGGGTCGGCAGCTATTATTTCATCAGATAGGCGACACATCTCATCTCTATCGCCTTCATCTTGAGCGTCTAAGGCATGTAACCATAAGTCCTCAACATCAACTTCCATATCCTATCGGAGAGGGCATGGGTTCTCAATCCCACCGGCTCAATAATTTCATTCTTTTACTTCAATGGAGAGCACATTTACTTGCCACTCATTGGAATTATTGATGAAGGATGACTGCATGACGAGGCTTGGGTGAAACAATTCCAAAGGTGAAGATGCCGAAAAAAGGTTGGCCACGGCTACCTAAAAGGCGGATATTTAGGCGTTTAATCCGAAGAACAGGATTGCCACCCTGCCCAGAATGTCATTCATTCAAGATGAAACGAGATGAACGTAAAAATGAGTTATACTGCACCGAATGTGGGAGCACAGTGTGATTAGTTATCTCGGTTCTTGAAAGGATTATTTGGGCTAGTCTTTGATCTATGGCCACCACGCTTAGGTCCGCTATTTCCGTCTCGGCCTTGGGCACGATCCCCCCAATGACGGGGTTTTGAGGCACCGCCTCGGTTTCCACCACGGTCTCCGCCACGGTTCCCTCCACGGTCACCGCCTCGGTTCCCTTGGTATCCACCACGGTCTCCGCCAC
>DUDF01000046.1:0-278 GCA_012959435.1 Candidatus Poseidoniales archaeon
GGCAATACATCGACGGTTGCAACATATAGGAATGTTCCACCTGCAAATAATATGGCTAATCCAAGAAACTGATTTGATATGTCTCCAAGCAAGAAAAATGTCACTAAAATCATGATTGGAGTAGCGAGGCTAAACATCAATACATCCCGAATTGATGTCGAGCGCTCATCTCGTTCATGCATGCTGAACAGACCAACGCTGAAAGCGGCTGGGACTTTGTGAACAAGAACTGCCAAAAAGACTGAAATTGTCAGTACCAATGAACCAGTCAATGCTGC
>DUDF01000046.1:515-5422 GCA_012959435.1 Candidatus Poseidoniales archaeon
TTAGTCAGAGCAATTTCAAAACCTTCAGGTATAGCCACTAAGAGGGCTGAAGCGAGTAAAACACCTGCAGCCAATCCTGTCATCCACTTGAGAAGCCCCTCCTTTTCACTAACCTTTGTCCAAAGTGGGAGGAGACCTGCACCCAAACCTACCGCTAGTGTCACTCCTGCCAGTAGCAGTGCATTCGACCCTAACATGAGTTGTGCGAAACTGTGGTGTGTTTTGACCTATGCCCCCAAGAACCATTCAAGAATATGCGGTTTCCGAGTTCTTTAGTAATTCAGAGAATGATGAAGTAGCATTTGTTTGCTGAATAATTGATGGTCAAGTTGATGGTGTAAAACCACTCGCCTCACTACAATGGAGATTCCCGAGCCGCTTGCCAAGATGCTTGCAGGCAAATCTGGGCCGACTAAGCAGAAGTCGGCTCGTTTGGTAGTTGATTTGGCGGCAAGTGCTGGCGCTGACTCGTTTGTTGAGTGTTCTCACGCGCACGTGAGCGGCGTTTCGGTGATTACTGGTGGCCACGGATTGCGGCGTTTTTTAGCGGATTTAGCCGGTGATGACCAAGGGGTTGTAGCGATTCCAACAACTTTGAATTCAGCCGGCTGTGATAGCAAAAAGTTTGAAGAAATGGCAATTGAATATGAAGATTTTTTGCAGCAGCAATTCGAGATTATAATGGCTTACGAAGGCCTTGGCATAGAAGCCACCCTTTCTTGCACTCCTTATGACCAAGGACTTGAACTCGAAGGAATCGGTTCTTGGGCCGAATCAAATGCAGTCTGTTTTTCCAATTCTTATACCGGATTAGTCACCAATCGAGAATCTGGTTTGTCAGCATTAGCTACAGCCCTAACTGGCTGGGCCCCACGCTGGGGTTTACATCTTGATGAGAATCGTATACCGAATATTTTAGTCAATGTTGAGGCAGAAATGGCAGATTTAGCAGACTGGAGTGTTTTGGGAGATTGGGTCGGCAAGCAAGTGCAATCAGATTGGGATTTACCTTGGGGGCCTATGCCTTACATTACTGGTTTACCAACATGGGCATCCTTTGAAATGAAGAAAGCACTAGCAGCAGCAGCAGCCAATTATGGATGCCCGATGTTATGGGCTGAGGGTCACACAGTAACACCACCCAATGTATCGGGATATCAAGGTGAACTGACTTTCACCGAATCAGACCTTGAATCACGCTATCAAGAACTCGCGCCAAATGGCGAAGTAGATTTGATTGTAATCGGATGCCCGCAAGCAAGTTTGGGGGAAATACGCAGCACTGCAGCAGCAGTCAGAACCCACATGGAATTAGGAAATAGAATCCCTGATAACAGACTGTGGATTTTCACTAGTGGTGCCAACCACGAGTTGGCTGAAGCAGATGGAACACTTGACCTGCTAGAAGAAGCAGGAGTGCTAATTCTCAAGGACACTTGTCCAGAAGTTACGCCATACAATCGTAAATTATTCAATCATTTATTGACGAATTCACTGAAAGCAGAACACTATTTGACAAGTGGGCTAAATCGTATGCCAACCTCTGTCGCTAATATTGAAACCTGTGTTTCTTCAGCATTTGACCCACAACTTTTCACTGGCCCAAGGCCAACCCTTGATTCTCGTGCGAAGGAGCCTCACAGTTCAGCCAAAACCACTCAGACAGGAGAATGTGAATTGAGTGGGAAAAACTTGCCAAGTCAAAGTAGTTGGGATGTATCTGGTAAAGCTCTTGTAACCGACGTACCAATCACCTATCTTGGGTATGTAAATCGTGATACAGGGGTCATTGAGGAGCCTGGTCATCCGTTGGACGGGGTTGCTCTAGAAGATACAATTCTGATTTATCCAAAGGGTTCTGGTTCAACCGTTGCTCCATTCGTTTTGATGGGCTTAATTTACACAGGTAAAGGGCCAAAAGCGATTGTTAATCGAGATGTGTGCCCGCTAACTTTGCCAGCTGCATCGCTGTTGAATGTACCATATTCATACGGCTTTGATATTGACCCATGTTTGGCTGTTAACAATGGTGATGAGGTTGAGATGTCACTTGAAAATGGGGTAGTCAGACTCAAAGTAATTTCTCGATGTGATTAACCCTAATCCAACATCATTTTTTGGCGGCTAAAGGTTGACGCCATCCTTGTCCAAATGCCCGATTAGAAACTCTAGGCGCTGGCGCCATCTGCCAGCGTTTGTGTTCATTTGCATTTAGTCGCTCAAGAATCCAATTTACTAGCGTTTCATCAAAGTCGCTTGCAATCAATGTTGACTTAGATGCACCATTCTCAATGTGGGCATGTAAGATCGCATCAAGAGTCTCGTATGGAGGCAAGGTATCCTGATCAGTTTGGTCAGGCGCTAGTTCTGCCGATGGGGGTTTTGTCAGCGTACTTTCGGTAATTGGAGGGGTTTCACCAAATCGTTCAGCCTCACGGTTTAGGGCGCGTGCTACGTCGTAAACCTCTGATTTGTAGAGGTCACCAATGGGTGCATATCCGCCAACCATGTCACCGTATAGGGTGCAGTATCCCATCGCCAACTCTGATTTATTCCCCGTTGTAACCGCCATGGCACCACGAGAGTTTGCTGCTGCCATTACCATCATTCCTCGCAGGCGAGACTGAATATTTTCACGAGCCACAGGGTTGCCATCCACTAACTCATCGTTGAGTTCCGCCTCAGCCGCTTGATGGAGAGCAGTAATTGAATGCGTGTGCAACTCCATCCCTAGTGCCTTTGCTGTTGCTTCTGCATCAGCGATTGAATGGTCACTTGAGTAGCGTGATGGCATTGATAAACCGAGCACATTTTTTGCGCCAACCGCTCTAACAGCAATGGCGGCACAGACAGATGAATCCAAGCCGCCGCTCATTCCAAGTACCAATTTTTTGATACCAGATTTGCGGCAGTAATCACCAAGTCCGGTTGTTATAGCTGCAAGTAAATCAACCCCGGATTCAGGGACTGAAGGTTCACTTCCAACACCAACACACTCTACTTTACAATTGCATTCAGTACAACATTTACCATCAGGCCAAGGTAGCCAGCGGGCGGCATCACCATCACCATCTTCAATGTCAACGAGTAACACGCCAGCGCACCAAGACGGGGCTTGAATCATACGGCCATCAGGCCATGCGGCTAAAGAGCGTCCATCGAATAGCAAGTCATCGTTCCCGCCGATTTGGTTACACAGAAGATAGGGGTGTCCAAGTGTTTTTGCAGCGGCTCGCACCACATCTCCACGAGTACCTTCTTTATGCAAGTGATATGGTGAAGAAGATAGATTTACTGACAATGCAAGGGGTTCTCCTTGATGTTGCCAAGCGGCTAATTGCTCAATAGGGTCAGCATCGTAATCGGCTGGTACTTCGCCAGCATGTTGCCACGCATCCTCACAAATTGTCACACCAATTGAGAGATTTTCTGAGAGTCTCAGGATCCCAGGTGCCTTGTCCGGCTCAAAGTACCTCAATTCGTCAAAGACGTCGTAGGTTGGAAGCAGTTGTTTGCGGGTCGCCACCTTGGCTTTCCTGCCGGGGACAATTCTCATTGAGCCATTGCCGGGTAGGTGGCGGTCGGATGTTGGTGGCAGAGGTGTGCCGACAATTAGCGGGATTGGAGTTTCAATCGCGGCAGTAACATCAGCGCATTGTTGAATAAATTCAGGATCGCGCAGAAGGTCTCTAGGCGGATATCCAGAAATCACTAATTCGCTAGTGATTGCTAAATCAGCCCCATTAGCGGCAGCAAGAGCGACTGCTCTCTCTACTTCGGCGGCATTTCCTGCTAAATCACCAACCGTTGGGTTGAGTTGAAGTAGAGCCACTACTAATCCCATGTCAATACCCGCTGAGGTTGTCAGTCATTCAAAACTTCGGTGTTCTCTGAGTCATCAAATTTTTCATTAAATGATTATTTTGTTTTTTTCCTTCGCAACAAATTATGAATTGGCATTATAATTAGGAGAACTGATAGGGCTGCAACTGCAAATGCGACCGATGACCAAGCAAATTTTATTGCGACATCCAACTTTCCTTCAATCATCATAGTCGCCATTGAATAACATGCGATTGAGAGGAGAACTAACAGGGCAGAAAACTTCCTTCCCCGCCTTCGACTTTGGGTGACAAATTCGTCGTCACTCATCTCAAGACTAGCCATCTTGTATCTTCGCCCTCCTTGCAGGTCAATAACACCAACGACTGAAACCATTGAATTGGCTTTGAAAAATCAGATTAGTCACCACTAAATAAACAACTAATGACATGCCTTCCCAAGTTTCTTGAGACGCCAATAGTTGAACGGCCATGGGGTAAGGAAACCAACCGCAAGCATGAATGGAATTGCAATTGGATTCATTCCAAGTTCACCACCGGTGAATAGTAGGTCAGTTATCTCCATTGCAATCTCCATCATTAGCATAGAGATGAATGACATTCCAAGTGCAGTCTGTAATGCATTTGAGAAGTCCATTTGCCCTTTCATTAAAATTCCAGTTTCCAGCATTACACTGGTGATTAATCCGTTAATTAGTGGTAAAATTAACAGGAAATAGTACATTGGTGAGCCAGTCACTACCGAGGCACCGATGCTGAACACAGAGTAAGCACCAAGAGTTGCGAATTCACCAATAGAACAGCCAAGTAAACACCATTTTGTGTTATGAGCAGATTGTTTCCAAACTGAGGTATCGCCCCAGTTGAAGTCAGAACCGGGCGAATCTTCGCCTTCAATTCCAAACCCGCTTGCCATGACTGCTGAGATTAGAATCGAGCGTGAAACACCTGCTCCTGTTGTGACAGTGGCTTTGCCAGGGTCAATGGTAACTTCCACTGCCTCAACGCCTTCTACTTC
Organism: Candidatus Poseidoniales archaeon; assembly: GCA_012959435.1. Classification (GTDB taxonomy): domain Archaea; phylum Thermoplasmatota; class Poseidoniia; order Poseidoniales; family Thalassarchaeaceae; genus MGIIb-Q1. Next base: position 5,376 of record DUDF01000046.1, read on the forward strand.
TTCAAGTGCTGACTTGACACTACCTGCACAACCCATGCAGGTCATCC
>DUDF01000047.1 GCA_012959435.1 Candidatus Poseidoniales archaeon
TAGTACGGGGGAAGATTTGGGTTGGTGTGACTGAATATTGCACAATAATCCGGCCATTCACGCTAAAATTTGGTATTTTATTGCCGTAAATAGGGTTCATCAATATCTAGCATAATAACATACAGACCATTGGATATACATGAGGCATAGATAACCCCTTCATGGTGCTCAACTCCCCAAATATTTGGCGACCATCCAAAGTCATAGAATTGAGAATCTAAGGGCTCTCCATCTTCACCATGTGGGATATAATAGCCAACTGTAGAAATTGTATGTAATTCAGTTCTATTCATCTGTAAATCATTAGCCAGCAAGGTCTCAACATCAACTACCCAAACTCCAGCATGATAGCTTGAGATATACAGGCGTCCATCCCAAGTTCCACCATGTGATTCATCAGTTTCGGGTGTGGTCTCAAAATATGCTGTATCAAAGTTATGAGGGCTAAATAATAGCCATTCTTCACTAACAGGCCATGCTTCACAATCTGCACCGAAACAATGCTCTTCTGAATAAGGAATTTCCCAATCATTGATGAGTTTTGGTAAAAATCTCATATTACCGTTTTCCATTACATAATCAGTAGTATCGAGAAGATATACCAAACCAGTTCCAACCGTAGTTGACAAAACTTCTACTGCAATAACTGTAAGATGTTTTTTGCCTTCATATCCTAAATGACTTGCATCAACCATTTCGGGAAAGGGTTCTGCATAATGGATGTATGAAGCGCGTCCGCCGTTAACATTTCCAGTGGTCCCGCTATCGGGTTCTCCATCATTATCCAAGTCTGCAAAGTCCATCCATTGTCCAACTTCTGGTGCTCGCCATCTACAAGTTAGGGGAGTTCCTTGACCTGCTTTACAAGAGGTTGCCATCGGTAAGTATAGTTGAGGAGAATTGGTAGGGTGTGGGACATCGGAAACATCGCCAATCCGCAAGCCTGCTTCCCAATATGCACCATAGATGTAGGTGCGCCCATAACGCGGGTCGTCTGGGTCATCACCAGGCCAAGTTTGGACAGTCATATCATGAATGTAAATCCAACCACCGCGGGTTGTATCCCAATTGACTTCGTATTCTCCAACTTTGACTATCGTCTGGCCAAGCCCTGAGGCATCAACACCAGGCAGTAACCTTGCTGCTGAACCCTGCAAATTGAGATGAGCAATAGTAACTCCCCCGCATGCTTCACCAACCGCTGCATCGCATTGCTCATAATCAGGGTTAGCGACGAAAATATACCACTCATTGTCAATCATGTGGGTGTATAGGTTGTGAGGGCCGCTAGGGTGGTCGCCATCATTCCACGAATCTACCCAAACTGGGTTTGTTTTGTCAGTTACATCGTAAAGATTGACTGCGACTTGTGCTGGGTCACCCCATTCTCCCACGTTTGGGTCAGCATAGCCTGAGTCAACAAGTTGGTTTTGAGTAATTACGTATTCACGGGCGCTATATTCAAGGTATTTTATGTCAAGAACTTGGGTGTTGGGGTCCTTATGGGCACTCATAACAGTGGTATTTCTTGGGTCGGTTACATCGGTAATGTGAAATTCATCCCACCCTGCTTGGTAAGCATATACGCGGCCATCTGGTGATGTGGCAATAGTAACCTCTGCATTTCCAGGAGAAGTTAATGGATTGAAATCCAATAACTCCAAATTCTCAGTACTGAAATTATGGGCGCTGGCATTCTTATGATCATGACCTTCTTCTTGGATAAGTGGGTCTCCCGCCTCGGCTAATAGGTGGTTTTGCGCTGTGCCTTGGGATTCGTTTGGAACTAGTACTGCCCAAATAATTCCTGAAAGAAGTGCTAACACTAACATGATGCTGGCTGCAATCCGCCTCTGGTCCATATCCTTCCTCGAACAGTCCACACGTCTTGTATTTTATTGGGGAGGAGCGGTTGGGTGAAAATTAATGAAGCGCGCAATTCTACTTACTTACTTGATGATTTTAGGTTCAGTGCTGACTTTAAGTAGTATTTCTGCCCATGATGGAGAACAATATACTATTATTCTTGCAGCCGATGAATTGAGACCAGAAAATGCTAGTTTTGAATTGGGGGTTGATGCTTATTTCAGGATGGCGGATAGTCGTGAAAATATGTCACACAACATAACTGTCGACACCAATCAAGATGGGGTGTTCAATGAATCTGATTGGAATTCTGGTGAATTGGTATATTACTGCGAAACGGATGAAAACGGTACAAAAAATGATTCTAGTTGTAATAAAGCTGTAGAATTATTGTTCAACACGACAACAGGGATTTTTCCATACAAGGTTGTATTATCTGATGGGGTTACTATGTTTGGAAACATAACAATTGAAGAAGAGGATGATGGTGAATCAACTCTTGGAGACTGTACGGGTCAGGCTTGTATGGATGAGGACGAAGTAAGAGATGCGCTCGGTATTGAAGATGAACCTGTAGATTACCAGAAACGCTTACTATTAGTTGTCGCATTAATTCTTGGGGGAAGTGGTGTCTACTTACTAATGTCAGACAAGAGCAAGGCTCTTGAAGCCGAAGAGGAATGATTCCTTAATGCAGATACTTGTTCAACCTTCAATGACTGGTGTGTTGGTATGATCGCACGGGTCAGATAAGATGTGCTTGGCCCAAATGTATCCGCTCTTCGGCTTGGCTTCGATGGTCTTCTCCTTCGATTCCATTTTCTCATTTGTTAGTTACACCCCCTAGGTAATAAATGTCATGGTCCTATTTCAGTACTAGACCCACAGTCAACAGATTGAACAGTGGATAATGCTTGAGGGTGGTTAATGGCGTCCTCTCGTAAGTTCCATACGGTGGTTTTTACACTGCTAATGGTGAGTGCTAGTTTGTCTGGGTGCTTTGGAAATAGTAAGGAGGGTGTTGGTGATTTTTCATCTTCAGTCGAGTTAACTCCAACCACTTTAATTGGAGGGGTATTACAAGTTGTTTCTTTTTCATCTTCTGAAGATGTGAGTGTTTTCATTCCTTATTTATTCAAACAATCTAATACTGGTTTATTCCAAAATGGAACAGTAATCAATATTGAAGATGGAGATAGTGTTGAATTGGAAATTTTAGTTCCACCGCGGACTGATACCCTCTATTTGCTGGTAGGAAAATATGGTAGAGATAACTTCCCACTTAGAATGGCGAATGAGTCATGGACAGATTGGTATCTTCGCGGAGGTCATGAAAATCCCCAGAATACGAGTGTCGCTGCTGGAGAGCCTGAATTTGATGGTGGGCACGCTTGGCTATTGCATGTTAATGAAAGTGGAAGTTCTGTTGACGTAAAGCGAGTGAAAATCCATCGCCCAATGGCTAGTGGAGTTTCCGTTGCTGATGGTGGTGGGCATGGCACTGGTTTGGTAAGTGGATTGACAACTTGGAATTGGTTGAATAGGATAACAGATAGCACATTTAGTCCAACTTCACCAGATGGTGCAGAAGGATATCTTGACCGTTGGGCGGGGCAAGGAAATCTTGCTTACGAGGATGCGGGGCGCTTCATTCGTGATGAATTGACTTCCTATGATTTAGATGTGAAAATAAACCGATATGCATTTACTGATATTAATGGGCAAACAAATCCTGAAGCCTACAATATTTGTGGATTTAAGGAAGGTACAACTTATCCTGATGAATGGTTGGTATTTGGCGCCCACTTCGATATTGCACCAATCATTCTCCCAACCGCTCCTGATGCAGGCACACCTCGTGGGTATGGTACCTTTACCGGTGCTTACGATAATACTGCGGGGAGTAGTATGGTCTTGACGGTGGCTGCTGCAATGTCAAAATTAGATACTCGGCGTACTATGGTGTTCTGCTTTTGGTCCGGAGAAGAGGGGGGAAAGCGTGGTTCTGATTACTGGACTGAACACTTCGTTAAGGAGGAAAACCCACACGTAACAGTTACAAATTATGTGAATCTCGACATGGCTGGAGTAAATTGGCCAGGAAATATGACCCCATCAGATAGGGTTGGTCCGGACGGTGGTGGCTCATATCCTTCAGCAAAGGACCAGTGGCCATTGAGAATATACATAGGACCGGATGAATCAGAAGATGAAATCAATCAACCTGGGATGGTTTGGCTGTCTGCTTGGATAGGTGCTGATGCAATTAACATTAGTCAAGAAATGGCAATATTGAATGGGAACTTGATGCAGGCATGGGAGGATTCTGGACGAAAGGGGGTTGTCATCAATGAAGCAACAACTGCCCGTAGCGACCATGCTTCATTCCAAGACAACCTGGGCACGGTAACCGCTGGATTTGGAGGGCTTGTTGATGGATATGATTGTTATCACCAGACTTGTGATACCCTTGAGGAAATGGAATATTGGATGGAGAATGATGATGCGGCTGGGCGTGAAAACCTTGTTGATAGTCTCGATATTATTACATGGTGGGCGACTTACATGTTCTTACATTTGGATGCTGAGCCGGTGCTCAATGCCTATTCATAACAGTTAATTAATTTCAACTGATTAAATATGAAAGATCGATAACCCAGCCCATGACATCTATTTTACCTAAAAATAGCCATAATAAGACTGGTATTGCGAAGATGGCAATGAGCGCATAAAATGCACCTTCAGACCACTCTTTAACTTTCAAACCGTCAAGAGGGCCAAATGGCAACATATTGAACAAACCAAGAATTAAATTTGCTATTAGCCAATATCTAACTCCAAATAAAACCATAGCTGGAATTGACAAGCCTTGGTCAGAGATAATTGCTGCACTACTGATTCCAACAATTGCTAGTAATATTGCTCCAAGTGGTATACCAATCAAAAATAATCCTAAATTAACCAATGGACCTGCCGCCGCTATATGTCCATTCTGCTTTCGGTTTACTCTGCCGGCAACCATTACAGCCCCTGGGGCCATGAATAAAAAACCTAAAATAAATGCAATCATTACTCCAAATTTCAAACCTTGTGGGTCTGCCCTAAATTCTGCCCAACAGCCATAATATCTAGCAACTAATTTATGCCCAATTTCATGCAATAAAAAGGCTGGACCAACTGCTACTAGCATAATTGGCATCATGATTAAAACTGTAGTTAACCAAGGAATGGGGCCCACTGCAAGCATCCCCATCATACCTCTTGCAGTCATGAAACCAAGAGCAAGTGTAAATGCCCCTGTTGCCAATAAAAGATGCCTTTTTTCTTCTTTACTAAAATGCCAAATCTTTCCCTTATGGTGATGCACTGGTTGTGAATATGCCATTCCCCATAGACTTTGTAAGACTTGAGAAAGGTCTGGTGCCTGCACTCTTTGTTGGGGGTTTTCCTGAATTAATCTGACTCTATCGAAGGGGTCGTCCTCAAGGCGG
>DUDF01000048.1 GCA_012959435.1 Candidatus Poseidoniales archaeon
CGGGAATGCATCTCTAACATTAGACCAGCCATCACTATCACTATCTTCACAGCCTAGAAGATCAATTGTTGAAGTGCCATGAATTGTTGTACAGTTATCAGCAGCAAATCCGTCCGGATTGTCACCATATCCATCACCATCTTGGTCCCGCCATTGAGTTGGCTCGGAAGGATGTGAATCATCCACATCAGCATACCCATCACCATCTGCATCAGGGCAACCGATGTAAGGAGAAACCGTTGCATTACCCCAAACTGTTGGGCAATCATCATCCTCGTTAGCAACTCGGTCATCGTCATCATCCTCGATGAGTCCTTTCCAAACAAAGACATCGAAATCTCCGGCACTAACTATGTCATCTGAACCAAATGCTGCCGGCCCACTACTGGTACCTTTGAATCTGCCAGCAGTTATTGTCACATTTTGTGAATCAACTGCAATTGCCCATGCTCGGTCGCCACCACTAGGACCACCAGCGACAAAGACATCTTCCCATTCACCCGTTGAGGCAGAAGAAACCGCAACAAAAGCATCTGATGCACCACTTGTGTTTGCCATTCTTGTTGTACCAGAATTCTCAAAAGTTGTCATTCCAGCAATTTGTCCTGCAGTAAATACCGCGCTTTCATCGGTTGAAAGCGCAATGGAGAATCCCATATCATCTGATGAACCGCCACCTTTCTTGGCCCAAACCCAAGAACCGCCAACGTCAAGTTTTCCAGCCCAAACGTCTGTGCCTCCAGAGTTTGCAGTTAGGCGATCATTTCCATAACTCGCCAGTACACCATCAAATTCGCCAACTGCATAGGCGGAGTCTTGTGAATCAACAACCAAATTACGTAAAACATCTTGACCAGTCCCTCCTCCAGACTTGGTCCATTGCACACTACCACCATCGTCAACTAGCATCACCCAAACATCTTGAGAGCCTCCACTTGAGGAGATGGTTGCTCCGCCAGGAAAATCGACTGTGCCAGCGTAATTCCCAGCAACATACCAGTAGTCCCCAGTCGGGGAAGGGGCAATTACTGTTGCCGAATCAAATTGAGAATCTCCACCCCAAGCAGCTGTTGATGACCATGCACCATTTGATTCTAAGAAGCCAAGCCATACATCTGAAGTGCCTTGAGTACTCTCATAATACCATTCACCCTGAGAATCTGTGTAAGCCCAAAGTTTACCGTTGTAGGAGCCAGAAACTGAAATTGAGTTGTTGAAAAATTTGATGTCTGTTGGCATTACTTGGCCCATTTGTTCTTCATAAGTCCATGTGACCTGGTCTAAAATTTCAATTTTCTTTGAGGTATCAGCCCAAAGGAAGTTGCCACTGCTATCCAACTTAGTGATGAAAGCATCATAATTCGACTGAGCGTGTGCTGAAAGAGTGATGGAACCAAGGGTCACCGATGGACTGTTGGTTGACTGAGAATCCATGAATGTCCCAGTAACATACACATTTCCTTGGGAGTCAACATCAATACCAATCCCCCAATCATCGTAATCACCAGCAATGTGAGAAGCCCAAACCCAATTTCCTAAATTATCCATTTTTGCTACAAATCCATCAAGACCACCCATGGAGTTGAGAATAGTATTACCAAAAGTTGCGGTATCTGAGAATGAACCGGTTACAAATGTGTTGTTTCCATCCGAGACCATGTCCCAAACCATGTCTGATCCGGTCCCACCAGCAGGTGTTGCCCAAGCATCAGCGAGTGATGTTTTATCAGCGAAATTGAGTTGAAATTGACGACTAGAATCTAACTCCATTTCAACAAAGTCATGGCTAATTCCTATTGTCAGTGACAACAAAGTCACGGCAACAACGACTAGTGCTGACTTGCTACCCATCATTTCCCCATGATTGGGCTCGCATTTTATTGTCACCCCGTTAGGGGTGATTTACAATATATGTCCAAATCATGGTGTTGAGCGCTTTGAAATAAATGAACCATAGGTGATTAGTCCCTCATCCATGGCCATTAATGCTGAATTAACGACTTCATTAAAATCGTCTTCAAAAGCACCTAATCCGAGTTCGGATAATGAAAGTCGCCCTGTTCTTTGTAGCAACCGAAATCCCATCATTGCTCGGCCCAACTTTTTGCGATTTGACAGCATTATTTGGCGCTCTTCTCGGGCCTCAATTATATCAAATCCATTTTTCTCAATCAGGCTTACCCAACCATCCATCGAGCAATCTGAATCTTGACCGAAAATTACATCTAAAAATCGATTTACGTTTTCATCTAAAAGTGACGGGTTAGTAACGACTAATTCAGAGTTCATCAATATGCCATCATCAGACAGTAATCGATGCGCTTCCTTCAGTATTTGACTAGGGTTTCTAACCACTGAAAGGCGAGATTCAGTCAACAAATGGGTCCCCCAAGCATCAATCAAGGGAGACTTGTCAAGAGATGCACACTCGAATTCTAGGGCCTCTCGCTTCCATTCAGTAATCCCAATTCCAATCAGGTTTGGTGATGGGTCAATGCCAGAAATTGTGCATCCAAATTTAGATGACAGGATTGACGAAACCGTGCCAGGACCGCATCCAAGATGAACAAGTTGTGAGGTGGATGATACCCCACCACGCTTACACAAGTCTATTGCTAAATTAGAATTTGATGGGAATGCATCACCGAAATATCGGCGGAACATCGGCATGCTCCGCACTCCATCCATGAATGGGCCGGAGCACTCAAGCCTCATCAATGTCATTACCGGTTTGCTTATGCAGAAATTCAAAAAGCAATACAGATGAATTATTCATCAGCAATTCGCTTTTGCGCAAGGTCACAATATTCTTGACTTATATCAAACAAGAGATATTTACGGTTATTTTTCTTAGCAGCGATTCCTGTTGAACCTGAACCAGCAAATGGATCAAGAACAACATCTCCGGTAAAAGTGTACAATTCCATACAACGACTTGGTAATTCAACCGGGAAAGGAGCAGGATGACCTACTCTCTTCGCACTCACTGTAGGGAATGTCCAAATTGACTTAGTCCATTCAATAAAGTCCTCTTTACCAATAGTATCCACTCGGCCCTCGTCTTTTTCATTGCGTCCACGTGGTAACTTGTATTCACCTTTTGAGAATACCAAAATGTATTCGTGGACATCTCTCAAAATAGGATTTGAAGCGGATTTCCATGAACCCCATGCACATGAAACACCGGCACTGGCAGCCTTGTTCCAAATGATTTCACCGCGTGGTAAAAATCCAATTTCAATCATTATCTGATTGATGAAAGATGACAGAGGAATATACGGTTTCCTACCCAAATTTGCCACATTAATACAAGCCCGTCCACCGGGCACAAGTACACGGTAGCATTCGTCAAATACCCCTCTCAATAGTTCTAGGTACTCGCTAAGTGCGAGGTCAGCATCATAGGTTTTAGAAGCATTATACGGAGGTGAAGTGACCATCATGTGAACAGAATTGTCAGGAACTTCTCTCATGTTTCTAGAATCCCCACACACAACACGATTGACTAATTCATCCGGAAGAACGCCCAAATCACCAGTGTCCGATTCCTTTGGCAGGCCGCGATACATTGCTGAGCCGTAAAACTCAGTGGAGTCGTGGCTTTCTCTTTTAGAAACACCAAATGAAGAGGTCTTAGTTCCGTTGCGCTTACTGCTACCTATTCGTGGCACTGCGCGCGCGTCGGCTGTTTTTTCACCAGCATCCGCCTTACTATTTCCATTACGTGGCATCCCAACCCCGCTACGCGCGAGGTTTGCTGTCCATTCTTATAGAGTTCGCAAAGTAGTGGTTTTGTTAGATAATTCAATCTATATTCAGCCTATTCCAAGACCGTTTCAGTAAAAGGTAAGCGACAAGTCGGCCAACCAATGGCCTCGCTCCTCAGCCTGAGTGAAGCAAACCTTTCTGGGAAGACTGTGCTTGTCAGAGTTGATGTTAATTCACCTCTAAACCCAGTTACTGGGGAGTTCCTTGATGATGCAAGATTGCGAGCAATTTTACCCACCATAAGGCGCCTTGGAAGTTCAAAAGTGGTTCTTTTAGCCCATCAGAGTAGACCAGGGAAAAATGACTTTACCTCAATGGAGAGACATGCTGAATTGTTGAGTGTTCTGCTTGGCAGAAATATCAAGTTTATTCCAGATGTCTGTGGGGAAGTCGCTCTGAATGCAATACAGGGCATGGAGGGTGGAGAAATGCTCTTCTTAGACAATGTAAGAGGATGGGATGAAGAGATTTCAATGAAAAATGCTTCACTTGAGGAATTGTCACAATCTAAAATAGTGCAAAAACTTGCTAGTGTTGCTGATGCTTTTGTTTTTGATGCATTCGCATGTGCCCACCGAAATTCGCCGACAATCTGTGGTTTTGGCCCTATTCTCCCATCCTATGCTGGAGTTTTAGTTCAGCGGGAAATGGAATCCCTTGGTGCAGTAGTAGATAATCCACCTAGGCCGCATGTAGTAATTCTTGGCGGTATCAAAAGTGATGATTCACTTGATATTGCGGTCAATCTTCTAGATCGTGATGTTGTTGACACAATTGTCCCAGTAGGAGTTGTTGGAAATCTGATGTTATGGGCTGCAGGAAATTCACTGGGGTATGAAAATGAAAATTACATTCGCGGAAGCCTTGGGGATGCTTTTGAAAGAACTTGGGAAATGGCTGAGTGGGTGGTTGAAAACCATCTTAACAAACTGATCTTACCAACTGACTTAGCTATTGAAATTGATTCTCAAAGAGTCGCTTTATCTGTTCAAGAACTACCTACTGAATATCCAATCTATGATATTGGAATTGCAACATTGATGTCAATCAGACCTGCAATCATGAATGCCAAATGTGTACTTTGGAATGGGCCAGCATCCTATTTTGAAAAGCCGCAATTCGCCTTTGGAACTATTGAAATTCTGAACACCTGTGTTGAAACAGACGCTTTCGTTATCATCGGTGGTGGCCATACAGGCACACTGGTTAACCAACGTGGAGTTGATGAAAAAATTGGCCACAACAGTACTGGCGGCGGCTCATGCCTAACTTTCCTTGCTGGAAAGCCGATGCCAGCACTAGACTCTCTTGCGGCTTCTGCAAAAAAATTCGCATGAATATGAATCAAAGCAGAGATTCACGGTTTCAACAACGATGAGAGATAAGAATCTGTTACCATTCTCCTTGAAGCATTAGTAAACTCATCCAAATTGACGTCAAAATCGTTTTCATAAATCTCTGCCTGAAGCCCCATATCCAATTTATCTAAACCTGCAACAAACAGGCCTTCAGGTGATGTCCTATCCTCAAATTCTTGCCATAAACTCTGCAGTTCCTCTGACCTAGGATGCCCAT
>DUDF01000049.1:0-4236 GCA_012959435.1 Candidatus Poseidoniales archaeon
CGCGGAATGTCGTGTAGGACGATGAGCCCCCTGAAGGTGTAGTAACTTCCCCGCCGGTGATTGACTTGAAAGTCTCCCAGCCATCAATAACCTTATAACCCTCACGCTTAACGATGTCACCATAAGAAGATGATGTCCGCATGTCGCAGTTGGGCAAGCTCTTGGCAGGAGATGCGTCGAGGTCCATGTCCTTCGCCAGCAGGTACCCAAGCGGATAGCCGCCATAAATCTCGTAGTCGATGGGGCGCGGAGAGAACGGAACGGTTGCAGGATACACATATCCTAGATTCTTGTTATCATCGAAGTTCACACCGCCGTGGATCAGTTTTGATTGTGCTGCTGAATATTTATAAGGAGTTGACCACTCTCTCTTGAACGTTTGGGCGCTAGCGCTGAAGACAGCAATTCTGGTGGCAAGAGTACCGGAAAGCGCTAAGCCGGGATCGCTGGCAGACATTGCCGTCGAAGCCAGAATCGGGTGCTCTCGCTCTGCTCTCTTACTCCACCAGAGACAGTTCTCATCCTGATCCATCATTTCGGCGCTAGCACTATTTTGAAGGAACGATATTGGTGCCAATGGTGCGCTGCCGCGTTGGTAATCGTATAAAAGTTTATTAATACCCTCGGCGGATCCAATCGGAGGATCGCCTTGGAATTCCATTGAAGGATACTTCGTCTGGTACTTGCTTCTTTCTAACACATGGCTCTCAACCATAGTGCGCAAGCCCTCGGATGCCATGGCAGATGCGGGCATAAGCTGCTCTAAGAACCTGCTAATCGCGCTGTCAATCCATTTGTAATAATCTACGTACTTGTCGAGATCTGGAGAGTTTGGCATCTTCTCAAAGAATAGTTGACGAAGCTTGCCGAGATCCTTATATTCTGCGCGGTATCGGTTGACCGGTTCGCCAATCAGATTGTCAAAATCCTTGATTGTGGCGAACATCTTGATCATCTCTTCCGAGATTGTCTGATACATGCTCTTTTCAATAGAATATACAACCTTTGACGGGCGGGACTCTCTCGTAAAAAACTCGTCGTCGCGCTTGCGGATTTCCACCATGTCGCTGCTGTGCAGATATTCTGGTAGAACCAGCTTGGCTGTCGGAATATAACGGGTGTTTACAACATTCGTCTTGTTATCTAAGAAGAAGTCGCCAACACCCAAGTGTTGCATCTTAACTTGTGAGCCATAACTTGTGCCGTAGCGATCTGCGTTCTCTGCAGAACCTGATGATATATCCTGAACAATAAACTGTGCGTCATATGTTCCTTCGACTTCGGTGGGGCTGTCTCCGGATCCCGTTACATTGTCGAAGTTCCAGTGGAGCGCAAGGGTCTCGATCTGAGGGACAAAGGTACCACTCATTGAGCTTTCGTAGAGGAACACTCCCTTATAAGGACTTGATACTCCGAAGCTGCTCTGATCCATTGCATGAGCGAGGACCACCTCATCTGAGATATCGCTCAACCAATATCGGAGGTTACCTACATCAACATTGGTTTGATACAAAGTTTCATTTGAACTAGTAAAGTGATTATGGAGAGCGCCGACGTAGCAACGTTTAGACGAGGATAGGTATGCCTTTCCGACTGCCTCCGAAACAGTGGTTGTCGATAAGAATTCGTGTTGAACAACGTCAGTGAAGACGTTAACTCCATAGAATTCCACATCAAATGTCTGGTCGCCGAGGACACCATCTGAGCCGCTTATATGGTCAACCCATGGACTCTTCGAGGGTTTGACTCTGACCGCAAAGTTCCATCGCGTGTCGTCGTATACATCTTCGTAATACGATGAGGTTAATGTTCCGAGAGCATCGGATTCCATCACGAACTGAGCGCGAGTAGATTCATATTCGTCTTTGATCGCAAAGACCTTAACGTCTACATTGTCAGTGGCTGGAAATTGTACATTCGTTTGGCTTTCGACTGTTCCCTTTATTCCAAAGAGGGAAGCTGTATGGAAAGAATCTTGATACCAGCGAGCAGGATCATCTTTTCCGGGCTTAATCGGAAAGTAAATCTCCGCCTCGATGGTCTGACCGTTAAATTCGCCGAAGCCGCTGGAGCCTGTTATATAGGCTCTTGCGTTCGGGTTGTCATAAACGCCATCGGCAGACATAGAAATGGCTTGATAGATGGTGCTGTTGAACCGGTCAGTATCAGAGAAGCTGACGTAGTTTGTCTTGTTTGTCGTGCTTCGGCGGTTGTCCTTGAAGGTATATTCAGAGTTGTCCGCGTATACATTAATCTTTACAAGCTCATCGTCGATGCCAAAGCAGCGGAGCATGTTGCGAAGAGACTTTTCGGTGCCCTTCGTCTTGAAAATATAGAGTAAGTTAGCGTAAATATTGCTATAAATCTGGTTTCTAATGTCGGCGATCTTTTCGCCAAATTCCATCTTCTCATTACGATTCAAGAAGTTTTCAATCATTTCTGCTTCTTGGAGCAGTTCTGGTGTCACGATACCGAATTGTGAAACTAATTTGTCGGCGAATGGTACCGGTTTGTTTACGGAAGTGTGTGCATTCTGGTTATAAGAAGAACCATATCTCTCTTTAATCTTTTGAATCGATTCAATCTGCAGATGTATTTTATCAAAGTAGCTGCCGATGATCTGAGAGAACTTTACCATTGTTGAGTCGTTGGTCTCTTCTCCTGCCCAATTAGGGAACCCGGCATGCAACATAGAGTTGTTGCGGTTGTCGTGAAGGGTTCCGGATGGAATCATGTCCGCTTTAAGTTCTTCGACCTCCGGGTGCTTTGAATAAATAATTGGATCGTGGTATTCTTGTCCGGCGTGGCTGCCTAGGACAAGAGCAGAACCAGTGTTGCGTACAGATGATACTCCGCCGTGCCACCAACCATTAGAAATACGACCAGAATAGTCTAAAATTGTGTTGTCGCGGGCTGCAGCGTTTGTAATACCTTCATTAAACTTGTAATAGATTCCCAAACCAACGTTGGCGTTATCCGTATTTGATCCGCCGCGGACTTGAGTGAACCAGTTCCTACCGATTTGGCGCGGATCGCGCTCCAGCTTCCAGTAACGGAAATCATCCAAAGAAGCTGACAGCTTGGCGCCGCCCTTGGCAATCGTTGTGGTATCGTAATAGCCTGTGGCGCCGGAGGGTGGAGCAGCGAGGGCGCCGATATTGGCAACCAAAGAGCCCGTAACGCGACCAAGAGTGTCAGAGCCTAGAAGGGATGAGCCACTGACTTGCCCATTAACATAAAGCTTTGCGTTAACTCCATCATCATTTGATGAGTTCTTGAGCGTAATCGCGTAATGCTTCCATATTCCGTCAGCAATTTCGCTTGTCGAAATCGTAGCGATTCCTTCGTTAACAAATCCGGATGTTCCGGATTGAGCGGTGAGACGGATTACCGATTCATCAGCAATGCTTGTTCCCGAAAGCTCGATCATCAAGCGACCATAGCCGGCAGATGATGAGTTCTCGTTGTTCCAAAGATCGAAGACTACTTCGCGTTCGGTCTTGGTGGTATAAAAATCGTTTTTGAGCAACCAGAACTCGACGGTTACGCCGGTTTCAAGGTTGAACTCCATGTTATATTCGCGAGCAGAGCCAGAATCATAAACATTAGAGTACGAGAACATCTTCTTGAGGCTCGCAGGTTGTTCTTCGAAGGTACGGTCTGATGATCCAGTATTCGGTCCTGCCTTAATTTCAATATATTCAAGGATATTGTCAGAAGAAGTGTCGGGCATTCCCCAGCCGCCGCCCTCATCGCCGTGAGAGCCTTCGCCGACGATGGCGAGCCAATCGCCGGAGCCAGAGGTCGTACCAATCGAAACATAACCAGTCGAACGTGGATATCTATTGTCGAAAATCCACTGGTCCAAATAGGAAGATGAGTTGCGGAACTCTAGGATCTCTGCCCTTGAGCCATCGTATGGATATTCATCATGGACACGTGTAATGCTGTCTTCGTAATATCGAGCAGCGGAGCCGTATCTTGCGAAGTTCGAAGCTGTTGCAAAATCTACTGGCGGAACAAAGGTTTCTTTGTCAACGGTAAACGCCTCCGTGTACGCTTCCGACTCAACTTCATAAGCTGTTTCGCTAGCGCTACCAGATTTCGTTACTTTCGTACTCTCAAATAAATCTTTAAGACTCATGTTTCTCTACTCTGAACTTGAACGCCTCTGGTTGCTCCACATAAGAGCTAAGTGCGCCGTTGTAATATGCAAATTGGACCGCATACCCGTAC
>DUDF01000049.1:4250-5153 GCA_012959435.1 Candidatus Poseidoniales archaeon
AGTTCCATATCCAAATCAAAGTAGTTGCCCGACACATCGAACGATAGCTGTGTTTCCATGGTGCTGCCCGTGCCATGAGGAATAACCTCGTAATCATCTGCAATTCTATAAATCTTGTATGAACCGCTGTCAATACTCAAGTTTGGAATTGTGGCAGTTGCCTTAGAATAAATAGATGGACTCCACCCTTTTTCGCGAACGAAAAGTCGAAAGCGAGCAGTTTCGTCTGGATGATAAATTGCTTTAAGATTTGTAACCTTAGTTACGTGAGTTGGAGTTGGATTATAAGACATTGCTTCCAATAGCTCCGGGTAAATTGAACCGGTATGCCACTGAGTACTATCAACTTCTCCGGTATGCCAAACGTCGAACAGCTTTTCGACGGGTGGTACTGCGCTTGTAAGGCATACAGAGGCACTGTAAACTCCTGTTGAGACCCAGCCCCCGGTTGCGGCTGTAGCGGTCAGCATGGAGTCGTTCAGGGACACTTGAATAACCGAGTTTGTATCTGGCTTTGTGTTGTCTGCTGAACCTGAGTATAGATGAATATATACACTACCAGTTCCGCCGGCTTCACCATGCGAAGCACTAACTTGTGGTAGATCTTTGAGTCGACCGCGGACATAGTTGTATAGATATACTGTATTCAAGTTGTCATCGGCATCTGCAAGCGAGCTACTGTAAAAGAAGTTTGCGCGATCATCCTTGTCTGCTGAATTCCAGCGAGCTTCGATAACCGGGCGTTTATAAAAGTATTGACTGCCTCTGCAAAAGAATTTCTTAGTATACAGAGAACCTGAAGCAACTTCGTGACTCGAAGAGAGCAACACTCCTACTCCATAGTTATCCCATGTACCATCTATCCAGTATTCTACCAAGCCTGTGATGTCTACGAGTAGATCT
>DUDF01000050.1 GCA_012959435.1 Candidatus Poseidoniales archaeon
GACACCATATATTCCAGCGCGGATGCAAATTAATTTCTCTTCTCGTTTAATCAATCGTAGTCTTTCATCGAATGAAGTGTTTATGTCAACTAATTCAGTGTCATTGTCTGAAAGTAAGTATCTCAGGATACGACCAGGTATTCGGCCAATTTCTTCAAAAGTCTGAAGTGCCGAATCGGGCATATATCTCCGAGAACCAATTTCCCTTTCATAGATTACTGTATATTTTGAAAGGGTTGTTTCATGACATTATTCCGCGCATATGGTGTCTCAAGCGTAGTCGGTATTGTCTTGCAGAAGCACTCATGTCTCTGGGTTTTGGCGATGGTCCATTTTGCATTTCGAATTGTTTACGGGAAATCCGTTTATCCAATTCCTTGATTACCTTTTCAAACCTTTCAGCAATTTTAGTGCGATGAATTAACCCATCAAAATTCCCAGATTTCTCATTCCATTTTATCGGGCTATTGGTGTAGTGATTAAATTGAAGATGAAAGTTCTCAAAGAGCCAAAACGCTAAATCTCGATCCCAATATAATAACTGTTTGAATATAACCCAATCCCCAATTAAGCGCATCCACATCTGGTCGGAGATATTTCGACGCTCTCTTGCTTGAATTACATATTGATTAAAAGTTTCACCTAGTGCACTATTACAATTATGGCAACAAGAGATTAAGTTAGACGATTCATTTTTCCCACCTAATGCCCGTTCAATGATGTGTTCAATTTCAACAACATGCTTTTCAGAAATTTCAAAATACATATGGCTCCCGCAAACAGGACAATCATTGCCATCCCATTTATGACGCAATGATTTACGTATTTTGTCTGGTAATTCTTCCGTCCGTTCCTGATCAGATATTCGATGATAAACAGCCCATTCTATCTCGTAAGAAAATTCCTTCCTTAGTACTTCTTTCAGTTCATCTCCAGTATCTGTTCCAAGTTCTTGTAAGAACTTCAAAAGTGCAGCATTCGTTATTCTTCTTTCACTTATTTTCTTCATTTATTTTTCTCCTTTCAGGAGACGTAGGTATTCCCTAAACTCAAAAAGAAATGATTTACATTATTCAGAGGTTGAGTTATTCGCAGTGACTCTAGTATAGCCAAACGTTTGCCTCATATTCATGTGAATGTATAGGACGACTCGTTCATTATCGGGCGATATGCCCTTACTATTTTGTGACTGAATGCTAATCTTATACCTCTCTAGATGTTGTAAGTTTGACGCCTTGCGCCGAAATCTATCAAATCTACTCCAAAGGTATCTATATACACATGGCTGAAAATTATTTTTTCAGTATATCCGAATCGTTCAATATCATTTTTTTAATTTTAGGGAGACTTGTGTCTCCCAATAGAGTTCAAATTTCCCGCTATCTTCAAAACCACCTTAGTGGTGGGGTGTTGTGGCTGACATGGTTGGGGATAAAAAAGCTTCAAATATTGAGGGTTTATCATTCGATGAATGTAGAAAAAATGAACAAGAAAAGTTAGAATCAATTGTACTTGGTGAGCGCCCCACATTTGGTTCAAATTGGATAATCCCTGAAGAATTTACAAGTCCACTTGTAGGGTTACTGGAGGAATTGCCCCATTCAAAAGATAGATACAAAGAGATGGGTGAAAAACTCAATGGGAAAAATTTAGACCAAGCCCTCCATTTTGTCGAATCAGGTGAAATCATTATTTTTTCTCCGGCGAATGAAACTGGGAAAATATGTCAACACACACCAGGAAAATTAGTAGATAGTAAAAACATGGTAAGCATTACAGTAGGTATTGATTGGAGGGATAATGATAAGGGCAGGGTGAAGGAGGAGAAAAGGCGAAGAAGAATGGAATGGGGTGAAACACCTCTAAATGAAAAATTAGTACAATTCTCTCAAGAAGTCCCTAATTCCAATAATTTACGTTATTGTTTGATTTTTGAACCCAAGGATACGACAGTTGCAAGTTGGTGCCCATTACCTTACGGCAATTTTGGTGGCACAAAAGAGTGGTATCCGCTTTGTAGAGATAAAATAGGGTTCAAGGAAGCCGCTAATCAAATATTATTTTCAATAATCGATTCACTTAATGCTGAAGTAGATGATAATTGTAAAGTAATTGGAAAAGATAATGTTGCTCGTGCGAGTAAAGTCATAAGTAATACTAGTAAGCGTTTCGGCTCGAAAATTAACCCTTCTTACAAACCTAATCTTATACTCCATAGAGCTGCACCTGATGAATCAGAAATTCAAAAAAACAAGCCAATGGTAATCGCATGGACGTTATGTTCTTTATTGCGTTTATTAGGAATAATTAAGATAAGAAACGCAAAGTATGAAAAATTATCTGGGGGCGCATCAAACAAGAATATATCAATTGAATTTATCCTAGATAAATGGCCGGATCACATTGAAAAAGAAATGAATCATATAATCAATAAAATCACAGGGGCTTCTCGAAGATATATGTTATGTAAACCATTGTCCCATAGAGTAAATAAACCAGGGGGGTATCTTTTTGAACCCCTTCAAAAAACATTTCTTCGTCCCCCCGCTTCAAAATATACAGGCCCCTCTCAATGTGCTATTGATGCCCTTAATATATTACAAAAAACCAAATGGTGCATTAATGAAAGTGTATTAGAGCAGGCAGAAAAATATCTAGGACCGAATATGTTGGAAAAAGAAACGGGATTGGAAGAACTTCGTTGGCAAGATGATAAAGCAATGAATTGGGCTAGAGAATTATGTGATAGAGAAGATGGTTCATATTTTTGGCACCCTTGGTGTTTTGATTGGCGTGGCAGAATGTATTCCGTATCCACTGTGATTTCACCAATTGGCAATGATTTGTCCCGCGGCTTAATACAATTTTCTGAATATTTTCCAGTAGATGAAAAGGCATTAAATTGGTTAAAAGTTTACTTAGTAGAATTGTTTAACGGAGTAGATTTCGGGAAAGGTCAAGCGAATAAGAAAGCTAGTTTCGCAGATCGAATTAAATGGCTCGATAAAAATGAGGATGATATTATTGATATCGCAAAGCACCCCAATAAAGAATATGTGGACCCTAAGAAAGGACCGACAGGCAAGCCTGTTTGGTGGGATATTAGTGGCAATGGAAGCGGTCTTGGTGCTGGCGCAACTACATTCCGTCGTTTAGCAGCAGCATTAGATTATTCACACGTGATTAAACACCGCGAATCCCGAATGCCAGTTCAGCAAGATGCATCTAGTAATTGGTTACAACATACAGCCATGATGGCACAAGATCGGAAATTAGCGAAAGCGGCTAATTTAACTGCTAAGGTTAATACGGATGAACCCGAAGATGTCTATACAAAAGTTGCAGAACAATTAGATATTATTTGGAGAAATAAACAAAAATCTGGTGAAAACCACAAATACATTGATATTATTACGGACCCTCAAGTAAATAGTCTGTTGTGCAGAAGATCAGTTGTAAAAACTCCATTATTAGCAGTTGCTTATGGCGGCTATCCCGATGCAAAAGATTTTTTGAAAGAAACAGGGAAAGAAGAATGGAATCAAGAAACTAGAAAGTATGAAAATGTATCTGGTTTGATGAAAAAATTACAGGAAGTTGTAGTAAATAACAAAAGATTTGGCAAAGAAAAATGGGACGAAATCAACGAACTTGATTTAGCTAGAACAATATTGATTGATTGTATGGCGGCTTTAGGCCAAGTCGCCCCCCATTATGATGCTATCCAAAAAGAAATTAAAAGCATCGTAAAGGATAAACTGGGGGATAATAGCCCAAAGGACTCGATTGATCCTAAGTATGCCATAAAGTGGGAAACCCCTATAATAAAATTCAAAGTAAAAAATCACAAAGGCATTATGGAAGAAGCAAAAATCGCAGCAGCAAATCAATTCTCACCACCTCATTATTGGAGTCAGAAAATTACAATGTGTTTCACCGATGATAACTTGTATCGTGGTAAAGATGGGGAGAAAGGGGGCCCCCCTAACTTTGTGCATTCATTAGATGCGGCTCATCTCCAACTTTCTATTTTGAATATGCACGAGGAGGAACCGAACATCCCTCTATCAATAATTCATGATTCATATGGTTGCCATGCAGCGAATATTGAGATGCTTCGTAAATCAGTAATTTCCTCTTTCAAACAAATTCACCTCCCAAAAGGTAGCCCAATTCATCAACCAATGATGCGTATGCGGGCTGAGATGGCTGGTGCAACACTTTCCGCCGCTCCCCTGCAAATGGAAATAATGGCACAAAAGGAATTTGAAGATATAATAAATATCGATGAAGCGATTTACATGATTGGTTGAAAATCGTAAAAATTTATCAGAATAAAAATTTGATCTCATTGGGCTCCGCCTCAAATCAGCCCTTAATTTTCTAACAGCAAGGCTATGGCGGAGTACCAATGTAGGAGAAATGATATAATGGAACAGTGTGGAATGTGTGGAGAAAATAGGGGAATCAAGTATTGGGATATATGCTATGAATGCGATCAAGATCTCATTGATGAATATCAAAATGGGGCCTATTCGAGTACAGCATAGTGGGGGAACAACAAGTGGAAAATGGAAGTGATAAAATGAAAAATGAAACAGAACCGAAAATATGTGTACAAATTGCAGACCAATTTGGGCACAGTGAAATGATAATGACCCAGTCAGAGACGCTTGAGTTAATTGAGCAGAAGTCAGACCACTGGATCTTTATGGATGGCCGTTTAGTAGATGCAGCAACTATGGTTAAAGCAGACTGGGATAATATGGCTAAGAACGAAACAACACTGCAGTTGAGTCCTGGGCTTGTAGGGGGGGCGACGAATATGAGCACCCACCCCAACATCTTGATGGATGGTCAGGATGGCGATAATAAAACTACAATTAATTTTGAATTCAATCCCGGTGGCCAACTAGAAATTGACTTATTTGAGGCATTAAATAAGTACATGTTAGCTTTGAAAATGTATGAAGACAAGAATCTCGGACCACCCCCCGATTTCTTGAGATTAAAGAGGGAACATTTTGGTGATTTTGAACATTCATCACATACATCCCGCTCATATCCACTCTTATTATTAACAAAAATGATGACTAGTTGTATTAGTTATATTGAAGAAGGAAATAAATCAAATCCGATAATAATTAAGAATTTTGATGATTATGCAATGGAAGTAGATCCAATATATAGTGAAGAGTTTATTTCTCATGATAAACGCTTGAGGACATTGGTTGAAGGTACCATTTTCTTTCATTATTATGATGAGCCGATTATAGTGAGCATTAGGAGAGATGATTATGGGGACCATGTTTTGAATACTACTACATCATCCGATGAAATCGGTACAAAATGGTTAGATGGGTTTGAACAATATTTCTATAACTATGGCTGTCTAAAAGGGGCTGCCTTTGACACATGTTTTAATTTTTTTAGTCCCGCAGATATTGATACAGAAAGAATTGTATTAGATTCAGAAATGGAAGATGCTTTACATCGATATATTATTGATTATATTCCACTAATGTCAGAGCTCAAATCAATGGGCCTTCCAGATTCACGTGGATTAATTTTAGCAGGTCCACCAGGCACTGGGAAAACAATGTGCGCAAAATATTTGATGGGTAAATTGGATAATTTAACTAGAATAGTTGTTGCAGGGGATACATTATCAAACTCAGGCCACCTAAAATATATGTTTGAAATGGCTCGAAGATTAAGCCCCACTCTAATGGTGGTAGAAGATATTGATTCAGTAGGTGGGTTGACTAGAGCCGTTGCTGACCATCCATTATTGTCAGTCATATTGCAAGAAATGGATGGTATCGGAACAAATAATGGGGTTGTTGTTGTAGCTACAACTAATCATTTGGGTCGAATAGATTGGGCAATTTCTGATCGCCCAGGTCGTTTCGATAGGATAATTGAAGTGGGTAATCCATCCCGCTATATTAGACAAGGTATAATACAAAAAGCACTAGACATATTAGGGGTAGAATCTTCAGTGGATTTGACTTTGGTATCAAAACAAACTGAAGGATTAACCGCGGCTTGGTGCCATGAAGTCGCTCGTTCTGCTTGGATTAGGTGCCGCATAAAAGGTCGTAATAAGGTGACAAGTTATGATTTGAAGTGTGCCGTTAAAGAAGTGTGTAAGGCCCGAGGAATTTCTCCGAATTTTGAATCAATTGATGACAAAAAGGAATACTCAGAGGCTTATTCATGAATAGAGGTCTTGATATGTTGAGTTAAAGACACTGTCATTATCGCTACTGATAAAAACTAAAACAAAGAGATGTATCACATGGTTCCAAATCGTTGATATAGTATCACAAACACTGTATTTACAGGGAAGCCAAGGTGGGAAAGCCACCGTATCGACGGCCCCTAGATATTCTCTGAAGAACACACTCTCTCTCCAACCGTAGGTTGGAGGAGAGAGAGTGTGTACAGGACGACCTGTACCACTATGACGACTAAATTTTACACGCACCGCCGAAAAACGCCGGTGCGCCAACAAACGAGACTAACGCGCTAGGCTGGCGCGCGTACGATGCCCGTAGAGTTGCAAGACTCCAAAAAATGGAAGTGAAAATATGAATGATAAAAATGGAAATGAAAATATGAAAAAAGAAACGGAACCGAAAGTACTGGTCGAACTGGCCAATGAAACAGGACACGTAGCAATGATGATGACCAAGCCAGAGACGCTTAAGCTGGTTAAACAGAACACAGATCACTGGATATTCATGGGTGGGCGTTTAGTAGATGCTGCAGATATAACAGAGGCAAACTGGCCTGAGATGGCTGAGAACAATACTACGCTGCAATTGACCCCAGGACTTGTAGGAGGCTGGGATTGTATCCATTACTCTAGGGACTGTGAAGAATGCGGTGGACCAATCTATGTGCAGCAGGATGATAGTATAACGGAAGGTGTTTGGATGCTCGTCGATTCTCCATCAGTACGGGCCCTAAGGGGCGGCCAATGGGAGTTACATGACTGCAATGGGTGGCGCTGAGATGAGTGAAATAACAATAAAAGCGAATTGCATAGGTTGTGATTTACCTAGCGATGTCAATATCAAAGGGTATTGTGCTGTGTGTGCACCTTACTCTGACCGAGAGAAATATGAGTTAGAAAATCTGACACCGTGGGCTCGGGAAATGATATTAGAAGAACGCGATATTCTTGACGATGTCGAACCAATCAGGCCACCCAATAATGACGCCGAATGGGTGGAGGCGATTCAACAGATAATGCCTTCTGATTATCCTACAGGATATCGCGACCTGTCATTAGAAGTTGCATGCGAACAAATCAGAAATCACCCAGGCATCAAGATTCTAAGGATTGAGAGATGTTACTTCGGTGGAACGATATTCTATACAACCGAAGATTCGGATGCCAATGAAGATTTTCTGCCAAAAAAATTCAATGAATGGGATTATCAGTTACTGGAAGGAAAACATAGACATCTTCCGCTAGACGATGATGGATTATCTGAAGATTGTGTGCGTTGGTATGTTGGGTGTACAATGAACCATCAGACAAGTTCTTCTGAAGTGTGGGCAATATGGAAACATGCTTTGGAATCACATCCTTTTGTAGTGGATACTGGAGGGGGTACTCAGCTCGAAAAATGTTGGACTAGGGCTTTTCCAAAGAGCATGATACTCCAGCAAGTACTTGGTGAAATATTACAGGAGCAACTAGGACAAGAGCCATTGTGGAGATTGAAGGCCGGGATTATAGTAGAGACCGTGGACTGGAGATATTATTTTAAGACCCAGACATGGGAAGAGCCACGAAAGAAAAGTTTTCAATTGTTGAGAGGGATAGTGGAATCTTCATTAGTAATGAGAGCAACACCAGATGGTATAATTATCCAAGGAGAAAGTGGGGCCGAATATCTTCTATCAAGTAGTTCTTATCTTCATGAAGATCCAGAGGCGATTGTATTGAACATACCTCAAAAACCCGATGAGCAACATTTACCTGATAGTGCCCGTGGTGTTTGTATTCATTCGAGTGATAAGGCCTTACCGTTGGGTGATAGAATCGCAGGTCTTGCTTTAGGACTTGCAAACGATGTAAAAACTGCTAGAGAAATAAAACAGTTGGCAAACGTTGTCGACCTATTTCAGAAGGGGTGGCGTTAATGTTGCTTAGTTTAAGAGAGGTCATCAATCAAGGTCAGATGTTGGGCCATGGCAATAGACAAAGGAGAGGAAGAAAATGAATAGAAAACAAACAAGAAAAGTACTGATAGTAGGCGCAGGCGGCATTGGGAGCCAACTGCTTGATTTGCTGATTCCCGCACTTACTGCAGGAGACATAGCGAGTAGAATAGGTGGAGTCCAAATTCACCTAATGGATGATGATAGAGTTGAGGTCGGCAATCTTGCACACCAAAGACACGACCCAAGGATGGTTGGTCGCCTCAAAGTCAATTCCTCTGCAGAGCGATTAGCGCCATTCCTATCCCATGCGTTGACTCTAAAACCAATAGGTGAGAAATTACTGAGAGTATCACAACTTGATGGTTATGACGTTGTTGTGGTTGCTGTTGACAGGCCTGCAGCAAGAGCACTTGTCCACAACAGCTCTGAGCGCTGGCTAGATTTGAGATGTGGCGGAGACGGAATGATTGCTCTTGATTACCAGAGCGACTCCAATCTAGTTGAGACGATGACTCCTCTTGACCAAGCCCCTGCTTCTTGCCAGATACCTGGTTCAATAAAGGCTGGAAACGTACAGATGGGTTACGCCCTTGCTGCTGCTCACGGTGCGCAATGGTTGGTTCAGAATCTTCGCGAACTTAGCGGCCTACCTTTCCGCCCAACTCCTTCCCGCATGTATTCTCTAACATTCGGAGAGTTAGAGTTCCCAGAAGTTCCTGAACTTATTGCTGGAGGTGATGAGTAATGTCTGAAGCAAAACCACCAGTAGCCCCTGTACTACACCCACTCGATGTAGTGGAAGCAGCTCTTGAGCAAGGTGACGTTTGGTCAGATGAAGTGAGAGAAACGATGGCCTATTTGGGTGTCAATAATCATTGGCCATGGTTCTATTCCATCAGTGAGACTGTTGGGATGGAAGTCAGCATGTTGGTTGATGCTGAAGGATTATGCTTCATTGATTGGGGTACAATATCACGAGTTGGGTTGAACCCACCAAAAGGTGCAACAATTCCATTCCAAATTTGGACACATACACATCCAAGAGGTAATTCATACTGGAGTTTTACAGACCGCCAAACATTGGCAGTAGCAAGCGTTGCTAAAATTATTCGCAAGGCCATCGTTCTTGGACGCGCTCAGATGAAAGAGTCAGTATGGAGTGAACAACCTGCTGCTGAACCACTTGCAGAAAGTGGACCATTGAGTCACTGGAGTGACGAGTTAGTTCAACATGTTGAGATGGGTGTATCACCCTGGGTAGCGGAGGTGGAAGTTTGAGTCGATTCGTAAGGCCCCCTGAAGATGATGATGAGAAACGTCGTGTAGAGCACGCTATTGCTACCGGGGCGGGCATCAGTATTGCCCAATTCGCTGAGCGAATAGTTGGTGAACCAGTTGATGAAGAATTCATTGAAGTTATCAAATCAAGACTTGAGCGAGCTGGAACAGTTGGGGAATCTTTTGATATTGAGTCAGAAATAGAGATTTTATGGAAATGGCGTAAAGAAATGGCTTAATCCGCATTTAGAACCAACATGAAGTATTCATGTGCATCATACAATATCATTAAAATAGTGCTGGGTAATATCAAGATATACCCTTAATGGTGATTGCATGACTAGTAGCGAGCAGATATCAAAGCAGGATCCTTTAGAAAAAAAGAGAATCCAGAGACTTACAGAAGCATTCTCTACTTGGGCGAAGGAGGACCCAGATTCTTTTCGCCAGGTTGCGCCTGACTTACTTCGTCAAGGCGTTAACAGAGCAACAGGTCACAATCCAAAAGCAAGCCGGAGGTTAGAATACTGGCTTCTTGATGAATGGAAGAGTGAACGATTTGAAGGGCTTCTAGAATTTTCCTCTATTACAAAATTAGACGATACAATGTGTGAGAGTTTCAATATTAACCGTTTCAAAGGAACTAACAAATCTTGGCTTGAAACACTTTCAGATAAATTTGCAGCCGGTTCAGATGAACATTCAGGAGACTTCCGGAGATGGGATAGACACGTACGAGACCAATTCATAATTATAGGGATGATTGTACAAGAAGAAGGTGGCGTTACACAAGGTGATTTAGCACGTAATTTAGGAATTAAATTTGAAGATGAAGCAAGCCGGCTATACGCAGCAAATGTTGTCAGAGCTGCAAAGATTGCAATTACAAGAATGGCAATTAGTGCTGGGCTTGATGGTGTTTTTAGCAAGGCGACTGGACATGGGCTTCATCGTCAGCATTCTTTCAAATCAAACCAACTTCGTGAGTTAACAATGCGCTGGATTAATTGCCACCCCGCAAGAGTCCTTGTCCCTCAAGTTCCCGAATAAGAAAAGTGGGCGCTGGTCACGAACAACCAGTAGTTGAGCCACACTCAGCACACTTGAGGCAAGTTCCACTGCGTTGCATTCTACTGCCACCACATGTTGCACAAATGTCACCAGTGAACCCTTGTTCTTTAGCGACTCTCATCCTTTTTTGTTCAATAGTTTCAGTAACATCAAGGGTAAGTTGAATGTCTCGCTTTCCACCTTCATGTCTGACCACTCCATCAGGGGTTGATTCTGGTCGGCTGATTGACATTGCATCAAGATCTTCTTCTGAAACTTGAGCCAAATCATCTCTTCCTAGATATTGGATAGCCAATTCTCGGAATAGATAGTCCGGTATGCTTGTTGCCATCTTGACTCGGTTACTTCCACCCTGAACCATTCCACTAGGTTCGAATTTTTGGAAGGTGAATGACTTGACAAAGGCCTCTAGAGGTACACCATATTGTAATCCGATTGAAACAGCGATTGCAAACTGATTGAGCATTGAGCGCCAGGCAGCCCCTTCCTTTGAGGTGGTAATCATGATTTCACCAACTTTCCCATCATCATAGGTGCTTGATGTCAAGTAAACAGTATGCCCACCGACTCTTGCTTTCATTGTGTACGAACCACGACTATCAGGTAGTGGTCTGCGGGCTGCAACGTATCCTTGTGTGATAGTTTCCGCTACCATTTGAGCTTGTGGTGCCGGCATAGGTAGTCTTTCTGCAACCTTCTTGATGACAACAGAAACTTCCTCCTCTTCTTCCTCTTCAATTCCCATTGAAGGTGGTATCAAAGAGGACATCAAGGGTTGAGATAATTTGCTTCCATCACGATAGAGTGCACACGCTTTGTTCCCAGTCTTCCAACTTCGCATGTATGCTTCTTGGACATCATCAATAGTGACATCAGGTGGCATATTGATGGTTTTTGAAATCGCACCTGAGATGAATGGTTGAGCAGCCGCCATCATGTCAACATGGGCTTCCCAGCGAATGAAACGTTTTCCATAAGCACCACAAGGTTGAGCGCAGTCAAATACCGGCAAATGCTCATCTTTGAGGTATGGTGCGCCTTCAATGGTTGCTTTTCCAAACAAGTAATCATTCGCAGTTGAGATATCGGCTGAAGAATAGCCAAGTAGGCCAAGGACATCAACGAATGGGTCATTCAATTGCTTTTCTGTTAGACCAAGAGACTCCTTGCAGAAATCTTCACCCAATACATTTGGTGAGGCTAAACTTCGTACATCAAACACGTCTTTGAATGAGTTATCCATTTTAGCGAATTCTTCTTCTGTGAAACCTTTCTCAACAAGAGATCCTGTGTTAATGGTTGGACACCCTGAAAATGTACCTGTTCCCATTACATAGTTGATGATATCATCAATTTCTCGATTTTTGTAACCTAAATTGGAAAGACCAGACTGAAGCCCAGTTGCTGGGATTCGGAGGGTACCACCGCCAGCGAGTGTTTTGTATTGAACGATAGAAAACATTGGCTCAACGCCAGTGGTATCTGCACCCATAACCAATCCAATTGTACCAGTTGGCGCAATCACTGTTGTCTGAGCGTTTCGATAACCATGTTCCTCGCCCATCATTACTGCTTGGTCCCATGCAGATTTAGCAGCATCCAACAAATCTTTGGGGCATTGCTTTGCATCAATTCCCATTGGGTTAACTGAAAGATTTTCATATTCTTCTGGCGCTACATCGTAGGCTGCGCGGCGATGATTGCGCATTACTCTGAGCATAGAGTCACGATTCTCATCATAGAGATTGAAGGGACCAAGGAAAGATGACATCTCTGCAGATGTCTTGTATGTTTCACCAGTCATGATGGAAGTAAGTGCACCACAGATTGCGTAACCACGTGGGTCATCGTAAGGAATACCCATGTGCATCAAGAGCGAGCCGATGTTACAGTATCCAAGTCCAAGAGTTCGTGTATCATAAGAGAGCCGAGATATTTCCTGTGAAGGGAATTGAGCCATAAGTACTGATACTTCGAGAGTAGCAGTCCAAAGTCGAATAGTGTGAACATACTCATCAACGTTGAAAACACCTCTTTCTTTGTCGTAGAAGTGCAGCAGATTGATACTAGCCAAATTACACGCGGTGTTATCCAAAAACATGTACTCACTACATGGATTAGAACCGTTGATTCTCCCACTATCAGGACAGGTGTGCCAATCGTTGATGGTAGTGTCAAATTGAACACCTGGGTCAGCACATGACCATGCGGCGTGAGACACCTCATCCCACAAATCTTGGGCTGGCATTGTTTTACACGGCACTGCTTCTCTACCTTCTTCTTCAGCAGCACCCTTTTCGGTGCGCCAATAGAGGTTCCAATCTTTTCCTGTTTCAACGGCTTCCATAAATTGGTTAGGAACTCTAACGGAATTGTTGCTGTTTTGTCCAGAAACAGTGAGGTACCCTTGGCCCTGCCAATCTGCATCAAACTGTTCAAATTTCATTGAAGTGTGGCCTTGCTTTGCTAGGTCAATGATTCGCTTGATGTGTGGTTGAGCAATACTTGCATTGACTGCTCGCTTGACCGCTTTGGCTAACTCAATGTTTTCAGTAATTTCAGTGCTTTTACTTGTGTCACCATCAAAATTATTGATTGCATTCATTATGTTGTTTGCATTTTTCTGTAAAGCTGCTGCACCAGCAATCAAGGCTGAAACTTTTTCTTCTTCCTTCATTTTCCAGTTTACGTATTGTTGAATATCTGGGTGGTCAAGATCAAGGGTGACCATTTTTGCCGCACGGCGAGTTGTTCCACCAGACTTAATCGCTCCAGCGGCTTTATCTAAAATCATCAAGAATGAAAGCAGACCACTTGATTGCCCACCACCAGAAAGCGGCTCACCGTCACCTCTGATGTTACTGAAGTTACTACCAGTGCCAGAACCGAATTTGAACAATAACGCTTCGCGGGCAACTAGGTCTGTAATCCCCCCTTCGCCCACCAATCTATCTTGGATACTTTGAATGAAGCAAGCATGAGGTTGAGGCCTTTCATAGGCGTTCACGGATCTACAATCCTCTGCCGTCACCGGATCAACATACCAGTGGCCTTGGGCCGGTCCTTCTATCCCATATGCCCAGTGTAATCCAGTATTGAACCACTGTGGGCTATTGGGTGCCGAGCGTTGACTAGCCAATAAGAAGCACATTTCATCATAGTATGAGTTAGCATCGGTTTCGCTAGCAAAGTAACCATGCTTCCATCCCCAATATGTCCAGCACCCCGCCAATCGGTGGAAAAGTTGCCAGCCCGAAGTTTCCTTCCCAATCCAATTCTTGGCTTTTGCCTTCTTTTCCTCATCAGGTTTTGAACGCCATAACCATTCAGGGACACCTTCTTCAGGGATTTTTACGAGATGGTCCATCCCAGGGACAACCTTTCGTAGATATTTGTCTGCTGCAACTTTACCCGGGACTCCATCAAATCCCGTTGGAAATTCGACATTTTCAATTTTCCGAACGGTGTTACCTTTCGCATCTTTCAAATCAATATCAGTTGTAGACCATTCAAATTGTTCTCGAACAGATTTGTTCGGTGAGGTAAATCTACGCTCAACAACCAAACCGCTTTCAGCATCGCCAGCGTTTACAGATTCTTTCGCTGATGTTTGCATTTCCCATCCTCCGGTCTAAATTTCCCTTTCTCGACAAGGCCATCACTTGGTTGGTGTCCACATTGTGCGAGCGGGATTCTTTTGCCCTGCGAGAGGGTTCTTAATAGTTAGCAAAGTTGTGGAGATGTATAGCATAGTTGAAGGCGAAATTTATCTACATCCGAAACTGAACATTTTGACCAGCGTAGGCGAATCCCTTTGGGCTTAAGTGATGGTTTTGTCCTTAATTATTGAATAAAAACCCACCTATATTTCTTCTTTAAACAAAAAAATTCGATAATATGCCGATGGACGGTTAACGGGAACGCATTTGAAGGAGGCGCCCTAGCAGATGCTATTAGTCGGTAACCGGCTGTTAGACATGGTTGATTCAAATGCTTGCACCAGAACAGATACTCCACGCTGCGATGATTCTTAGCGTTGAGTCCGAAGATGGAATTGATGAGGGCTTGATTTCACAGGTTCAAGAAACCCTTGAATGTGATTCAGAAGACCATGAAGCGGCGATGTCACACATCGATAATCATCGAGATGGTGGCGACTGGGGCGGCCGTAGAGATGCTGTATTACATCGCTCTCGCGAGCGCATACGCGAAGCAATGGACAACGACACACTCCCCTCTGCGGGTTCATTAGCAGATGAATTGAATGGCCTAGTAGGTGAAGAAGCAGACAATGGGGAAATAGACCCATTCGCAGAACTTGGTGTTGCCAGTGGTGGTGGTGGTTCATTTGGTGGCAATGCTGTTGCTAGTAATGACCCTTTATCGCAATTCATGGATGATGATGATGAAGAGGAAGAGGATCTGGTTGATGGTGATGGATTCCTAGCCTCTGACGCGTCCCTTAATTTAGATGGCGAGGTTGTTGAAGATGTTGTTGAAGATGTTGTTGAAGAACAGGAAGCCGAAGCACCAGATGTTGAAGAAGAAATTGATGAAGCACCAGAAGAAGATGAACAACCAGCAACAGCACCGAATGTAGCCTATGAAATGTTGATGTCAACATGTTGGATTGACGGTATCCTTGACCCCGCAGAAGCAAAGTTATTGGCTCGTAAGCGTGAAGAATTAGGAATCACTTTTGAACAACACCTCGAGATGCTTCAAAGTATGTTGGAGCGCTCTTCATGAAAGCAGAAAACACACCTTTTTGGCACGCACTAGAATTAGCATGGTGTAGTGACGGCGCACTTTCTTTACACAGCATCAGACTTCTTGATGCTATGCAGAATATGATTGGATTGTCAAATTCAGACCGAGCAGAAATCGAATCTCGTTTTGAGGAAGATGTAGTCTATGACTTAACAAGAGCAGGTTTTGGTTGCGGGGACCAAGCATTAGCCGCATGGGTGGGGACTCTTACTTTCTTAGACGATCCAGCAAGTTATGATGTGTCCAAAGCCATGGGTAAAGCAGCTATGCAATCCGGGCTCTCAAGAGAGAGATGGCTTGCAAGTCATTCTTGGATGAGCCAACTTGGCTTAGGTAGGCCGTACGCAGAGGGTGTTTGGCTTGAGGGTGAAGAGGCTGGAGAAATTGCTAGAGTACCAGCACTACTTGTTCCAGTAGCAAAAACGATTGGTCTTATTGACCAAGATGAGTAATCACTCTACTATTGCTTCCCAGGTGATTTCAGCGGTGTGCTTAATCATATTCGAAATTGTGCAATATTTTTTATGACTTTGTTGTACAAGGCGATTAACCAATTTTTCTGGTAAATCATCTCCACTAACTCGGTAAACCATGTGGATCTTGGTGAACACTTTGGGGTTTGTATCTGAACGTTCTAAGTCTAGGCTAACCGAGGCGCTTGCCACTTCACGGTTTTTCAAGCCCACAACCACGTCAATTAAACTACAAGCACCACAAGAGTGTAGCGTTGCAGTGACAGGAGATACACCTTCTCCACCCCACGCCAAGTCCATCGTCATCCCTTGTTTGTCGGTACATGTCAAACTCTTTCCTCCATTCCATTCTACCAATGAATCCATGTTTTCCGGAGCAGTGCCTTAGCGAATATGTTTGCTATTGGGTACTATCCTTACCCATTGCATTGATGAAGGGGGGGCGGGTCGGCCAAAATAATGACCTCTGGTAGCCCTATCACATTGGTGGGTGGCAATTTGATTGTGCCCAACAATCCAGTCATCAATTTCATTGAGGGTGATGGAATAGGTATTGACATCACTCCGGTGATGTGTAAAGTCGTAGATTCCTCAATTTTGAAGGCCTATGGTGGCCAACGAGAGATAGAATGGCAAGAAGTTTTAGCAGGTCAAAAGGCATTCAATGCAACAGGTGAATGGCTTCCGGAAGAAACCAAATCTGCTATGAGAACAGGGCTTGTTTCAATCAAGGGACCACTTACAACACCTGTTGGCGGTGGTATCCGTAGTCTCAACGTTGCTTTGCGTCAGCAATTAGACCTCTTTGCTTGTGTACGCCCCGTAAGGTGGTATCAAGGAACTCCAAGCCCGGTCAAAGACCCAGGTGCGGTTGATATGATTATTTTCAGAGAAAATAGTGAAGATGTCTATGCTGGTATCGAATGGGAAGCAGGTAGTGACGAGGTTCGAAAAGTGATTGACTTTTTACAAAATGAGATGGGCGTCACCAAAATTCGTTTCCCAGATACATCAGGTATTGGTATCAAACCAATCAGTAAAGAAGGCACTGCGAGAATCGTTAGAGCAGCAATTCAGTATGCTATTGAACAGGATTTACCAAGCGTAACTCTAGTTCACAAGGGGAATATAATGAAATTTACAGAAGGTGGATTCCGTGATTGGGGTTACCAACTCGCTCAAGATGAGTTTGGTGCTACTTTGTTAGATGGTGGGCCTTGGTGCACTATGAATAACCCAAATACAGGGAATGAAATCATCATCAAGGATGTAATTGCAGATGCAATGTTACAGCAGGTATTGACGCGTCCGCGCGAATATACTGTTTTGACAACGATGAATCTCAATGGCGATTATATTTCAGATGCACTAGCAGCGCAAGTAGGAGGGATTGGAATCGCTCCAGGAGCGAATATCAATTACGACACAGGTATTGCAATTTTTGAGGCAACACACGGAACCGCTCCAAAGTATACTGGTCAAGATAAAGTGAATCCCGGTTCACTAATTCTTTCTGCTGAAATGATGTTGAGATACATGGGTTGGGATGAGGCCGCCGACCTAATAGTGAAGGGCATGGAAGGGGCAATATCTGCCAAAACGGTAACCTACGATTTTGAGCGGTTGATGGATGACGCAACTCTGCTCAAGTGTAGCGAGTTCGGCGATGCAATTATCGCACATATGTGAGTGATTTGAATGGATTTCGCTTCTCTGAATCTCTGCCCGCCTCTGCTAGATGCTCTCGACGAGATTGGTTATGTCACTCCTACACCAATACAAGCTCAAGCCATTCCAGAACTCATCAAAGGAAAAGACATGCTTGGTTGCGCTCAGACGGGCACGGGAAAGACCGCCGCCTTCGCTCTTCCAATCCTTGATGCGATGGCCGAGGACCCATGGTCGGGGCCACGCCGCATACGCGTACTGATGCTATGTCCAACGCGTGAACTTGCATCCCAGATTAACGATAATATCGAGAACTATGCACGATACCTTGACATCCGTTCGATGGTCATGTTTGGTGGCGTATCACAGCGTCCTCAGGAAAAGTTACTGCGCAGGGGAGTCGACATTCTTGTTGCCACCCCCGGTCGCTTGCTCGACCTCATCTCTCAGGGATATGTCGACCTATCTTACGTCCAATTCCTTGTTCTTGATGAGGCGGACCGCATGCTCGACATGGGATTCATCCGAGACATCCGCAAGATTCTTGCACAGATACCAAAGAAGCGTCAGAGTCTACTGTTTAGCGCCACCATGCCGCATTCAATTGTTGAATTATCTCGCGATATGCTTTACGATCCAGTAAGCGTCTCAATCACACCTGAAGCGACTACCGTTGAGGCAATCAAACAATCCCTGATGTTCGTCATGAAGAGCGACAAGCGCGGTCTCTTGACACATATCATCAAGGATGAGCGACCTGAGAAGGTGCTCGTGTTTAGCCGCACCAAGCACGGTTGCAATCGCATAGTCAAGCAACTCGGTCAAGATGGAATCGAAGCACTCGCAATCCATGGCAACAAGAGTCAGGGTGCGCGGGAGAAATCCCTCGGGCGATTCCGTAAAGGTACCCTTCAGGTGCTAGTTGCTACTGATGTGGCGAGTCGTGGTATTGATGTATCCGACATCAGCCATGTCATCAATCTAGATTTACCCAATGAGCCCGAGGTCTATGTGCATCGTATTGGGCGCACGGGACGTGCGGGCCAAGGGGGTATTGCAATTGCTTTCTGTGATGAGGGCGAAGGAGAGTATCTACGCGGTATTGAAGAATTAATTCGCCAGGATATCCCAGTTGATGATAACCAACCTTTCCACTCTGAAAAAGCTCTATCTCGTAAGGGTGACAAGGCCCCTAAGAAGCAGCAGAATCAGGGTCGCGGTCGGCGCCAGCCTCGTAACCATAAATCTAACAGCAACCGCTCGAATAGGAAATCGAATCATCAATCCAATAGTGGACGTAATAGCGGTGGGCGTAGCAGTGGGCGCAATAGCGAACGCAATAGTGGACGCAATAGTCAGCGTTCAGGCCGCGGCCGAAGTCGCAGTCAACGCAAGCACTAGTATCGTTGCTGAGTCCGGTGCTACAATCTTTTTTCACATGCTGAAATTCATTTATCTCAAAAGTAAGTGTTCATTAAGTAATTAATTGAACAACCTTGTTGTGTTCAATCAAAAATTAGTGGGTATAGCGGGAAAGAGCCTGAGCGTTATCCACGGTTACGAAACCGAATCTCTCTTGTAAAGCCCGCGCTGGAACAGTAAAATCAGAGTCACGTGAGGCTATCAGAATAGAGCCGAAACCTTCCAAACTCTCATCAGCAAGGTAGGCTGAAAACAACATGATATCCACATCACCTGCTTCTGGGTAAAGTGCTTCACCATTGATTTCTTGCCGCTTTGCTTGAGAATGCCCTCTACTAATTTTTGAATCTGTAATATCAGAGTACACCTTTTTCAGATTAACAAAGAAGGTATCAAATTCCGGTCGTCTAACCTGTACTAATTCGTTGATGTTCGCTCCTGTTTTGGGGTTCCAAGAATTGTATTCCGTAATTACGCTGTCAGCGAAAGCAACAAGTGATTTTTCGGTAATTTTTTCATCCCATAGTTTAGGATCAATTAATCTGTCACCACAGATTTTTCTCATTCTTCCCGGAACAGCGGCAATATTTCTTAATTCATTTCTTGTAGCTGCTGGAATGAACATTTCAATTCTGCCTTGTAGTCTTCGATAAAGTAGAGTCTTGTGGAATTCTCGTCTGCTATCAAGATGCATTGGCACCTCTCGTTCAATTTCAAGTTCGCGAAGAATCCTTTCCGCTAAAGCATCTACCAAAAGGTTGGTATCAACTACTACCAAAGGCTTCAATGCGAGATTATTGAGGTGAATTCTTTGACGTACAGGAATTACGTTCTCGGTTCTTGAGTACATTGTTCTCTGCATTTCGGCGAGTCGCTTGAGGCCCCCAACATCGAACTTGTTACTGTTCATCGCTCGTTCGTAAATCAGTAAACCATGCTCTGGTCCCATCTCATCAGCGGCGCGATTAGCGACACTAAAAATTTCAGTGAATTCTTTTCGGTTTAGCGCCTTTTGGAAGACTTGTTCAATATCAGCCCCCCTACGCCTACCCCTTTGTACCCGATTAATAGCAGCAAGAACTCGCCCACGGTAAGGTTCCTCAGGGAGTCGATGAATAGATGGATATGTCAAATGTAGATTCAATCCCTCTACAGAGTGTGTTGTATGTTCGACTTCATAGGTCTCACCCTCGTTATTTTTCTTCTCAATTATTGTTGACTCTGCGACATTTGCAAGAATGGTACTCCTTGCTTTCTCAAGATTACCTCTTTCAGCTTCGTCATTCACTTGGAGGTAGAGTTTGAATCTCTCAGTGATGTTGGCTTTTAGGCTAGATTCAGATTCCAACAGTTCAATTGCTTCTGGCCAATTACCACCGTGGGCGTAAGAAATCAGAGCCTCTTTGTTCAATTTTTGGCGCAACTCAAAACTATCGCAACGAGTTGCGGCCATTTGATATGACCTTGCAGCCTGAAGTCTATTACCACTTTTTTCAGCATATCTTCCAGTGGCAATTGATGCTTCCATTGAATGTGCATTATTGCTTTTGTACCATCTCTCTAGGGCACTACTAGCAACTCCGTGTTCTAGTACTTGGGCATTCACATTTCTCATCAGTCGATATGTTGGAGGAGCACTTGTAAGTACCTCTTCAATAATCGCTTCAGCTTCTTTGTGGCTATCACTTTCAGCAATTTGCAATAAACTGTCAGCCCTATTCAATTTAAGATTGAGAATCAACTGATTGAATAGCATTCTCTCAATTTCTCCCATTTCAGAAGATGTTACACTTTCTTCCATTTTCAAAAGTAGTGGTTGAGGTACAAGTCCATCGCCATCCTCCATCATTGCTCGTCGGCATTGTTTGAATGATTGAAGTCCCTCAGAGTCAAGTAAGGAACTAATTTGTTCAAGATCGGCTATTCCCCCATCAAGTAAAGAGGTGAGAGCAAAGGCAGCAGGTGAAAGAAAACTTGGCAATTCAACATCAGATAATACTAGGAAAGCCTCGCGGCGAGCGAGGCGCGCCCAGTTGAGCAAATCATTTTCAGCCTCAGCCCCAATCAATCTAGCAGATACTAATGTGAGGTGGGGGTTAACCTGAGCAGAATCAGATTGTGTTGCAAGTAAACTAGCAAGCGCTTTAATGTCGCCAGTAGAAGTATACAACTCAAGCATCATATCTTCTGTATCTTGGTCTGCAGAACCACTTACGTCAAGTAGTTCAGAAACTGATAACCTGATGTTGACAGGGATTGCTTCATGGCGCAAAAGAATTGAAAAGTCCAGATTAGATACATTGGTGATTACTTTTTCTAATTTCGCAACCACACTTTCGTGGCAAGAAGAATTGAGTAAACTCAAGGCAATTCTGAGTTGCTGATTATTACTGATATTGAGGCTGGAGAAGTGTTGGCAAGCGCCATCTGAATTACCAGCATTTGCCATTGACTCAACAATCGCCCATGTTATCTCGGAAGCATCCATTTCGATTCCACGAATTTCACTCCATGAGTTCAATTCATTCAATCCCATCTCTAATTTTTTGAGAGATAAATTTTCTCCACCTTCTGGTGTTCGGGCCCACGCTTGAGCGCGGCATGCATCATTCAGGGAGTTTCCCTGTGGTAGAGATATACACTCATCCCATACACTGCAATCACCTTCTTTTATGCGAATTAGAAGAACTTGCTTTGAAGCAATATCGCCGATGATCCCATCTTCTTTGACCAACTCTTCAAATCTTGATTTAACATCTTCAAGTTGTGCGCCGGAAGCAAGGATTGCAGCAAGAAGACCACTTGACCCCTCTCTTTCTTCTAATAATCTTGAATCAAGATGCCGAGACAACCACTGCGCCTTGACTACTCCCTTTCGAGTCATCAAATCATACAATCTCTTTAGCGGTGCTAATTGGGTTGCCTTGAGTTGAATTCCAAGGGGTGGTTTGAGTAATTTAGTAAGCAATTCACAATCGCTTGCATCAATTCTACATGATTCTAGCCAAGCAGCATCATCCTTAATTTCAACTTCAACAGAATCGTAAACACCTAACTCCCCAAGCACAGGTTGGAAGGTAGATGCAAGTGAGTGAAATACGGGATGAACTCCCTGCGATTCGCATTGTGAGCGTAATTGATTCAGCGTTGTGTTCCAAGTATTATCCCATTCATCACCCATCTGAGCCTTGTGCATCAGTAGGGTAGCGAGGCGATAGTCGGCATCATTTTCACCAGCAAGTAGAGATTCAATATTTTCCAAATCCCAGTGTTGCATCATCATACGGTCGCCACGTCCACCGCGGCGCCCAACTCTTTTCTTCCCCTTTCCCGAAGATGCAGAATTATTTTCAGCATCATGCTTGAGTAGGTTGAAAATCAATCCTTGCCATTCCTCACCCATCATCTCCCATGCATCAGTGGTGGGGGCTGTGGCCAACCTCCTTCCAGGGTTGCCACGACTTCTTTCTTCAGATTCTTGAAGGCATTCTTGGAGGAGTTTACGAGTCATGCTACACCTCCAATTATTCTTTGCCGCGACGCTTGACGTACATCAACCCAACGATAGAGTTCCCTAAGGGAACTCATGCTATATGATGAAATGTTGACCCCCTATCAGCCATTACATGGGTGTTGCAGAAGCAGTAATTCTGCTGTTACATCCATTGCTTTCTTTGGTTGTCATTTACTGGATGTACAACCAATATAGTCACCGCAAAAATAGAAGAGAATTAAGGGGCCAAGAAGCAAAGGATTCGAGGGAATCCCATGAGCGAGTTGGGGATACATTGTATCGTTCAGCGTTGGCAGTAATCGCAATCGGATTTTTCGTTAACTTTAGTGTTGGTTGGATTGGTGGAGAAGGTTACCTGTCCGTGGTTCCTAGTGCACTACACGGTTGGTTTGGTGTAGTTGGGATTGTCGTATTAACCATCACAGTTAGGAAAGGAAGATTGGTAAAAAAGCAAAGAGAATCGGGGCAAAAATTTGCTCTTGAATTGCAACGTCATGGTAGGGCAAGTGATGTGATGATGGTCCTAATCGTTTTACACGCCTTTTTAGGATTTATTTATCTCTTTAAATTGTTAGTAAAGTGATGTAATCCCAGCAGTGATTGAAGTCAACTCAATCATCAAGATTGATATTGTCCTGTCCTTGATTCCAAGCCTCTAGCCAATAACTAATATTGCGGGCCAAATCACCTTCTCGTAACTCTCTTTTCTCAACTTCTCCATGTTCATTTAGAGGCATGATGCGGCAACCACAAGCGTTTCTGTGCCCACCACCATTTGCATCAAACATTGTGGCTAAAGTAGAGAGGTCAAAAACTCCTCCTTCGGTATGTAAAAATGAGTTTGAATAAAATGAAGCAGATAGTGGCCAATCCTCATTATCACCAATTTTCCCTTCTTTAGAGCCATGGAGGATAAGACAGGCATCACACTCTTTCCCAAAATGGGCAGTCACGAGATAACCGTTGGTACGTAATCCAGTTTCTTCAATGTGGCAAATTGCTAATCTATTTTCAATCGTTGATTTGGAATTTAAGATGTCTCTGATATCTTTCATTTGCTTTTTCATGGCTTCAATTCGAATAGCCGTTTCAGGTTCTTTGACAATATCTGCGACTGCTTGACCTGCAACTAATTTGCTGAGTAATGAGCGAGAATATTCTTGGTCTGATGAAGTTACAGTTCGTGAAATCCAGACCACAGGGTCATTTGAGAGAAATTCCTCGGTGCTAATACGTCCACCATCTAGCCTGTCAACCATGTCCATTATTGGTGCTAGTGCTGAGAGATCAAATAATGGCAGAAATAGTTCGTACGCCACTCTAGCCGCGGAATCAGCTTCACGCCAGTGAATGTAACGACCTTTATCTATAAATTCATTTTCTTGTATTTCGCTGGGGCGATTTGTGGCATGGTGGTCAATATACAACCCACATTCAGGATGAAAAGGCAGGTCACAGAGTGCTGTGTGTTCATCGATGATATCATCTAGAAATCCACTTCGGATTTCTGCTGGATGAGAGAATACAATGTCTGCATTTGGCCATGCTGTTTTGAGAACAGCCCCAGCTACCAAACCATCTAAATCGCCATCAGCAACGATAAGCCGAATGTCAAGTGATTTGATGAGAGCATGTGGTGGCATATTTTATCGGGAGGTAATCACCACCATAGCCGTATTGATGAGAACCATCATACAGACTCGCAATGAATATGGAACAGCACCCCTTCGCGCATGTCATGGAGACATCATGTGGCCTAGTTTTGGTTAACTATGATATGCTCTTGGTTTTACAATATCCACAGGGCCACTGGGATTTTGTGAAAGGCCATGTTGAACCGGACGATGAATCGTTTGAAATAACTGCGCTGAGAGAATTGGCTGAAGAAACCGGAATAGACTCGGCAACAATAGTTCCGAATTTCCAGACACGCACTGAATATGAATTCACTCACAAAGGAGAGGTAATCAAAAAACAGGTTCACTGGTTTCTTGCAGAGACAGATGAGATGATAGTCAAATTGTCAAATGAACATGTTGGTTTTCTTTGGCTTTCGTGGAATGACGCAATGGAGCAGTTAACGTTTGATAATTCTATACGTGTACTTACTGCAGCAAAAGAGCACTATGAAAGTCGCTGAAGTCGGTGGCTTGTAGGTTATTGGTTACGCTTTCCTAGCGGTTCCCATAATTCTTCATCTTCACCGAAACGAGCAGTGATAACACGACACAGGACAAAAAGCCAATCAGATAATCGATTGAGGTATGTTAGGCTAATAATTCGTATTGAATCGTCGCCTTCATTATTATCCTTCAATGTTGCTAAGCGGCGCTCACAGCGCCGCGTCACAGCTCGAGCAAGGTGGAGGTTTGCTACAATTGGATTCCCACTTGGTAAAATGAATGAAGAAAGAGGCTCAACCTCTTCTAACCATTCATCCATTTCATTGACTAATCGCTCACACGATTCAGCAGAAAGAACTTGCATTCCCTCTGGGATGGAATCAGGTGTGGTTGAGCATTCTGCTCCAAGGTCAAATAATTCTTGTTGCAAATGTGAAAGAGTTTTGTCAAACTCTCTTTGAGCCGCTAAAACAGTTGTTCTCGGTCCACCATCTAGAGTGGTTTCAGGCATTCTGTTCAATTCCATCCGAACAATACCAATGAGGCAATTCAACTCGTCAATACAGCCAACCACTTCTAGGCGTTCATCACCCTTTGAAACCGTTTCACCATTCAGGTGGACGGTGGTCCCTCTATCACCAACGCCGGTATGGACTTTGGTGATTCGAACCATTACAACCCTCAATACGCTGGGGTTTGACTCATGTTATCAATCCCGAGGTTGCAGAAATCAAGTCATCTGGGGCTGGATGTTTCGCTTGGAGTTGAATTTTTGAAAGATCATAGTACCAACGATGAGCCAGACACCTAACTCAATAGTAACAAGAAGCCAGGACCATGGCCCAAGAGTCTCTAACATTACTTCTACGTCGTAGGGCACTCCATGAGTTCCGATGAACGCTGCTTGAGAAAGGATATTGGCGCTAAACCAAACCATAACGGCTCCCCAACCAATCATTGCGGTATTCGTGTTTTTTCCGACTATCAACTTATTACCATACATAAATTGGTTTTCATATGATATAAAACTGACTTGGATTTGTAACGGGATAACCCACTTTACATCTATATATTAGAAATTTCACTCTTCACTTTTTGTGCCTTTCAAATGGGAAAGAGAGGCCTCCAAAGCCTCAATCCAAGCCGAATCCATTGATTCTTCGCCACCCAAGCGTTGTAATCTTTCATGGTGTTCTTCTGCCTGTTCATTATTTCCAAGATGGTCGTGGATTTTTGTTAACGCTAAATGACTCATAGCGTTGATGTATTCTTCCTCAAAATCCCAAGCACGCTCAAAGTATCCAATTGCACCTCTTGTACCGGATAGTAATCCCCGTTCAACTTGGCGTAAGCCAGCGGCTGACCACATTCTTGCGGTAGTTCCAACAATCATTCCTTTGAAGAAAAGATATACTTCAAGAAGAATTAATATTGACAGAGTTATGAATGCAATACCTTGTTCAGTATTGGAAGAGAGTGCCCAATCTTCAGCAAATAGTGCACCAGTACCAGCGCATAGAAGCACGCCTGCAAGCGGGCCAACAATCACATCTCTGTTTGTTATTGCAATATGCCATGCACCAATTAACATCTGTATACCACCAACGATGGTCACGATGATAGCAGCAACTCTGGCTTGATCAAATTGGCGCGGCGAAGCCGCAGCAATCCAAAGTATTCCTGCAATCGAAAGCAAGATTAATCCATGCTTTCTTGAGATTTCAGGAAATGGTTGGTCGCGGCTGAAATAAACTAGAATTCCTCCGAAAAATGCTAACAGCACCAACCACCCAACATTATCCACAAGCACTGCCGGTAATATCTCGGTGATGAACCCAATGGTCAACCACGTTAGTTTGAAGGGCGCCACCCAGGTTGCCAAAAGGCCTCATCATTTAGGAGTATAATCCATTTTTCATCATCACAAATTAGGAGTTCATCAACTCTTTTTTCTAACCCTTCAAAGAGCAAATCTGGTAATTCCATTCTTTGGTGGGCCCCATGCCAATCTTCTCGTAGGGGTTTTATTGCATCTAAACCACTAATTCGGTCGTCATAATGGGTTTCACAAAGTGCTTGTAAATCAAGTAACCACGTCCTCGTACCTCTAATATGTGGGTCATTGGAAAGGTCTGCTCCTTTACGAGTGAATGGCCACCATCCCATGAGTTAACCCTGCCCCTCGTCTGCCTTGAGGCTATCGTGAGTTAGAGAAATATGATGGCTAAGTACCCACCCCGAGTATTATGGGACGGATAGTGGTTCACACCCATGGTCGGCCGCGGGAGAAATCCTATGCTCGTTTAGTCGACATTTATTCGGAACGTCTTGCTAGTCATGGGTTAAAATTACGACAGCATTCTGAGAAATTAAATCATGACCAATATCTAACTAAGTTGCAAAGTGCATCTGCAGGAGATACATTGATTCTTCTTGATGAAAATGGTGAGAGTGGTTCAACGGAATGGTTCGTAGAGCAATGGAAAAAATGGAAGTTATCAGACAGTAATACTCACCTTGCTATTGGCCCAGTTGATGGGTTTGAGAAATCTGTTGTAGAGGTACATCAAACACTTAGTTTGGGGCCTTTGACAATGACCTATGAGATGGCTGCTGTAGTCTTGCTTGAGCAACTATATCGCGCTAGTGAAGTTGAGCGTGGTTCACCATATCATCGTGGTTGAAATAAAGGAAATCTAGGAAACATGATGGAGAGGTAATAATAGATGAGCCCGCGGGGTGTGTCATGATTAGTGGTAATGACTCTGAAACGGAATCAAACTCCGCCGTAAGTATACCAGCTATTGTGTTTGTTGCAATTGGATTATTCGCAATAATAATCGGAATCGCTCTTGTTGCTTTTTTTGGTGGATTTAATGTCATGGACGAATGGGATTCAAAGGATTGGACCGAAACCGAGGTTCTAGCCATCGGCCAAGATTATACTGCGGATGAGGGCACACAAATCTTTTTCTACAATTATTCTGTTGATGGCGTTGAGTACAATTCCACCTTCAGTTGTGACTTCAATGTGCATGGAGCGTCGGAACAAACACAAGGGGGTTCTGGGAATGTGAATCCGTGGGAAACCCAATGCTTGCATGATAGCGAATATTACTTGAACTTGGAATCGGTTGCATACAACCCTGATGACCCGTCTGAAATAGACGTTTATCCCGGTTTAACTTACAGAATGATATTCGAAGTATATGGTCCTAAATTAGCTCCTATTG
This sequence comes from Candidatus Poseidoniales archaeon, assembly GCA_012959435.1. Lineage (GTDB taxonomy): Archaea > Thermoplasmatota > Poseidoniia > Poseidoniales > Thalassarchaeaceae > MGIIb-Q1. The sequence continues at coordinate 27,734 of DUDF01000050.1, forward strand.
TATTAGTTTTAGTTGGACTTGTGATCGTTTTGAAGGCCCGCCGCATAGCGGTACAGGTAGCGGACAAAATAACCGAAATAAAGGGAAAAATAGCCGACGGAAATAAATGAGAAAGTGATGACATGGTCACTAAGTTCAGTGTCTTGCATCATTAGGTAGTTGGATGGGTAGCGACTAGAATGGCCCACGCAAAGCCCATTCAAACAACAATTGCATTCGCAAGGGTATTCGGATAGACCCTTGCAAATTCACAACATCAATCAGTTAGTCGATCTCAACAATTGCTGCAAATGCTTTATTCGCCGAATATCTTTTGGTCACGTTTGTCAATTCAGAACTCACAGATTGTGCCATGCCGGTGCTCATGTTGCCACCTCCGTCCGATAAACTCCATGTTACGACCGTTCCGTCAGATTTCAGGGCTGCAAATGCATATTGCCCGAAAAGAATACAAATGAACGGCAGCAGGGAGCGGCAACGCGGAGGTTTGATTGTAAGTGATCATGCCCCACTGTGGATTTTTCATCAGAAAAAAATGTTGAGGTGAATATTTGAGAAATATCGAGGTAGGCGATGTATTTTATTCGCCAAACGAAGAGTTGGCCAATACTATTTCTCATGCAATTGGTGCATTATTAGCAATCATCGGATTAGTGATATTAGTATTCTTTTCGGGCAATATGCATTGGCTCAAAACAACATCATTTATTGTGTATGGTCTTTGCTTATTTTGTGGTTTCGCCGCCTCTGCCTTGTATCATGGACTGCGAGATGAAAAGTGGAAAGGAATCATGCGACTTGTTGACCACGCCTGCATTTTTTTATGGATTGCGGGAACTTATACTCCGTTTATGCTGATAATTGTCAAGGGCTGGCTGGGGGGTGCAATTCTGATTGCTGTTTGTATTATGGCAATTATAGGAATATTATTGCTATTTTCAAAAACAGAACTACCTCAATATGCTTCAACTGTCCCCTATCTTGTAATGGGATGGTTAGCACTTTTTGCAATCAAACCTCTTTATGATTATTCAATTGATTTTGGTTGGAATATGTTTGCTCTATTACTTGCAGGAGGAATGTTATATTCGTTTGGTACATTCTTCTATAAGCGAGATGAAATGGCATATAATCATCTGATTTGGCATTTATTTGTTCTAGCCGGTAGTATTTTTCATTTCTTTGCAGTGTTCAGTTATGTAGTGCCACATCCCCTCTAAAATAATTTCTTTTTTGATGTGCGAACTGCTTTCAACTAGAGGGCGCTCCACATAATCATGCGGGGCGGGCGTTTTTGATTCTGGCCGCCTTGCTATTGCAGACTGCCACTGGAGTTCATGCCACAAGTGGAAGAGCAATTGACATTGAATTAATCAGTGTATGAAATAAGTGGATATGGTTCATTCGCATGGGTCTATCCTATAACTCATGCGAATGACTTTGTTGTTTGAATGGGCTTTGCGTGGGCCATTCATATCGCTACCCTTTGAAATCGCATTGGCCTGAAAACTTCATTGACAAGACGAATTCGATTTCAGTTGAATAAAGTGGAAAGAACGTTGATTCATTTCAAAGTTCAATAACTCGTATGTGCCCCCAATAAAGTCACCTTCTGCGATTAATTGCCATGGGGC
>DUDF01000051.1:0-2676 GCA_012959435.1 Candidatus Poseidoniales archaeon
TGGAGATTTTAATTCAATTACGAATGGACGACCTCTTCCGAGGCACCTTACGTCAATATCTTCTCTGCCCATGCCGTGGAATGCTGTATTTTTTGCTTGGAATGCTACACGAAGTGGCTCTCCAATTTGGTCTTGAACGCTTGTTGGATATTGCAATCCAGTTTCATTGCAGGATTCACAGCCACCATCTCTTCCTTTACAAGACCGGCAAGGCCAGCGAGTTTGAGGAATTCCACGCTCAAGTTTGCGATATCTGCCATAGAGATATAGTGAGCGCAATTCTGAATTAATATTGAAAGTGAGAGTGTCAATTAACACCATGATTTCAGGTTGTTCTTTCACTAACTCAGCATCTTGAAATTCCAGTTCCAACTTTTGGCTAAGCGCGTCGTTGAAAGCGGATTTCAGCGCCTGACTTCCATTCGCTCCATGGCGCGTACGCAAATCGTCTTCTTCTGCAACATGGCTTTTAGCAAAATGAGCGCCAATTTGTAATTTCTTAAATTCGATTCCAGTCAAGTCGGATTTTATTTCATCAACAAGGACATCCATGTCAACAAATAGGTCTTCACAGAAAGGACAGTATTGTACATCAGCATTCTTAGTTGCACCTCTATCTTCACAAGATTTGCGTATTGTAGAACCTAAGTTTTGAGCAATATCCCACGAGAAAGGTTGACCTGCTAAACGAATTATGCAGTAGTCACAAGCCCCAATACTAACCAAATGGTCTAAGCCTTCATCTGAGGGTGGGGGACGAACTGGACTAAACTCATCTATCTCAAAATCATCATCAAAATCCTCCGCCTCTTCTTGAGGTACTAAATCGGCCCACGGGTCGTAAGCGGTGCTGTAACCAGCCGAAGCATAATTGCTCCAATCTTCTTCCTCATCGTTACTTTTAGACACGAGACTTTCCCCATGCTACCAAACGGGGGTACCGTTCAATTGCAAACCTCCGAATGCCTACCCCTTCAAGAATCCATGCTATGGGATATTCAATCAGAATTTGTTTCTTCACCTATGGAATGTAATAAATCGAATCCATAGATTCCAGTCCCGCAGCCACGGCCATCAAAATTGAATCTTAGTCCAAAATGGCCAACCTTTTCGACTGCTGGTTTTTCGTTTCTTTGAAGCCTAACTTCAGCCTCAAATTCTTCCTGCCTAGCATTAGTTTCTCGACGTGGGTCGCAGTTTGCACAAGGGCATCGTAATCTCAATGTGATGTAATCAATGACAGGTTCAGTACTATCTGCATATCTAAGAATCAAATCGACATCTCGCCTTTCTAATTCGGTTAGGTCAGGAATATCAGTCATTTCAATCACTGCTCTTGCGTGCTTCGCTGATAACACTACGATATGAGGTGATGCCAAGCATTCCGCAAGCAATAACCAGCGATGCTATTAGTGAAAAGAAGATCATTGCTGCTGAAAATGTGCCAAATAGAGAGAAGAATCCCATAGGTGAGAATGAAATCACTAGGAATCCAAGTATATCGGATGCAGCCGAGCCTACTAGTGCGATTCCCGACGCGCTGCCAACAGCACCAATGCAAACAAGAACGGTTTTGCGTTTTTCACGTTCCTCTCGGAATCGCTCAATTACATGGATAACGTAGTCAATCCCAACACCAAGAGAAAGAGTGGCAATAGCCACAGTTACCATGTTCAAGCCATAACCAAGGGTGGCAATCAAACCGTATAACCAAATAACGACAAGAAGGATAGGGGCGGTTGTGAGGAGGGCAAGGCCAAGTGGCTTCTCACCCCAAACTAGTGTTCCATAAAATGCGATAATTGCGAAAATTATCGAGACCGTTGGTGAAGCGATTATTCCAGTTACTGCCCAAGCGGTTAGAGCAACAGCCGCCGGCGCATAGACAACTGATAGAGCGGTCCAGAAAAAGCCCGCCTCAAAGTTGTGCGAAAGGCGCTCTTTGATTCCTTCTTTAGGCGGCCTGAATCCCCACCAAAGAGTGACTACGCAGAAGAATACACCGAGCGTCAGAGTTGATTGCATTTCGTTCTGTAGCGATGATGCCGCAACGTAGCGAGCCACAGGTTCTCCGGTAGCAATAACCCATGAAACAGGATATTCTTCGTTAGTGAAAGCAGATTCAAGGTCTGACTTTTCTTTCAGTGCTGTAGATGAGAGATTTTCAAATGCCGACATGTCGTGGTATAGTTCGTCTAACGCTTTTTCCACGATAGGAAATTGTTCGGGTTGGCGTAGTCCGAATCGCATTAGCATACGCTCGTAACGAGGTGTGCTTCCATCAAGGGCCAGCATAGGATTCGCGGGGTCAAGTGGTCTGTCGGGGATGATATAGAGGGCCAATAATGATGGCGGAATAGCTGGTGTTGAACTAGTCTCAGGGATTCCATAAACCGAGGTGAAACCAACAAGGAATCTAAGGCATTCTTCATCATCAGTCAAAGGTAAACCAAAGTTTGAACGGTTACATCCAACCCCTCCTTTTGAGTCATTAGGGTCCCATCCAGCATTGATGAAAGGGGTGGCGTTATTTGCCATTGAAAGTATAGCAAGGTCCACAAAACGATCATATGCACTCATGTCGACATTTCCATCAGCAGATATCGTGAATCTGTCAGGGTCCCCTTCACTATGAATATTCATGTTCGCCCGAGTTTCAGCGATTGCCGCGTAAAC
>DUDF01000051.1:2828-3436 GCA_012959435.1 Candidatus Poseidoniales archaeon
ATGCTGCGAGAATTACTATTGGCCCAAAAATAGCAGAAGTTTTTGCAACTCCTGCTAACCAATGGCTGGGAATAAGATGTATCTTGTCTTTATCTTCATCAGGTAATTTTCCTTTTCTCTCTAACCAAAGGTCAATGTCGAGCCGAACCAAAGGTGCCCATAATCCTGTAAGAACGAATGCTGAACCAACCCCTAGAGCAGCCTCAAGTCCGAATGAACGTAGAGCAGGAATATCAGAAACAAAATTTGCAGAGAACGCGGCAATGGTTGTTATCGACGTCAGTAGAATTGCTCTTCCAACTCTTGTGAGTGAGGTTGTGGCTGAATCCAGTGAATCAGAACCATTCTTCCTTTCCTCTTTGTACCTATGCAGAACGTGTAAACTGTCATCAATTCCAAGTGCAAGAATCAAAATTGGCAGTAGATTTGAGAATTGACTTCTTTCAATCAATGGATACCCGACGGCTTGTGACGCTTCGCCTACCCAGCCGATTAATCCAAACATCCACACTAGGCTAAGCGTTAGTCCAGCAGAAACAATAGCAACATCAGACCATCGGCGAAGACTTCCCCAAAGCAATATTATGACAATTAATCCCATAGCGGCG
>DUDF01000051.1:3469-4803 GCA_012959435.1 Candidatus Poseidoniales archaeon
TTGTTTACTTCAATATTGATACCTTCAGCAACTGCAATCGTTAGAGATAAATCATCTTCCTCTCGCATTGATGCCTCAAGTGAAATAATTGCCCATTCCCACGCGCATGGACCTTCACCAGATTCAATCGAAGCTAGGCAGAATTCCTTATCTCGTTTCGGAGGCGTGGTTAGCAATCGTAATCCATTCCATTCATATCCGCTCTCAGAGCGTGCATCAGCCCATTCAAATGTCCACCCTGCATCCTGAGCAGCGCTGCGGTCAAACTGTATGAGCAACCAAGTTGAACTAGCAGACCAGCGCCCATTTTCCCAAGAAGCATTTTCCCAAACCCCATTGGCTGCTAATGTACCGCCGACAGGCCCCAAAGTTCCATCTGCAGCAGCATGGAATCCTCTGTCAAGTGAAAGCCATCGTAGGAATATTCCACCACTTCCAGTCACCAGCCTTTGAGCCGCTAAATCAATGTGGGCTTGGGTAATCTCCTCATCATCAAAAGTGAGACATTCTAGAACACCGCAATCGGTCCAATTTGCTCGAGGTGGAAGTAATTCACCGTAAGGGCTCATTGAAGGTTGTGTAAGTAGGGATTCACCCGCCATAAACGTCCGTATTTGGTCGGTTAAAGTTAGCACCCCATGGAACTGTGTAAGGGTAACATCTGAGATAATCGGGCGATAGAATTCAGATATTGGGTCAGCCCGAGCAGCATCTGCTTTTGCATCAATTTCCCTTAGAACTGAGAGGTTTAGTATTCCACCTTTTGGTTGTGAAACACCCATTTCATCTCCTGAATATTTAGCAATTTCATCGGTGTATCTAACCGAAGGTGTATCACCTACAAGTGTTTGGTCCCTTATGACGATTCCAAACCCAGCAACTAATTCATTGCCAGGATATTCTTTGGTTATGACATCCCGAGCATCAAGTTCGGGTGAATCAAGATTGTATGCTTCCACATCAATTGGAGTAAGTGCCCACATCAAACCAGGGAGCATAAATAGTGAAATTACGAAAATTGAAACATGGAACAATTTTCGATTAGGAACTAGAATTTCTGCGATTTTTGAGAAGTCCCTCATTTATCCCAACTAATCACTTGGCGGGACCTTTTGGTATTCAATTAATTCGTTAGAGAGTTCAATCAATTATCAGTGATTTGTATTAAAATACGTAGAATTCTGCTAATCTTATCATTATTATTTCACAGATTAGTTGGTTTTTTTGGTAGAATCGCATAATTATAATTGAATTAGTTGATATTGCTAGCCGGTTAAATCCGACGCGCTTAATTAGGGGCGGCAAGTCGGCGAGTCCCCCATAGGGGGAAAAGG
>DUDF01000052.1 GCA_012959435.1 Candidatus Poseidoniales archaeon
CATGTAATTCCTGCAACTCAAACAAGTGAGATGATTTACTATACATCATCAAACATCACCTCTGGATACTGGACTTTGGATGGTATCAATATCGGCGCTCTAGTTATCAATGGAGCAAGCGTTCAAATTACCGGATTACAATACGGAAATAACTCAATTTGCATTGTAGGTTTAGGGTTGAGTAATTTAGTAGATTCAGCTTGTATCAATATTTGGAGAGGTTATCCACCAGTGGTTGTCGTCATCAATAATCCAGCAGATGGTTCAACCATTTACGGACAAAACGCCGTTATCAACTACTCAACATCAAACGTCACTTCAGCAAATTGGTTGCTTGATGGAATGGATGTTGGTGCAGTTCAATTGAATCAATCATCCCATACCTTCCCAATATTGCCTTGGGGCACTCATACAATCTGTATCAGACCATTTGGACTGGATGGGCAACACTTTGATGTTTGTACCAGCTTCACAATGGTTGCACCACCACTTGATGTGCAGATAACTTCACCAGCAAATGGTAGTGCTGTACCTGCTGACCAAGTTACAATTGATTACATAATAAACAATGCAACAGAAGGCAACTGGACTCTGAATGGAATTTCTGTGAGCAGCGTGACCCTATGGAACCAACAAATGGTAATTTTGAATCTACAAATTGAATCGAATCTCATCTGCATCGAAGCATACGGCGAAAATAATCAACACCAATCGGCGTGTATCACAATCATTGGGCATAACCTTGACAGTGATTCAGATGGAGTACCTGACCACTCTGACAACTGTTCGGATACTCCTGTTGGAACTATTGTGACTATTGACGGGTGCACTGACCCTACAAGCGACATTGATCAAGATGGTGTGCCAGACCTGAATGATACGTGCCCTGACACACTTGCAACAGAAATTGCTGATGTGAATGGGTGTGGACCAAGCCAGAGGGATTCGGACAATGATGGAGTCAGTGATGCTGATGATGCCTGTAACAACACTGCACCGGGTGCTGCAATTGATGCGGACGGATGTGCAGATAGCCAGACGGACAGTGATGGAGATGGCACATTCGATGATGTTGATGCCTTCCCACAAGACCCAACTCAAACAACAGATAGTGATGGTGACGGCTTCGGTGATGACAGAAATGGCAACAACCCTGACTTCTTCCCCACTGATGTAACCCAATGGCATGATTTTGACAGAGATGGTTGGGGAGATAACTTACAAGGAAATGACCCTGACGAATGTCCCACTATTGCAGGTGTTGAAAATGGTGTGCCTGGAAAAGGATGCCCAGCACCGCCTGATGACAATAACAACACTACCCCTCCGGATGACAATAACACAATCCCCGATGACAATAACAACACAATCCCTGATGACAATAACAACACCATTCCTGATGGCAACAACAGTGGTAATAACAATACAAATCAAACAGATGATAATGGACAACAGACTTCTTCTGGAGGGAAATTCAAATACATGCAAGTAGCAACTATTGTTGGTATATTCATGGTTATACTAATTGCCACCATGGCAATTTTACGTGTACGTAAAAAAGGAGATGAGGATGAACACTTGTTAGATGAATACAACGAACAGGAGCAAACATTTACTGATTTACAAAATGACATACCTAAACAAGAAGAACCATCTTCGGGACAATCCTCGGGCCTAGATACTCAAAATACAGAATACGAATGGCAAGAGCATCCGGTAGGCACGGGACACTGGTATTACCGCTCCCATGGCGAAGAAGAATGGACCTATTATGAGCAATGATTGCTTTATCCAAGAACAATTACACTAACAATTTGAAAGTAGGGACACTGAACCGTAGAACTTGACTGTGGGCGAAGCCCGAGGGAAGTTCTAGCACCGTCAATAGTCATGAGATACAAGGTGGGAGCACAGGGATTTGAACCCTGATTAGCGGGTTTGGAGCCCGCAGTACTGCCAAGTTATACTATACTCCCTTGGTGGTGAAGCAGTCGACCGGCCTGTTGTATTTCAATGACACGGATGAGCCCATCAATACTCGTTCAAAGGCTAGCCTCATTAACAAATAATTGAGGTATAAAACCACCAAAAAAGAGTGGGAATCACTGCTTTTGTTGTCGGCGGGCTCGCATTCTTCTGCGGAGTTTTTTCTTACGCCACTTCCACCTTTGGTTACCCAACTTCTTCCAAGCACGGGAACCTCGCTTCATGGTGAACGCCTTGCCGACTTACCACCCATATATGAGCGCTCCGCTATACCATAAAGCGATTTAACAACAACAAATTAATTCTAACTACAAGAACAATTGAGTGAGAATGGTAAAACTTCCTCTAACTACCCTTGATGTTGTTGATTGAGAGCGGGCGATACAGGATTCGAACCCGTGTTCTCGGATTAGAAATCCGAGGTGATATCCAAGCTACACTAATCGCCCTTGGTTCCGCGGGCACACCCATCCTTCATGAACACTACACCTTATCAACTTCAGGAGTGAGTGAAGGCTAGATAAAAAAACAACACTGAATTAGGAACTACATCAGTTTAGCACATTTCAAACAACGCGCCGGTTTACGCATAGTCCGGCGCTCCCATTCATAGCCGCAAGAAGCGCAAACCCAGTATTTTTCACCGCTCGCTGAAATCGCACCTTCACGCAAAGAGCGCAATACAGGCGACGAGGAAAGGGTGGGTGGTGGGGCAATTTCATCAGCCAATTTTGTATGTCTCTCTGTGTGCTCTAATAGTCCAGCAGCATGGAGTAATTCATGCACTAAAGTATGGCGTAAAAGCACCTCATCATCCACCAGCATTGGGTGAAGTCCTATGGTTACAGGACCAGGAGGTGAGCGTAAGCGACGGCGTTTGAACAAATCATGGTGGTTCATTTCGAAATGCGTATTTCCTAGGCTAGAAGAGTCGGGGTCAAGCCATTCAAGTCGTAATTCTCTCTCAAGGTGAGGGAGAAACGGCGCTTCCTCCTCCGTCAAACGGGAAGAGAGTGTGGCAAGTAACTCGGTTGGAAAGGACGGGGGGTCCACAACGCCTCGGTCGGTTGGTCAGGCTTAAAGAGAAGTGGCCGGTGGCTCGCCAACATAGAGGGCCGGTAGATCAGGTGGAAGATCGCTACATTGGCATTGTAGAGGCCGCGAGTTCAAATCTCGCCCGGTCCACTAAACCCCGCGGTAAAGCCTCCGCCTAGGCCATTCGCTGAATGGTGTCGAAGTTGCCAATCATAGAACGATGGTTTGTCATCCGACAGGCCCTCAGTATCCGGGTTTCCGATGAAATTCCCTACCTCATAGGTCTGTGCGCACAGGTTGTTCTTTTTGCTGTTCAGTCTGAACTCGCCCTGTGCAAGGTCCACTATTTGCTTCTGAGGCCATATATCACCACGTTGACCACCTTTTTTCACGGGTCTTCCCGCTAGGCAATCGGAGATTTTCTTTCTTGAAGCACGAGTATAAACGAAGGTTGTGTAGTGTCGTTCCAGTGTGCGAATTTCATCACCGAGTAGTCCCTTAACATAATAGTAATTCCCAGTCTTCAGCAGGATGCGTATCGCGTTTGTGTGCCGCCAGTGGTGAGGTGAGAGCTTCTGCACCGGGGAGCCATCTGGCAGGCTAGCCGAATCGCGTATCTTCTCATTGAGCCATTTCCGAATCGTCTTCTCACTGATGATGGTAGAGTCATTCTTGCGTCCCCCGTGTGTGGCGACAATCGACTTGGGGAATACCCAAGTGCTGCCGCCCTCGAATGTCTTGACCTGCTCATACCAGGCACGGATGATGGAGAGGAATTCAGAGTCGATGGGTGCAGTACATCGTTTTCCGTTCTTCCTCGCTCGGAAGGTGAGGATACCCTCTCCGAATCGGAAATTGTCCCACTTCAACGCCACAAGGTCGCTCACACGCGGTGAGGAACGGTTGGCGAGGATGCCCGCGGCAGCATAGACAAGGGTCTCTGGCTTGGATGCCAGTTCACGAATCACACGCATCATCGCCTCAACTTCTTGAGTGGTCCAGAACTTAATCTCGGGCGCCAGAAACTTATTCTTCCATTGACAAGCGATTCCAAGTGCTTCTTCTGCCCCAACAGCCTTGAACAGGAGTTTCAGAACATCGTTACGTTTGGTGCGGTAATCTCCTTTGAACTTCTTTGACTCTAGGATCCCATGCCATGCAATGTAGGCATCTCGGGTCACATTGTGAGGAACCCACACCCCGATACTCTGGAATTCTAGGGCGTTGTGTTTCCCATAGCTCTTGATGTTGTCATGGTGACCTTTGGTTTTCCCTGTGGCCTTGGCCTGTTCAATCGCCTCATCAATCGCGGCCTGCCATTCAGGGCTCACCACCATTGGGTTTCGTTCATCATCAATCTTATTCTTCTTATCTGGTGCCATACCAATCACTTTGCGCGAAGGGTTTGCCTGACTTAAAGAATGCCTGTTACAGGTGTAAGCACAGCGTACATGAATGGCTCGCAGTACCACATTCCGGAAAATCCTGTGTAAACCGTTTGCAAATGCGCTGGACTAGATTTTTACACGAATATAAAAATTATATCAGTCTATCTATTCGTGAATTATACTCATTAGACTACACTAAAATATTTGCGAATAGCATACAAGACAACTGAACCCTCACATGCAATTGATTAGCACATCTAATTGCTCTTTGATATCAAATAATTGAGTAACACCTTGCCTCCAGTTTGCACACGGTTTACATATTGAAGAAAACATGTTTCAATTACTTCGCCCTTCCGC
>DUDF01000053.1 GCA_012959435.1 Candidatus Poseidoniales archaeon
TTCCATCCATTGGTTTGACAAGTTTGAAACGCATTGATATCCGCAACATAGTAGAGTAAACCGATTGAGTCGGTATTACAGGCAGGAAGGTCACTCAAATTGACTGCATAGTAGGTGGTCCATTTGGAAAGTTCAGTCGGATCTTCTTGTTGGGGATTGGTTTCCACATTTGGCTCATCTGTTCCAAAACAACCCGATAGAGAAGAAAGGACAAGAAGCGAGCAAAGGAGGAGAGGTTCAATTCGCTTCATGGTTCTCTGTATTGACTCGACTTAATCTGTGTATCTACGAACGACTGGTACTTCAAATTAATTGGAAGGGTCCCCCCATGCAACCACCTGTGCTTGCCTACCCTATACAATGCGGGCATTTCATAGGGGGGGCCCTTTACTTCAGGGGTTCAGCCCCAAGTACCCTGAGCAAGCATTGCATCAGCGACCTTTTCGAACCCGGCAATATTAGCCCCGAATACATAATTGTCCTCTTGACCGTATTTCTTGGCAGTGTCGTACGCCTTTTGGTGAATCCCTACCATGATAGCGTCTAGTCGTGCATCAACCTCTTCACGAACCCAAGGAACTCTCTGGCTATTCTGGCTCATTTCAAGTCCGGAAGTTGCTACACCACCAGCATTCGAGGCCTTACCAGGTGCGAACTTCACTTTGTTTGAGTGGAATATGTCTACTGCCTCTGGTGTACAAGGCATATTTGCACCCTCAGCCACAAACTTAACCCCATTATCAACCAAATTTTGTGCATCTTTACCATTCAACTCATTTTGAGTAGCACATGGAAGTGCGATGTCAACTGGGATTTGCCAAATTTGATTGTAGTCCAATGATTTATCACGCTCAGTATAATTGTATCCACGGTGTGCAGCGTAATCCTTGATTCGACCGCGCTGAACATTCTTGAGATCCATAATCCAAGAAAGTTCGTCAGTGTCAATCCCATCAGGGTCATGAATAAATCCACTACTATCAGAAAGGGTGACCACTTTCCCACCAAGTTGAGTGACCTTTTCACAAGCATATTGCGCCACATTTCCAGAACCTGAAATTGCTACCGACTTTCCTTCAAAAGAATCTCCTGTAACTGCCAACATCTCGCGGGTGAAGTAAACTAACCCGTAACCTGTTGCTTCAGGACGAATAAGAGAACCCCCGTACGACAATCCCTTGCCGGTCAGAACTCCTGTGAATTCATTTCGTAGTTTCTTGTACATACCAAACAGGTAACCGATTTCTCGACCGCCAACTCCAATATCGCCTGCTGGGACATCGGTATCAGCTCCAATGTGGCGTGCCAACTCAGTCATAAATGACTGACAAAAACTCATCACTTCATTGTTCGACTTACCCTTTGGATTGAAGTCCGAACCACCTTTTCCTCCACCCATTGGCAGACCTGTCAAACTATTCTTGAATATTTGTTCAAACGCCAAAAACTTGAGAATTGAGAGATTTACTGTTGGGTGAAATCTTAGGCCACCCTTGTAAGGTCCAATTGCCCCATTGAATTGGATGCGGAAACCTCGGTTAACCTGTATTTTACCATCATCGTCAGCCCATGGGACACGGAACTGAACCAACCGTTCCGGCTCACATACGCGCTGGAAAATATTTGCCTCAACCAACTCTGGTCGGGCTTCCACCACTGGGCTCAAACTCTCCAATACTTCCAGTACAGCCTGATGGAACTCAGGTTGGTCCGGATCTCTTTGCAATACCTTATCATAAACATCTTTCAAATGTTGGTGCATTTTTTTCACCTCAGGAAGTAGAACAGGGTCATCTTCTGTTCTTGGCCGGCGACCTGAGTCCCCCTTTTCACTATTACCTATGGGATGTTTTGAAATTTAGGGAAATTGAGAGATTTGACATTTCATCACGCATACATAATCACACCATAATAAGCGGGAATATCTGGTGCTACTCAGATAATTCAAGTTGAGATGGGTTCAAATATAGTTTGATATTGGCAAATTCAGGAATGACACATGACTGAAGCACAGACATACTATGATGAATTGATTGCACAAGGGCACGCACCTGATAGTGCGACACAATACACACAACAACATTATCCAGGATTTGTTCCTGCAATGGCTGCGCCAGCACCAGCGCCAATGATGGCTGCACCTGCGCCAGCAATGGGTGCCCCAATGATGGGCACACCTGCTGTTGTCGCTCCAATGGCAGCTCAACCAGTCGTTGTCGTACAGCAAACGATGGTAGGTAGCCAACCTAGTACTATTCTGGCCTATGTCCTCTGGTTTTTCCTAGGATGGATAGGTATTCACCACCTATACATGGGTAGAGGAATTGGAATCTGGCTCCTCTCATTGATAACTTTCCAAGGAATTGGGTTTTGGTGGTTTATAGACCTCTTCTTGATACCCAGTTCTTGCTCTAAGGCCCGTTAGAATAACACTCTATTTTAGCAACGAGTTGTGTTATTGGAAGATGATGCGCTCAGCGACTTCTGCAACTGCATCAATTGCATTAGGCAGGGTCATGATAAACATTGCAGCCTGAGACACTTGTCTCTTTCGAAGCGCATCGGCAATTGGGGTATGTTCTTGGAACCAGCGAGTCTTACCATCTCGACCAATTATTCGAACATCAACCTGCGACATTCTTGGTTCTGAAAGCAGCAATTTCACACTTGGGACATCAATTGCCACATATCCTTCAGGAACTTTAGCGCGACGGCATATTTCATCCTCTATTTCGCGCCGCTCAGCACTATTTTCAGCTAATTTCACTAACCGCTCAATTTGTGCATCGCTCAATTCTTCAGCTCTTCTAGTAACACATACTTTCAACAATTGACGGTATTTTAGCCGCCTCAACATATCTTTGGCAATTCCACCTGCCTCTGATAACGCCTGCCATATTTCAGCATCAACCATGCGTTGCATATCAACAGCATCCGGAAGATTATCCTCGCTACGCTCAACTGCTCTTGAAAGCATCATTTCAGTCACTCTCGTAACCTTGTGGAAATATACCGCTGAATACATCAAACCGCGGGCCATCAACATACCTTCAAGGGCTGGAACACCACCTTCAGTCACAGCAATATCACCGCTATGCCTTTCTAGGCACTCTACTAATCTAAGATGGTCAACCACCCCATGCCTAACCCCAGTGAAGTGGGCATCTCTTAGCAGGTAGTCAAGTTGGTCACAATCAACAGGACCATGAATTAAATGTGCTAATGTGTTGTCCTGTGTCTTAAAATTATTCCCACCCTCAGACCAGTTGAACAGATTTCTCTCGGTACCAGCCGCATCTGCACCATGTATTAATCCAGCAACCTGCTCTGGATCAATGTCATACTTTTCAAGAATATCAGGGACTTTTTGTCGATTTTCAAAAAGGGAGTGCTCGTCATCTCTCAAGATGTCGTAATCACCAGTGATGATACCTTCTGTGATGTGCATATGGTCTGCCCCACCTCGCTCGTGCAATATGTGCTCAAGTGTGTGAGAATAAGGTCCGTGACCTACATCATGAAGCATTCCAGCCACCTCTACTATTGACTTCTCATGGTCATTTAAGTCAACTGAGTCAGCCATCAATCCCCCAATGTGTGAGACGCCAAGAGAGTGCTCGAACCTCGTATGGTGGGCTCCAGGGAAAACCAAATGGGCCAATCCAAGTTGTTTAATGTGGCTAAGTTTGTTGAATTCGGGGGTTGCTAAAAGTTCCTCGCGTACCCCTTTAATGCGGAACATTCCATGAATTGAATCGTTAATCACTTTTCCAGCCATATGTCCCCCTCACTACATCCCTGATTGCAACCCCTCTTTCAACTTGAGGGAGAGTGGCCCATGGGGTCCACTCATTGTTGTCCTTGTTGTCCGTGTCCTTGTTGTTGGTCGTACGCCTGCTGGTCATATTGTCCTGCATACCACTGGGCTTGCCCTTCAGTAGGATACCAACCACCTTGTTGCTGTTGTTGCTGCCCCATCTGGGCCCACCATTCAGCTTGTTGTGAAATACGTAATTCCTCCTCAAGTTGAGCACGCCTCTCATCTATATTATGACGTAATAGCATTCCTTGTGAACCAGCAATAGAGCCTGCTCGCAGGGCCTCATCAAGTTCATCTTCTAGGTCTGCAAGACCTTGGAAACCTTCTGATGTCTCCAATTCGCCTTCCATCTTTTCAAACAACTTACGAGAGCGTGAAGTTGAAGTCAATGAAATACCAATCATACCAATTGAAAATATAACCAACAGGAGAACTGCCCCTGTTATCACCTTACCAACGCTATCCTGTAACAATGCGCTTTGAGCGAGTTCTGATTCAACCACATCATCTGCCCTTCCATCATTGTCAGCATCTACTGGTACGCTAGTTGGGTCAAGCGGATTACTTACTGGGTCAGAACGTACTTCATCAGTATTTGAGTACCCATCGCCATCAATATCCCAATCCCAAGAGTCTGGAATTCCATCGCCATCCATATCAGGACAGCCGTACATAAAGACTGTTGAATTGCCCGCTTTGTTAGGGCAATCATCAGATATGTTTGTATTAGGTTGGTCAGCGAATCCATCGCCATCTAAATCGGACCATTGTGAACCATTTTGGGGGAAAGGGTCTACGCTGTCAGAGTAACCATCGCCATCCCAGTCTTCACAACCAAGTAAACCACCTAGAGAGGAGTTACCCCAGCGCGCTGGACAATCATCTGGATTTGTGCCTGCTTGATTATCTCCATATCCATCACCGTCACTATCTTCCCACTGAGTGTCATCTTCAGGGAATGGGTCTCCATCATCTGAATATCCATCTCCATCCGAATCTACACAACCATACTGGTCTTCAAAAGATGTGCCGAAAGTATCTGGACAATCATCAACTGGCTCGTTACTCTCTTCAGCCTCATCAACATAGCCATCACCATCTCGGTCCGGGCAACCATTGGATGGTAAACCTGCTACCGTTGGGCAGTCGTCATTGTCGTTAGAAAGTCCATCGCCATCATTATCAGGACAGCCAAAACGATCTATCGTGCTGTTTCCATCTCGGTCTGGACATGCATCAACTTCTGAACCGTTAGAACTGTCACCAAACCCATCTCCATCATTATCATCATGCTGACTTGGATTGTCAGGAACTGCATCTTCGATGTCCGCCCAGCCATCATCATCAGAATCAGGACAGCCAATTAGATTCTGCCAAGAGTCACCTACCTCGTACTCACAATCATCCCATGGTTGGATACTGTCCTCTAGGCCTTCGTCTTCAAAACCGTCATTATCCCAGTCTAATGGTGATGGGTCAGGAGAAAATGCACCTGCTACCCACATACCTGGCCAGTGTGTTTTGCGTGTGAAATTCCATGAACCATCAGCCCAATTATCACCCATACTGTCACCGTCAGAGTCATTCCATTGAGTTGGCTGACTTGGAAATCTATCATTCATGACTGATTGTCCATCGCCATCAAGGTCAAGGCAACCATATTGATCTCTCCAAGAATTACCCCACATCATCGGGCATCCGTCTGGAGTTGTGCCATTCGGGTTATTTCCAAAGCCATCACCGTCGGTATCTTCCCATTGAGTTGGGTCTGAAGGTAAATGGTCTATCGTATCAGGCCACCCATCTCCATCAGAATCGATGCAGCCATAATATCCTGCACCTGTTGAATTACCAAAGATATCAGGACAATCATCGCCTTGAAATCCAGTTATGTTATCGCCAAAGCCGTCACCATCTCGGTCATACCATTGGCTGCTATCATTGGGAAAAGCGTCTGTCCCATCACCAACCCCATCGCCATCTGTATCAACACCATACACAATGATGAAACCGTCAGCACCACCAACACTACTCAATGTAAGTGAGTTAGCATCATCGTAAGCATTACTGTGAAAGTAACCGCCATATACTGTTGTGCCATTTCGGATTGCCACACCAAATGCGGTGTCAGTACTTGTGCCCCCGAAATGATGAATATTGTCCCAAAGATACGCTGAAGGGTTATTTGGGTCAGGAATCAACGTACCAAAAAATGCATCTTGGCCGCCACGGCTAGTGATGTAACTATTACCAAACCATGCAGTATTTTGGAACATTCCTGCAATGGTAATATTTCCAGTCACCTTATCCATATCTATTGCATAACAATAATCAGTACTACTACCACCAACAGGCTGAGCCCACAAGTTTGAACCAGATGTAGAATACTTTGCTACAAAACAATCCCAATTTGATGATTGTTGATATGCATAAATCCAAGTGTTATCAAACAGAGCCCGATAGTAAAACCAACCAGTGATTGCAATTTCACCATTGTTATCAATTGCAACATCCCGCCCGTATGCGTTGTATGAAGATGATAAATATCCAGCCATTTTTGCCCAAACACAATTACCGCTAGGCGAAAATTTTGCTACAAAAATACGAGTATAACTACTTG
The DNA here is from genome assembly GCA_012959435.1 of Candidatus Poseidoniales archaeon. Taxonomy (GTDB): domain Archaea; phylum Thermoplasmatota; class Poseidoniia; order Poseidoniales; family Thalassarchaeaceae; genus MGIIb-Q1. The sequence goes on from DUDF01000053.1 coordinate 6,441, forward strand.
AAGAATAACTTGGATTTAGTGAACCACAACTACCGCCCATATTGATTCGATATCTAAATTCACCAGAGACTGCAATATCACCATTATCATTTACATCTATTCCGTAGCCGTATTGATAATATGATTCATACATCCTACTTGCCCAAATGAACTGCCCATTTGTATCCAAAGCGGCAACAAAAACTTCATCGTAACTGTGCGTTTGTAGAGTATGTTGGCCAAAAGAAACCGTCCCAGAACTGTAATATGAACCGGTAATGTAAACTTTCCCATCATTCCCAATTGCCACACCTCTACCGTAGTCAGTACTGCTCCCACCAGCTTGTGCAGCCCATAACCAAGTCCCATTTGTATCCAATTTTGCAACAAAAATGTCGTAGCTTCCACGCACTGAAAAAGTGGTCGTCCCAAAATTAGCAGTACTATCAAAACTACCAGTAATGGATACATTACCACCATCGTCAACATCAACATCTAAACATTGGTCAGTTGAACTACCGCCCATTCTTTTTACCCAAAGCCAATTACCAGAAGGACTTACTTTTCCAACAAATCCATCATTGCTTCCTTGTGACGTAATAGATATTGATCCAAAGGTAGTTGTCCCATAGAATACTCCACAAACATAGGTATTTCCAAAAGCATCTAACTCTACAGATTCAACTTTATCTGTACTCTGAGTCCCAGATACCTTCTGGCTCCACAATAGTCTTTCTTGCGCTGATGTGAACATCACCCCATGTTCTTCGGCTAACTCGTTGTCCATTTGGTCAAAATCAATAGTTGAAATCAAGGTCGAAAGCAATGAAAACAGAAATATTGCGACTAAAATTGCTGATTTAAAAATCATCTCTCGCCGAGCAGTTGGTCCGTCAATCATGGTTATCCCTCACACGCACGCGGGGTTTGTCAAATAGAACCTTTCGCCGTCTTTTCTAGTTCCTCACACACCTGGAAATGATGTCATGTAAGATTCAAGTCTTGTCATCAATCGGTCATTGCCTTGATTTACTATCATTTCTCTAATTGATTCCTCTACCAATGCATGTTCATTTGGTTGAAGGCCCATTGCTCGCCGTAAACAATCAAGCATTGCCATCTCATCATCACTAATCACATCATCATCAAGAGCTGCTATCAAAGCAGATTGGTAACAAGTTGCATCCCCTATGTGACGATTTGACCATTCATCTTCTTGAGCTGATGTAATGGGTGATTTCTCAACCTGATTTAGAATAGAGCGAGCGAACTTAGCAGTATCATCTTCTAAGCCTAATGAGTTGGATAAAATATTGAGAATTGCCATTTCATCATCTGTGACAATATCATCATCCATCGCCACCCTCAAGGTCCTAAGATACACCATCAATCCACGACTCGCTGTGTGCGCCATGGCCAACGCCAATCGCCACCGCTATTTGACGGTGACCTTAGTAACTTCACATTGACCAGAGGTGGCTAAAATCAGCATTTCATCTGAAATCATATATTGTAAACCCCTTTTCCACAACTATGGGGGGCAGTGTGAAGTGAAGGGAAACATCCCCCCCGAAGTTATTTCTGCCGCCGGTCACCCACAAAGTGTAGCCAAAGTTGTTGCATCATTATCAAACAATGATTATCTAACAATCAAACAACTATCAAAAGACTCCGGGCTATCAGTTAGCCAAGTTTCTAGTGGCCTGAAACAATGCCGCTTTCGAGGTTGGGTATTGTCAACCCAAGGTGCCGTTAAGGGAAAAGGCAGGCCACGGCATTTGTGGGAATTAAGGGTCTCACCACTTGAATTGATAAGAGAATTAGAAACTGAGGCAAAGACAAAACATGTGATCTTAGCTAAAGCAGTGAAACGATTACGAGCTGAATTAGAGAAATAATCGAAATTAGTGGTTTGAAAAAATGTTTCAGTTTGTGTATTACAAAAATCGGCATTTCTCCTTTTTTTACCCATTATATCACCTAAACCGTTGTACTACGTTGCATTACACTTTACCTAAAGATGTATGACAATGTATTAACTTCGTAGGACAGATAATATACCCCCCCCTTACTTGAGAAGGTTAGGGAGATGCAGATGAGTAACCCGAGTCAAATGATTTCAGTGCGTCTCACCGAAGAGGAAATCTTCGAAATTGAGCGCCGCGTTGGGTTTGACGGAATGCGCAACCGTAGCGACGTCTTACGCCGTGGACTTCACAAATTGTTAGACGAGACTGCAACAGGAAATGTTGGCCGCCGACAGACTATCCGGATCAGTGAAGGCGTATCACAACAATTGAAAATTCTAGAGCAGATGCTTGAAATGGATGCAAGTTCAGCAATGGCACTTGGAATTGGGCTACTCCTTGAGCAGCAAACAGAAAAAATGGACACTAGAGTTACAGATGCTCTAAGTGTTCTGAAGGATATTGATATTCGAGGTTCTCATGAGGACCACACAGAGTAAAAGGGTGAGAGAAAGTGAGCAATGGGATGCACACCAAGAAGAACCAGGGGGGGTGTAAAAACCCCCCCGCCCCAACATTGGGAATATTCAATCTGCGTCTCCGTGCCCGTCACTCAGTCATTTCAGTAGCAAATTCACAGAATACCCCCGTTCCCGCATATGCGGGAACACCCCCTCACGACGAACTTTGATTCGTTTTACCCCGGCCCCTTTGGGGGCCCCCCGAATAGACCGGGCCGATAGGCTTCCAATGTTGCCATCCCACTGGGAAAAATACCAACCTTATTGGGCGGCCGAATCGCCGGTCAAACTCATGGTGGCAGATGAACCTAGAATCCCGGGTTATCTCGCTCATGAAGAATTACGACCGGGCCAAGCAGAAATGATTGATGATGCATATGATGTGCTAGTCAACAAGGGTAGCCACCTTGCCTGTGCTCCAACTGGAATCGGTAAAACTGCTGCCGCTCTCTCTGCTGGACTTGATGCTGCATTTTCATCAAATGAAAAACGAACAATCTTCTTCCTTACTGGGCGCCAGGCGCAACACCGGATTGTTGTTGAAACTGTACGCAGCATCAACAAACGCCGCAAAGAAGGTCAAAGTAAGGTGAAATTAGTAGATATTGTAGGCCAACAATCAATGTGTATTGACGATATTCGCAAAGAATTCTCTTCAATTTTTTCTCGCCTTTGTGCAGATAAAAGAAAAAACAGACATTGTCGCCCGTATACACAGGAAGTTGAAGGATTACGGTTGAAAGTTCTGCAAGAGCCACTCCATGTAAATGAATTAATTCAAGTTTCAAAAAGTTTCAATGAAGAAGGGAAAAGCAAGGCAACCTGTCCGTGGAAAGTTGCACGGGAAAGTGCTAGCGGTGCAGACATTATTGTTTGTGACTACAATCACCTATTCCATGAGCGAGTACGAGAGGCATCACTAGACGCGATGGGAATAAAATTGAGCGAAGTCATCATCATAGTTGATGAAGCACACAACCTTCCAGACCGCATCACTAAAGGAATGCAGAGAACAATAAACGATGATTTGGTTTTATCAGCCCGACTTGAAATAGAAGAACACATTGAAACTCTTGAAGAAAAAGAAAAGAAAGGGTTGTTTGATGTTAGGCCTGAAACCTATGCCAACTTACGAGCTGTGAAGGCAGCAATCGTGAGGATTCGCGCAGATTTAGCAGGGTTTTTCAGAACTCAAACTCAATCCCTTTACAAACAAAAATTAGATGAGGCTAGGATCGATAACCAAGAACTGCTAAATCTATTATCCACAGCATTAGCCTCTGATATCAGTGGACACAATCTCAGCCTAAATCAAATCTCAGAGACATTGGCCACGGTAGAAGTTGAACTAGATCCAACCCTAGATGAGGGAAAAGATACCGCTAGTGAGCGCCTTTCAGAATTATTTGGCCTCATAGATAGGTTGGGTGAAAATAGCGCATTGGCATTCATCTTCTCACATGGAAAGGGCGATGCACCACGATTAACAACCCACCTTCTTGACCCGGGTATCGTATCTGGACCTGTATTTGAGCAAGCAGCAGGAGCATTACTGATGTCTGGAACTCTCTCGCCACCCGAGATGTACGGAGAACTCCTTTCCTTACCAAGCACTAGGCCTGTTTCTTCCAAAGAGTATCCATCCCCATTCCTTTCCGATAAACGACCAGTAGCGATTGCAACTGGAGTGACCTCAAAATACACTAGACGTGGGCCACAAAATAATGAGAAAATCCGCGCACACATTCGTGCGATTTCTAAGTCAGCACCCGGGCATATCGCAGTTTTCGCCCCCTCCTATGCAATGTTGGAAGAAATTATTGGTGGTGAGATATGGCATGGCCGCCGCGTCTTGAAAGAAGAATCCGGTTGGTCAAAAGCACGCATTGACTCACTCTTACGCGATATGGATATGGCACGTTCTGCGGGAGAAAAAATCCTTCTTGCAGGGGTATTCTCTGCAAAGTTAGGAGAAGGCGTAGATTATCATCGGAATCTGTTAGATGCAGTGGTTTGCATCGGCCTTCAGATTCCACCACCATCAGAAGAACTAACAGCACGAAAAGACTACTATGAAGAGAGATTTGGTAGAAGTAAATCTTACCGCTGGGCAGTACAACAACCTGCGGTAAATTCTCTGATGCAAGCAATGGGGCGGCCTATTCGAAAAATGGGTGACCGCGCATTTATTTTATTGTTAGAAGATAGACTATTGATGCCACAATTCAAACGACTACTTCCAACCAACATCAACATCTTGACTGTATCGAGTGATGAATCAACTAGCCGCCATGCAACACGCTTCTTCAAGCGGCACCCAGATCCAGCAATCGGAGATGATTAGACACGAAGGCTTCAATGAGGGCGGGCTCAACGGAGTAGATAGGTGAGAGCGATGAAGTGGCAGCCAATCACTATTCAAGTTGACCAAACAGAGGCCAACGAAGTAACTGAAAAACGCTTTACTGAGGGTCTTAGCGCCTCACCAGAATTACTTCACCAAAACTTCCTTTCAGACCTTGGACACCTACAAGAAATTCATGATATTCATCAAACAACAATGGAAAGTCAATTTGCACCGGTAGAAGCAAATTTTGATCGCATTGCAGGAGTCCTATCAACGGAGTCAATGTTGAATAAATTTGAGGGAACATCTAGTGATGGCCATCTATCATTCCCATTACATGGATGTGAACTATCTGGAGTGAAACTTAGTGCTGCTGAATTAGGTGAAAATTCAATCCTCAAATTGAGTGTTGCTGGCCGTGATGGTGACGAATTTGAACAGGCTTTTTCATTACCAAGTGGAAGCCGACTTGCAACAGCAACTTGGGATGGTGGTGAATTGCACCTGCTACTCAACCGATTAAGTTAGTCTAGTTGTCACTAATATGGTAACTAAGCGATTATTGAAACGGTTTCGAAACCGATTCTTGATATCAGCGAAGTGGTACTTCTACAAGCTCGTCAATTTGGCCAAGTACTCGACCAAGTGCATCCTGGGCCTGACTCTTGTGAGCCTCACCCATCTCGTGGCGGGAGTAACGTGCCTCTTCGAATACACTGTCAAGAGCAACCAAGGCTTGCTCATTGATTGGTAATGCCTTGCGAATGGCCATCTCGAATTCACGAACTGTCTCAAAGTCACGTCGTAGGAAGCGGTGTCGCATCAGAATCGCACAGAGGCTTTCATAACAATTGAAAATAGCCTCTCTAGTTTCGTCTCCTGCAGCCAATAATTCTGCTGTGTAAGCGAATACATCTGCTAATTCTGATAAAGCAGATTGCTTACGACGACGCCAATAAACTACGAAAGCAACTGAACCAAGAATTGCTGCGATTAAACCGCCATACAACCAGTTACTAATTCCCTCTTCAATGGTTGCTGCTGAAAGCACTACTACTTCCATTGTAGTTTCAAGTCGTTCTCTATCATCCTCAGCAACTTTTTCATCAGTTGTATTGATTTGTATGTAAAGTGAACCATAGGTTGAACCATCTCCATAAGGTGCCATTGGTGGAACTGAGACAAACTCAAACCAGAACGAACCATTATCTCCTGTACGCCCAGTCAATGTCCTACTGAGACCATGTGAATCATTGTACAGAACGGCTGTCACAATAATATCAGTGGCTGGTAGTTGTGTGTCCTTTGCTGTCCCCTTAACCCATGCGATGATTCTGCCACCATTGTACTGAACTACCTCCACGCCAGTCTCAAAGTCAACTGGGATGACCACAAAGATTGATGTGTTGATTTGACCACCGTTGAAGTTTCTTGAGATATTATCTGTAGCCCTTAGAGTCAAAGTGATTTCACCTGCTGTCATATATTGTGGAGCAGTTAACTGGATACTGAAACTGCCGTCTTCTAGCCATACAACTTGCTCAGAAATACCAAGGTCACTCTGATTCCAATAGAGGATTAGATCAAGCATGTCCACTGGATTTCCACTTCCTCCAACCTCAAGGATTCTTCCTTCAATTATTATTTGGTGAGAGGATGAAGAACGGACGATGATGTTCTCATTTTCAACCAATTGCCAATCAATATCAGACCAAGTTGTTAGAGTCGTTGTTGAGTTAGTTGCAAGCCATGATGCCTCTCCTGCATAGTGGGCTGAAAGTGTGTGTTCCCCACGTGCTGAAACCATACTTACTGGAACTAATAGTTCAAATTCACCAAATGAATCAGTTGTTACTGTGTTGACAAAGACTCCATCAAGCAAAATGTCAACACTTCGTCCTGAAATTCCAGGCAAGCCGATTGCATCGGAATCATACAAGCGCCCGGAAACATTCCAGAAGGTGCCGCGCGTAGCGTCACCGTTGTCCTCACTAGACAACAACAAATCTGAATGGTGAGCAACCCAAATTGTACCATTTGCACTTGCTTCACGGTACCATCCTTGGGCTGGAGCATAGATTTCTACTGGATGCGACCCTAGCCCAATATTGCTAGGGATTGTCCACTCAATGGTCCAAACACCATCAGAATCAGAGTACACTGTACCGAGAAGAGTGCCGTTGAAACGCACTTCTATGGAATGATTAAGGAGCCAACCTTCAGGAAGGTTATCTCTTACCGTTCCTTGAATTGTAATGTTGTCATTGATGGCAATTTCAGATGGTAGAATCACATCTACATTGACTGCGCTATACACATCCCATGAAGTATTAGCTTCGGAAGGTAAGTAGAAGGTTGAGCCTGTAAACCTCATCTCCATCATCTGTGCTCCGAGCGGTGAATCCGCAGGTACAGGATAGTAGACTTGGAAGTTACCTAGACTGTCTGTTGTGACATTTGTAAGCCATATGTCGTCAAACCAAACTTCTAAAGTTTCGTTTGCTAATCTGTTGTCAACAATATCAAACAGAGTGCCGTCAATAATGAGTAGCCCTTCTCTGTCTACATCACCTCCACCACCTAGCAGAACAATGTATGTTGGGACACTGATGTTTACCCACTGTTCGGAAGATGAATTGAGGTAATACTCAGGGTTTGTAGAGTCGCCTTGGCCTATTGGATCAACCCACATGAATCCACCCTTGAAGAAAATTGCCACTAGGTGGCTTCCAGCAGCTGTTTCACTAGGCATGGTGTACATCAGGCTGTAAGTACCAGTAGATGCGTTTGACTCAATAAATGATCCCGTATCGTTACCATCAACTGAAAGATGCAAAATACTGGCTGCTGGCACACCTCCGGTTTGTAACAAGTTCCCATGCTCATCAACCAGAGTTCCATTCACCCAAATCACATCACCTGCGATGAAATTACCCTCTATCGAATCAATGGTAATTACGGTTCGTGCTAAGATGATGACCATTGTAGTATCTTCATCACCAAGAACCCCTGTTGTTCCAGCCATGCCAAGATAACTAGCATTGATTGAAAGTGGACCCGGTGCAATGTGTCCTGGAACATTGAGCAGGGCCCATGCAGTTCCGTTGACATCAGTAACAACTGTTGTTGAAATATTGAGAGTAGGGAATTCAACAGTAATTGTTGCGTTTGGGATTACAGCCAAAGTGTTGTCTTGTAAGATCACCTGAATACTGACATTGTCTCCACGAACGGTCCTGTAATCAGGGTCAAGATTCTCTGGAGTCAATATAGTGATTACAGAATATCCTCGGCTATCAAAGGTATTGTTACCGTTCGAATTGAGATAGTAATTCACAGTTGGAGTATAACTTGCAGCCAATAGATGTGACCCACGTGGGAAGTCACTATCCAAAGTAATGACTGCAGTCCATGTCCCGTTTGGTTGTGCTATCGCATTAGAGACCTGTATGTTGTTAGTGAAACCATCAATACTAATCTGCACTTGTGGCAGGATACCAACTCCATCCCTAGAAATGATTCCTGAACCGTTATCGGAAACTAGGCTTCCTGTGACATCAAAAGAACTACCCGATAACGGGTTTGCACTAATGTTATCCACAACAAGTACGGTAATTGAACGTACACTAATTGTGCTGATTTGGTGAGTTGTTGGATGCATTTCCCAAATCCCTGTTGCGTTATAGTAGATTGTTACTGTAATCGGGCCAAGAGGTTGGGTGTTTGGAACTGAGTAAGTCCACGATGCAGTAGCATTGCTGTCTGTCATTGATCCTGGTATCCAAGTATCGTGGAATTGAGCAGCAACTGCAGTGTTGGTAATGAGCCGATAATTGTCAGATGCTTCGACTAATACTGCGCCGAAACTAACGTTCTCACCACGTGTAACAACTATTGGTATTAGTGGAGTTTGCTGTTCGAAATCAGTAACACCAATAATCAACATTCCAGAACTTGCTGAACCTGTGAGGTAGAATGGATTACTGCCATCAAGTACTGAAACAACAAGAGTTTTGTTTCCATTGGTGATTCCATCATTATTTGGATCCGTTGGAACTGACAGGTTGAATGAACCGTTGTTCGTAGTGACATAACTCGCAACCAATGTTTCAGATGGGTCACCTAAGAAGAAGACCTCAATCCCAACCGGTCCATTGAACGGCCGGGACACATTGTTTCCATCATTGACTGTGCCCACTAATTGGAAACTAGTTCCTGCTGTCACATTGAGTGGCACTGATGATATCACGACATCAGATGGTACCTGAACTGTGACATTCATGAAAGTTTCATTGCCCCACCAGCGTGTAGAACCAGATACTAGAGGGTCGGAGGTATCGTTAGCCATCCAGATTCTCACATCGTAATACCCTGGGTCCATTGTAGGTGGTACAACCCAATTCAGAATCGTCACACCATTTGCACCTGAAACTACTTGGCCAATTGGTGTGTTTGTACCGCCCCAGCCCCATGTGAAATTGACTGTTTCCCCAACAACTGCTGAACCATCACCGACATCAGTAACTGTGATGTTGAAAGGAATCGGATTTCCAGCTTCAACTATAACTGATGTAATGTTACTTGTTAGCACCAACTCGGATTCAAGTCCAATCAATGCTGCTGGTGAAGTGTCCATGAAGTAGTATGAACCACGAGGTCCAGCAAAGGAATCGAAATCAAGTACTGTTGTGAGGTTATGAGCACCTGATGCTAGGTCAGATGGTAACGTCACCACTACTGAATAAATTCCATTAGTCTGGTTTGACCATGCACTACCTAAAGGAATAAAAATTGGCAGCGGAGGTTCTCCATTCGGCCCCGTTGGACCTGTACCCGGTAAAGCAATTGAAAATTGTACATCTGAGGTATTCCATAGAATTGGTAGTAGCGTCACATCATCCGTAATAGTTCCAGAAATTACCGTAGTACCCCCTAAGTGAGTCCACTCTTGAGCGATATTGATTGACAATGTCGCTGTTCCAGTAACAAGGAGAAGACCTGTAGCGCTTGCTGGCTTGAACCATTCACTACCCGCACTCCCACCTGGGTATCCATCGTAGGAAATATTCCACCAGTAATCACCTGCAGCGAGAGTTCCAGAGGGTGTGAATTCGCTAGTAATCCAGTCACCTTCAGGATCAACAGATGTATTGACAAGAGTCCCATCAAATGTCATGAGATAAGTGCCATTGAATGGGAGATTAGCTGCGCCCGTATGGTCAGACAATGATACCATTACCGATGCCATTTCTCCGCGAGCGATTGAGCCAAGATTGAAACTCATTGTAACCTCACTACGTAGGCCATATCCGACAAAATTATCTTGGTCAGAAGCACCCGGAATCCCTTGCCCGAATAATAATTGAACATCCAAATAACCGGGTCCAATTGGTACATCGCTACCATTCAGACTCCAAATTATGTTGTAAACGCCGTTCGTCACTACCCAAGTTGTGATATTGGTGTAACTAGTATTGCTGCCATTACTTCGCAATAGGAGGGATATGTATCCATCCATAGGTGCAGGTGATGCACCACGGGTAACTACTGTACCATTTACGTAGATATTTTCATTGATTACTAACAACGAATCATTGGCCCCAGGACCTTCAATTGTAGAAGTCATATCTGGTGCTGCTGAAACATTCATTGTGAAAGTCATATTACCAGGGCGGGCGTGATAAACCGGAGTGGGGCCTAAATTCAAATTACCCTCATGCCATCCTGCAAAAGAAAATGTTGCTTGACGCAAGCCTTGTGTTTCAAGGTCTGACAAGGTGACATCAAAGGAAAAGAAACCATCTGTCCAAACTGGGGCCTGTAAGATCACATTAGCACTCAAAACAGATGAAGGATATGTCAATTCAACCGTGAAATTGGTACCCATATTCAGTGAAGGATCAGTTTGTGGCGTCGCATTCCAAAGCATATTGCCAGTGATTGTGGTTGTAGTTCCAGCCCCTATGATTGGAGCACCCAATGGTTCGGGCCCGGTTAAGGTGAAATTAACATCGTCCGTAATATTTAGCGTCACGGTATATACTTGGTATGAATACGGCACATAACCACCTTGTCGAGACTCAACAACCACTTTTGCGTAACCAGGGTCAGGCATCATCGCTGGAGTACCATTTATTGAGAAGTTACCATCTTGGTCAGTCAAAATAGCACGGATACGAGAATCTTCATTCAAAGCAGATGGGTTCATCGGATTGGTATCATTTGCTGAGACAAGATACGCATTCACAAGTGCATCAATAGCACCTGTGCTGTTATTGGTGAACTGTAAGGAGCCATTGATGTAAATCAATCCAGAAGAAAGATCTCTCTCAAGTGTTAGAGGGTTTACACTCTCATTGAGGAATTGAACCTGTTCAGCAGGAGGGCAGGGGTCAATTGGTATCCACCCCATATCCAAATTAGACCCTGTTTGTTGTAGATGAACTTCAGACCAAGAATTCCAGTTTGAACCCATCACCATGTAGCCTGTACCATGCCACACACCTCCAGTGTAACCAGTTACAGTACGGGCAGGTATTCCTGCAATCCTTGCCATAGTAGTGAAAGTTGTCACATATTCTGAACACGAACCCTCTCTTGAATCATCAAGAATGAAACGTGTGATATCCTCAATATTCGGTGCACCTGAACCATCAAAATTCAACTTGAAATCGGGGTCAGTCACATTGGTATCTTCCTCTGAAAGATAATTTTTGATTGCCTGAATCCTATCCCATGCTGAGGTCGCCCCTGAATCAGTAATGACACCATAGGTGATGTTGGTAACATTTGATTCCATCAATGAGTAGTCTGTGAAATAAGATGGTAAATCAGTTGCGTATGGAGCAGGGAACTCTACGCCTGACTGGAGTTCCAAATCGGTGTAGAATACCTCCGGTGCACTAACCATCAATCCTGCAACAGCTGTTGCTGACACACGAATATCTCGTGTGTGATTTGTCTGATTCAATTCTGCAGTAGAATCAAACCATGATGAGTATTCAATTGTATGGGAAGGATAAGGTAAAGTCCCACCTGGTTCAATCGGTTGAAGGAAATCAAGTAGCCACATTTCTGTAGAATTCCAGAAAGTATTGTTTGCAACCTGATATGTGTTAATATCACCAGCAGTCAACTGCTGTTCACTGACCAAAGAAGTATTAATTCCATAAGCCCCACCAGTGTAGTAATCGTAAGTTTTTACTCTCCATCGGTGAATTGAATCTGTATCCGCACCTAGACCTGTGCTAGCGGTGTTATTCGCATAGAAAACAACCTCATTCGGGTTGATATCATCTGTTGGGTCCCATGGGTTTTGAGGGCTAAGGTGACAATCTTGCCAAAATTGAGGTGGGCATTCTTCGTAATCGCTCATCCCTCCGCCATCGGTATCGGGATTACGCCAGTCTGTACCTGTTTGATTCTCAATGTTGTCAGGGATACCATCGCCATCAGTATCTGCTGGATTCATATCATCAGATGGGTCATACTCTGGGTTAGTTCCATCCAAATATTCTTGTGAATCAATAACTCCACCGTGATCAGTATCAACATCAAGATAATCGGTCACATATGCGTCGGTTGAACCATTGCCTGCACCCATACCTGGTACAAACATCAAATCACAACCAGTTGTATTCTCAAAGTAGTCATTGAGTAAGTCTCCATCAGTATCTAATGTGTTATCACATGGCTCCATTGGGTCAGTTGAATTGAGGATTTCATCCAAATCATTCTGACCATCTCCATCAGAATCATACACCGTAGAAATTGAGTACCAACCCCATATCGAAAGGGTCTCTTCCCAATTCGCTAATCCGTCACCATCGCTATCCTCGTAATCATCATCACAGTGTGAGTGTGTTGACCCTAGGGTGCCAGCGTTCGAACCTTCAAAGTGACACCAACTGCCATTCTTAGAAATCACTTCCACCGTATTTGCAGGAGGAGGAGTAACGACTCCAAACAGGATGTTGTTTACTACCGCACCGTAAGTGAAACTCGTCAATACCCCATTAGAATCATTGTAATATCCAGTAGCCCCATTTAGAGTTCGCCAGTCAATGGGCGTTGAGTCGAAGCCAGAAGCGTCTGTAAGATAAAGTCGCTGAAGTCCCGCACTGTAACCACCAGCCTGTGCAGCAGTGTCTAGAGTTGTGCTGTAATCAATCAGCGACATACATGGATCTGTTGAGTGTGATAAATTTGATTCATCACCATCACCAACACCTCCAAAGTCTGTATCGTATACATCCCACATTGAACAAGAAAGATTCTCAATCCAGTTGTCAATTCCATCATTATCGTAATCCCCTGCATCCTCTCTGCGAGTAGGGTCCGTTTCATTGGAATCAACTCTACCATTGCCATTCTTATCTTCATCCCCATCATCAAACTGGTCGCCATCTGTATTGTTGTCACGAGGGTCGCTGTGTTGAGGAGGGTTGCCGTATGTAGAGGCATTCGCTTCCACGCCATCTTCAATACCGTCACCATCAGTATCAGCAGAAGTCGGGTCGGTGAGGATTGTCAGTGCTTCCCATCCATCTTCTAATCCATCGTTATCGGTATCGTTATCCCAAGGGTCCGTATCAGTATCTTGGTCTACTGAAGCTGTTTGTGCTAAACAACCGAATAGAGGGTTACATGGATTTACATTCTCAGTAGCCTGTTCGGTCTGTGGGTTACCTGACATGAAGTAAGGAGTGCCTCCATTTGTGGTTGTCCACGAGGGGTTGACATACTCCTGAATGTTGACTAAACCATCGCCATCAGGGTCACCCATCATTCCGTCAATGCCTGTCGGATTTGTAGCATTGAGGTTATTCGCCACTTCCCAACCATCTGGAAGTCCGTCCCCATCAGTATCCCAGCCATCAGGGTCCTCATCTGAAAGGCCATCACCATCGTCATCGTTTGAGCCACAAACTTGGTCACCATCCTTATCCGGGTCTGCGTGGTCCACAAGGCCATCTTTGTCATTATCAATTCCATCATTACAAATATCGCCCATCGGGTCTTCATCACAAAGAATTACTGTGGAACCATTCCCATCATTTCCTGCCGCCCCACAAGCCGGTTGATTAATTTGCATTGCACCCTCTTCGTTCCAGTTTCGGACTGGAACAGTACCATTCCACCATACACCGTTATCAAGCACATTTGGAGTGCTTGCAGAGTCCCATCCGAGTGGAGTTAGGTAAGTGTACTCTTGGAGGTTAGACATTGAATCACCATCAGGGTCACCTGAAGCACCATTGCTTCCTAGTGAAGAACCATCATTTGGGTTCAAGCCGTACTTCCATTCCCAGCCGTCGGGTAAACCATCATTATCAGAATCCCAATCTTGACATTGAGTCTGTAATAAAAACTCGGTACCACAGGTTAATCCATCACCATCTTGATCGGTAGTTGCAGATGCTTCCCAAGCCGCAAATTCCAACGCCGCTAATGAAGTGAATATCATTAGCGAGACTAGAAATAAAGCCTTCATCCTCATCTTACTCTGTAGTCTTAAAACCGCGCTGAACTTTGATTGACTTTGCATAAGCATACTTGAACCCATATACTAACCATATCTCTTGCCTCTTAATACAGTTGGAGCACAGTTCATACACACATTTGCGTTGGTTACTATCAATGATTGAATCACTACCGTAATTCCTGAGCACTTCCGCCGTCATAAATAAAGGCACAAATACCCATTGGAAATCACTTCTAAAAAGTAAATATCAACATCATGAAAATAGTGATTTTATCCAACCAATCAATCCGCCAGATGTAGCCTTTTTAGATGTTGATTTTGAAGATTCTGATTGACGTAAAATAATGTCGCCGTCTCGAATTAAATCACTACAATTAAACTCCAATCTGAAATTCATGAATAAGATTAAATTATCCATATTCTTGAATAAAGAACTGATTCTGGCACCAAATTTCGCCTTGTACCTGTTGCCTACATCTGCATAATTAACAGGGTATTCAAGGGTGTTCAAAAACGGGATTGCTTCTTCAATTTTTAATGGTAATTGATATATCGATATTTTTAATTTATCAAGGTCGTTTTCACTAAGAGATTGTTTGAATTCATCTAGGTGCATCCGCTTACCTTTTCCACCCCTATTATCAACACTTTTTCTTGGCTGATTATCAACAATTTTCTTAGCCTTTGGTTGGGACTTTTTACCACTAGGCTTTGGCTTTGATGTTGACGGCTCGGGATTCGGTGAATTACGCAGGTGGACGTCAACTGGTTGACCATTGACTAACTCAACTCTCAATTCACTACTCATTACTTGGTTTAATTGGTCATGAAAAGAGAGATTTGTTGAAACATTCACCGCCCCCATCAATGCTTTCCTATTAGAGAAATTTTGTCCTAATTTATCACTAACAAGACCGGTGACCTCTGATGCTAAGAGGCCGCAGTTAACTGAACCTCCTGCCAATCTTTCTCTAACCGCTTCTCGAAATGCTTTTCGAGCCTGTCTAACAGTAGGAGAAGGTGAGCGTTTCTTTGATTGAGGGGGTTGTTTTGATGGCTTCTTTTTCCCTTCCTTTTGAACTGGTTTTTTGCTACCTGATGAATCAACCTTAGGCTTCGATTTAGTTAATTCTTTGACTTGGTGGACAGTAGGTTTTGGCAAATCAAAAGAGGGGTTAGGAAGGAAGAAATCTCCAGCAAAGGTGTAAGAAATCACTTTGTTATCTCGCCATTTGTAAAAACCCTCATCACCTTCAGGATATTTTGAGACATGGTCTTTCATTCGGTCATTCGTGACGGCATAAGCGTCCTGTTGCCAAGCAAATTGTAACCAGTAATCATCATCATGATCTTGCGATGGTACGGAAACAACTGTTCCTTTATTACTCAATGCCTTGAGAATAGAGGGGGCATCAACACCCTTCTTACCAGCATTATCGCTGAGATAATGTCGTGGCACGAAAGCGTATACTTCGTAACCTGCATCTGCGTAATATGCTACCGCAGTTGCAATTCCTGTCGCTGATGCTGGCCACTTATTTGCTGAGTGGCTCATCCCCACATTGGGGCCATCAATCACTATCACTACCTTTGATTCTTCTTCATTTTCTGTCAATTAGCAACCCCTCCAAGGGGTCCAACCTGTTGTCTAGACCTCGTGAAATCTGATGAAAGCCCCTTTTGAGAGCCGCCATCTACTTCTACGCGTCCGACCCAAGTCGTTAATCTGCCCTGATGGGGGGGCTATTAGAACCCTCTCAATCAGTTCAATCATCAATTAATTCAATTTCATCGAGGTCAACATCATCCTCAACAGTGGTTTCCTCTAATTCAGATTCACCATCTGTGACTGCATCAGGTAAGTCGAACTCTTCATCAACGTCATATTCATCCTCTTCTTCATCCCATTCGTCAACTCTTCTACGTTTACCTGCAATTGCCGCCACAACTAGGATAATGAATCCAGCAAGCATCATCATCGTTGAATTGCGCATGTTACTCAGTTCATTTGAGACTCTCCTAATAGGGTCATTGATTTCAACACGGATATCAATATCTAATTCTGCATTAAACTGTTCAGAATATCCTGTATCAAATGATTGTGGTTTTCCAATCACCTCTATGGTATAGAAATCGCCATGTCTAGCATCTTCTGCAGAGGTTATCGTGACAGAAAATGTAATCTCCGAAAATGCATCAACTAAGACTAAGGATGATTGTGTGTTTGGATTTTCAGCAACTACTGTCCATCCATTTGGGGCTACAGCACTAAGAACAACTTGCATATCCGTATTCCCTTCATTCTTCAATGACATTTCGTAGGTTAGTGTATCACCAGGAAGCATCGCTTGATTTGTTGTATTCTGAATAATCTTCAACTCGGGGTCGCCATCACCTACTTCGATGCTAATTGGTAAATCAAAGAAACGCTGTGCATCATTATTCTCGGTAACTTCTTCAATCCGCACATAAATCGTGTGGTTTGCTGCTAATACTTGATTCGTTAGATGTATCTCAAGATTAAACTCAACAGTATCTCCAACAGTCATTTGCATTACTGGCATCGGATCGTTGTCTGTATTGGTGATGAAGTAGTCCCACAAAGTGTATTTTCCGTGTTCACCATCTTCGTTTCTCTCATAAGTAGCTGGATTAACGACACGCCAATCAATAACTTGGTTACTATCCCCAGAAGTTTGAGTTGCTTCTACTCTCATTCTAACATCAATGTATTCATCACTATCATCATTGAGACAGTTCTGATATTCAACATGGCCTAAACCATTACTCTCACCATCGCAATCAAAGACGACTGATGCTTGTAATCCATTGGTACGATGAGGAGTGAAACTAACTACTGCAGAAAGAGAGGTATTCCCTGCGCTAGATAATTCAATTTCCATTAAACCGTAGTCAGGGTCATCTGGCTCTGATGAAGGATTGACAAATAGTGCAACGGTGTAATTAGTGTGTCTTGGCATTGCTGGGCTGTGCCACAAGCCATCATTAGGGTCTTGGGTAATCATCTGTCCAGTCTGATTATCTACGAAGTAAAATACAGTACCTCTTGGTTTCTCAGTGACTTCAAAGCGGAATGAATCTACATCAAAACCAGTATTGAATATTTCAATGTAGAAAGGTGTGGGAGGGCCAAGGTCATCAACAAATTGAGGAACTGTTGCATCAAACTCTGATGGTCTAGTTGAGTTGTATATCTGATTGTCATGCTCACTATCCCAAAGTGCAACCATTGGAGGTGCAAACACATCCAATTTCTCCAAAGTGATTTGCATCGTTGTATAATGGACTTCTGCGCCACTTGTGTTGTAAGCACGCACTGAGATGTCAAGCCGTGGTGGCGCATTGCCTAATTCTGTAGGGGCTGCTAATGTCAATTGTGCAGTTACTTCATTTCCACCATCGCTAATGGTGTATCCTTCTGGTCTGTCAAATAATGCGGACCAACTTGAATCAAGGGTAGTCTGCACATCCAATTGAATATCTAGGGAGGAACCTGACGAGCCAGTATGTCTCAAAATAAACTGAATTGGAGTGGTCTGACCTGGGGCAATATATTCCGCACTACGATCTACGGCATTTCTAACCGAGACCCCATATCTATTCACTACCACCTCATCATGTTCAAACACAAATGGATTCGAACCTTGAAGATCATTAACTGAGAGAGTCAATACATAAACACCTGCTTGAATACCTGCTGGATAATTCCAGACATGAGTACCAACCAAGGTACCTGCAGACTCAGTCAACTCAGCATTTGTGAAAGTGTGGTCAACCGGATAACTCCCATCTGGTGCACGTAATTGAACTGAGACCGCAGTGATGTCTTCCCTACCTAGGGCATTGACGACATTGACTGTGAATGCCATTGAACGCTTTTCTGGTTGTGCGTTAGGATACCAATCTAAGGTTTCAGGGTCAGTCCAAAGAGCGCCTTCTGAAAAGATTCTCACTTCACTTCCTGATGCTGCGTTTGACCAGAACTCCATTCTTGAGTAATCATCAGATGATTCTGGGTCACCCCACATTACTTCGGCGTCACATGATGGGCCAAATGGGCCACCACCTTGGCCTTCACAAGTAGATTCTGCAGATATTGTAAGAGTCAGAGCACCACCTGCTGGAATAGACTTGTACTGATTCCCAATCCACTGCAGGCGGACAATCTCTTGATTCCATCCACATCCGAATACATCGGAACAAGCACCCTGTTCTTTCTGCTCTGTCGCTACTGTTTCCGAACTTCCACTATCATCTTCAATCCTTAGTGTAAAAGTGTAAGTTGCAGTTTGTTGTTGCGAACCAGCAGTGGCTTTCAAGAAAATGTTGAGTGGTATTTCCCATCCAGACCCACCACCTGATGCCGCTCTACCACCAACTGGCATATCATTTAGTACATTTCTAGTCCTAAACTCAAGTGAATCTGCAAGAGCTGATTCATTACTCTGGTCATTATTCGGAGTTTTGGTAGTTAGGTAACCATCACCGCCCGCTGTTGAGTTTCTCTTGTCTACAAAAATATTGTAAAGTTTCATTGGAATTTCACCACTATTGTAACGTGGCTCCTCCGATAATAATTCTGAACTAGATGGTTGTGAATAGAGTGGCGCTAAAAGCGTTGAAATCATCACTGCAACGAGAAATAGCGATACCAATGAGATTCTGCGTGGGGCGGAAGAGGTTGATGCTGTTTGTTCCACGGCTACGCCGTGTCAACGGTCCGTTAAAGGGTTCATGGTTCGGAGTACATAATCTGCATCATTATCACAACAATTTCATGGGCCCCAATTCTTCTAAATTTAATGATTTACAAAAGCAGTCATCAGACGCCACATTGATGGGTAAGAGGTGTGGACGAGGGGGTGCAGGGGTTGCCAAGCCTGGTCAACGGCGCCGGACTTAAGCTCCGGTCTCAAGAGGTTCGTGGGTTCGAATCCCACCTCCTGCATTAATTTGAAATCTAAGTTTAGAATCAAACAACAGAAAATTGAATCGGATCAAATATGATATTTCAATCTTTAAATCGCATCATTTTACAACCAATTTCACTACCATCATCATAGATGTCTACTTTGGTCGCTGTAACTGAAGCAGCAACTGCTTCAAATGGTAGAAGGAGGGAATCAAGTAAATCACCTACCAGTGATTCAAGTAAATTCGTTCGATGCCCGCTAATTTTTTCATTGATTTTCCCGCGAATGAAATCATAATCTAATACGCGGTCAATCTCATCTTCGTCTGGAACCGATGCGCCAGAGATGAAAATGTCAACATCAAAGCGTATGCGTTGGGTTACACCTTGTTCTTCTTGTAATACTCCAATTTCCATATCAACGATGTAATTACGTAATTGTAGAGTTGTTAATGAATAACCAACTTTTTCCATTAATTGCCTTTCAAATTCTACTGATTCCATTCACTCACCTCGCCCGTACAATACATCAGTGTCGCGAGGATGTAACCTTTCCCCGCCATCAACAAACAACACTTGCCCAGTCACGGCTTGCGCACCAATGAGAAAAACAACTGCTTCTGAGATATCACGTGCTGTCGCTCCCCTCTCAAGAGGTGTTTTGTCGTGTAATCTTTCAAATTCTGAAACCGGGGCATGTGGAGAAGGAAGAGTTAACCCCGGTGCGATCCCATTGACACGGATTTCAGGTGCTAGCCCTATCGCAAGCGGTTCTACTAGCCCAGCAAGAGCGGTTTTTGAAGCAGTGTATGAAAGATAGTCTGGGTTTGGGTTTTCCAATTTTTGATCTAGCAAATTTATGATGCAACCCTGCCCTTCTAACGATTGCTCAGCAAAGGCTTGAATTAGCAAAATTGGTGCCAATGTGTTTGTTGCTATAGAGCGATTGAATAGGTCGCTATTTAACGAATCAATATTGTCGTATTCAAACATTGAAGCATTGTTGATTAAAATGTCAATTGGCCCAAAGATTTGAACTGCTTTTGGAAGCAGTGATTTAGCATCCTCTAAGTTTTCTAAATCGGCCATTATTGTAGCTGATTTTGAAACTTTATTCAACTCTTCAGATAATTCTGTTGCGGCCTCTCCCGAACTCCTATAATGAATGATAATTGAATGACCAGCATTAGCCAATGCTCGGCATATCTCGGCACCGATTCGCTTTGCCCCACCAGTAACAAGAGCAACCCCCATTGCAACACCCGCAAGAGAAGCGGTGAGCCAAACAGACTTGAGGCTGCCGCGTTGGGTTGATGAGTTTGTAAAATCAAAGCCTTAACTTGAATCGCCCCCCCGGGCACATTTAGGGGATGCAGATGCCGGGACAACAACTGCCAATAAATGACATCTCAGAAACTAGTTCTGGTGGTTGTGGCGGTATTGTAAGGTCCTCCGTAAAGGACCGGAGAAAATCTGAACGTAAACGCTTACCAGAGTGGTTTAGGACCACCCTCCCTGTTGGAGACGCTCAATTTCAGTTCAATGAAACCAAAACACGCGTTAAGGAAAACAACCTTCACACGGTGTGCGAAGAAGCGCGCTGCCCAAATGTTCACGATTGCTGGAGCAGAGGGACTGCCACATTCATGATCGCTGGCCAAGAATGTACGCGCTCGTGTCGTTTCTGTGCAGTTGGAACTATCAAAACACCACCTGCTTTAGATGAGAATGAACCAGGTGATTTGGCACAAGCAGTTAGCAATATGGGGATATCCCATGTGGTTATCACCGTAGTCAATAGAGATGACTTGGGAGATGGTGGCGCTAGCCACTACAAAGAGTGCATCAAAGCAGTAAATGATGCAGAACCAAATGTCACAATTGAGTTCCTTTGCTCTGACCTAGATGGCAATATGTCAGCCCTTGCTTACTTATTGCACGAAAGCCCACTTTCAGTATTCGCTCATAATGTGGAATGTGTACCTAGATTAGACCAAACAGTCCGCGATTCTCGGGCTTCCTTTAGTCAATCATTAGCCATCCTAAAAGAGGCGAAGAGACTGCGCCCTGACATCCTTACTAAGACTAGTTTGATGGTGGGTGTTGGTGAAACTGATAAGGAGGTCGAGGAAGCGATGTTGATGCTTAGGGAAGCTGGTGTTGACCTCATCACTCTTGGACAATACCTTAGCCCTTCATGGAAACATTTGGCAGTTGACCGTTTCCCAACACCTAAGCAATTTGCAACGTGGGATGAATCGGCCCGAAAAATCGGTTTCAAAGCAGTTGCAAGCGGGCCACTTGTACGTTCATCTTACCGAGCAGGACTGTTACTCGCAGAAGCGAAAGGCGGG
>DUDF01000054.1 GCA_012959435.1 Candidatus Poseidoniales archaeon
CCAGCCTTCAAACTCAAATCCATCAAGAAGTGGTGCGCCATGAACGCCATCATGGCGTCCAACAGCATCGTCACGGCTAGAGAGAATTTTCGGCTCTTCTGTTAGACCGCCGTCCAATACTGGTGCTTGCATATCGGCGGTTTCAGTGGACTCGGCTTGATTTTGAGCATCCGCGTCCCCTGCTCCAAATGCGGCTTCTTGAGCAACTGCAATTGCTAAATCAAATGAATCATCCTTTACTACCCCACGGGCAGTTTCTCTTCCACCTAAGATAATTGCAACAAGAGCAATTACCAATGCTACCATCGCCACTCCGACAATTCCTAGCAATACTCTTGCGGCTGCAGAATCCAATGGGTCCTTTGCCTCAGGTATTGTAGGGCTAGTGGCGTTGTCATCGTTAGTTCCATCATTAGTGCCATTTCCACTACCTGCCATGTTTGAACCACAGTCAGTCTGTTCTCCATCAGCAACACTGTCGTTGTCAGCATCAGCAAATAAAATAGCATCAGATGCTGGGATTTGATGTAGAGTTGCAAAAGTCAATTCGTCAATATCTCGGATACAATCACCGTCAGTATCTGCATTATTCGGGTCTCCACTAACACCCATCTCTTGCAAATTATCAAGTCCATCGCCATCAAAATCATGTGATTGTTCAGGCACTGAACTACCTGGTATTACAGATGATGTTCGGTTCAATCCATATTCAAGTTCCCACGCATCTGGCATATTGTCACCATCTGTATCGGTGGCAGCGTCTAAGCGGTTCCAATCCTCTTCAAAAGATGATAGATACCAAGCAGCTAAGTCAGCATTATGAATTACAATCCCCATCTCGCGATTTCTCAAAATCGCATTAGAATTCCAATTGATTGATGAAATCAAAACAGATTCTCCATCAACAATAACTCCCTTGTTATGTAATTTAGTGATTCTTTCAGCAGGAGCCATTAATATCGCTGTTGCATCATAGCCATCTGTACGATTCCATTGGTTGTTGAAATGGTTTACAGTATCACGAATATCGTCATCATAAGCGACATAATACCCGTTGATTAGCAACCTTACCTCAACCCCTCTTTGGAGCGCTCTTTCAACTGCTTCTACCAATGGGTTGTCACCAAATCCCCAGTGCCATCCCATGTCAAAACCCTGTAGTGATAGTTCAATACTAGTGTCTGCTGAATCAAGGAGATTAATAATGCCAGAAATACAATCATCAGGACAGGTGAATACTTGCCCTGTAAAGTCACCAGAAATAATAGGTGGAGTTGTGGTTGGCGGTACTGCCTCTAGTCCGCTCGGACCGTACGATGTCCAGCCTGATGGCTTACCTGTTGATGGGTCCATTACGCTGTAACTATTCAAATGAGGGTGGCTGACATTTTCATCCCATGACATTCTACTCATCACTAATTGCGCTACATCTTGTGAGTTGATGACCAACCCCCAATCACGGTTAGAAGAGTAATCTCCAGCAGGGAAGGTTGATTCCTTGATATTTCCAGAACCAATCCATACTGACTCTCCATCTCTTACTGCAATTTTACTGTGGATATATTGGTAAGGTGCTGGTGGTGCATTCTCACCTCGCGGATTCCCCATCCAATATACTGTGATTCCTCCAGCGTACAATTCGTATGCCATTCCTCTAATTTTATACAAATCATTTTCATCTTCTAGTGGGTCTTCTTCAAGAATGATTGTGATATCTACATTTGCTTGTGATAGTTGAACTAGTTTTGCAACAATATCATTGCTCATCAATTCATAGACATGTATGTGAAGTTCGGTGGTACTTCCATCAAGCCATTCAGTAAACTGGTAGAGGCTCCCATCTGGCGAAGCCATTGGCTCTAGAGAACCAGTAGTAGAAAAGACTCCTGAATCACAAAACATGCTAGCACCTAGTCTAATCCAGCGAACTTCCCAGTCAGCGCTTGTGTTGGTGTCTGTAATCTCGTTACAGCCATCACCACGCATGTAGATTAGACCTTGAGTAGTAGTTGGGGGGGTGGTAACAGCGGGTCCATCCCAACCTGAAACAGTGGCAAGACCATTTCCATATACGAAAGTATCAGCGGTCACACCATCTGGCGAAATCAGTTGTAGAGAAGAACCGGAATCATACATCCAAGGGGAGTAATCCAAAACCTCATTCATATCAACAGAATTGACTCCTCCATCTTCGGAAAGGTTGGTCGGTGATTGGGTTAGAGTTACAGATTCCCCCGGTTGAAGATTCAATCCATTAAAGGTTCCTGAATTAGCAGTCCCATCGGATTTTATTCTATTGAGGTGCCATCCTGCAAGATTAAGAATACTGTTTCCCATGTTAGTGATTTCAATGAATTCGTTGTCCCGGTTGTAAATTTGTCCAGGCATGACTCTGGTGAACAATACAGGGTCTTCAGGATCCCAAGGGGTAGGTTCAGGATTTTCATCACCAGGTGTAGGCCACATGGTATTGAGCCAACCTTCAGACCATGCGCTAGCATCTCCTTCCATGCTTCGACAATTTTCAGAAGTTGACCAAACAACTTCCTGTCGCACATCTCCGTTTGGATCTCTGAGGTCAATCATTTCATCAAAATTAGATAGGAAACCATTGTTTTCAGGAATTAATACTGCATATTCTCCAGCATCTAGATTCCACCAGTCACTGCGTTCATATGCTACACCTGAAGCATAATGTTGTAGGTACAGAGAGCGCAAAACCATCGCATCCCCACTATCAGCAACGACTAACCAGCGTGAAAGGTTAATTGTGACCGAATCTGGGTTATGTATTTCCAACCAATCGCCATCAATTCCAAGGTTTCCGCCAGTACATTGTGGCATTACTTCGTTGACTTCAAGTGTGGTTGCCCCAGTGTAAGGATTGTCAAATAGAGGGTTTGCATATCCTGGGGTTGGCCATGGTGAATGGATCCATTCCCCCGCATTATCGCTACCCGGAACAAGAGTTGAGTTTAGGGGAGTTAGGGAGTACACTAGAGTCTGAACTATTTCTCCTCCGTTATCTACAAGGGAAACTGCATCGCCACTATTTTGCAGGCTCATAGCACGTCCGTTTCTCCACACCACTAAGTGTTCACCCGCATCTAGTTCCCAATCAGAGCTGATTGATTCGTTGAGACCTGGGATGCTTAGGGAATCTAGAGTTAGTGAGGAATTCCTCCCATCTCGAATCTTCCAGCCCTGGAAGGATGCGGTGTCGTTACCGACATTTACAATTTCAACCCATTCTCCTTCTGGATAAAGGTTTGAATCTGAACCAACAGGGTTGGGCATTAATTCTGAGATTCTAAAATCAGCACTTTCGTTGACTGAACTAGTCAACTGGTTTGGATTAGGCATTGCTGGAGTCGCCCATCCAGAAACCATCATCGGTTGGGCTGGGAGGTCTGAATCAGTTGGGATTGCAGTTCTGTTAGTCCCGAAGTCACCACCCCAACTTACGGAATCAACTATGTTTCCAAGGCCATTGACCAATGAAATCGTATCACCGTTAACCAGCATCTGGCCAGATGTTGGTGGGGTTGAAAGGACTACATAAGAACCAGAATCAATTACTAATCCACTTCCGGAGTCTCGGTCCGAAAAGCCAACATCTAAGGTAAATAATTGGCCAGTTCCTGAAATGATTTTCCAGCCCGTTACATCAACAGCAGGGTCTGTACTTCGGTGAGATAATTCAATCCAATTTCCATTTGGATAGGATAACCAACTATTGGTTGCATTTACCATCAATTCATTGATACGAACTGGACTACTACTGTTGACATTGCGCGCATCATCCCCTCCTGGTGTTGGGAATAGAGACATGACCCAGTTTCCAGTACCTGTTGTTGGGGCGATGAATGAATGTCCCGGGGTACCGATACTAGTGTAGTTAGCAGCTGAGACATACTCTCCATCAGGATTTACTAAGAAAGCAGAATCTCCACCATTATTGAAAACGCCAGACCGTTCCAAGCCGATGTTTGCCACAATTCTGCGTTCATTTGGTTGAATCATATGTGAAACATTGTAGTCAACAACATGAGTGAAATTAAGATTCATTTTATTTCCAGATAAATCGTTGACTGACCAACCACTAAGGTTCATAGCCGTATTCCCAGTATTTTCAATTTCAACCCACTCACCACCGGGGTAAGTTGCATTGTCATTGGTCGGCCATGCATCGGCCAAAACCTCGGTAATTCGTAGGTCGCTGGTATTCCATGTAGGTCCACTAACTCCCCCGCCAGAGTTTATTCCTCCAGGTGTGATAGTAGTTACTTCATCCCAATCAGCAGTTGGTGAACTTCCCTCAACAAGTGAGTTTCCTTGATTTGCATAAACAGACCAAGTTGCTTGATGTTGGATAACTGAATTTGAGTTGTATAAAGATACGACCCCTTGGGTATTTGTCATACAGTGACCACAAGATTGCCCATCACCATTTCGTGCAATTACCATGTATCCTCCTGCTGGGATAAGGAGATTCTGGGCATTTTGCGGCCATACTACAGTAACCGGGGAAGAAGTGATTGAAATGTCCATCTGTCTTGAGGAGTGGTCTTGTAGATACCATCCTGAAAGGTCCACATCCGAACCTCCGTTGTTGTACAGTTCAACCCATTCACCAGTAGTCCAATCAG
>DUDF01000055.1 GCA_012959435.1 Candidatus Poseidoniales archaeon
CGATGGTATTCCAGATGTAGATGATAATTGCCCAAGAGGAGTCAAAGGCTGGGTTACAAATCCCACTGTTGATTTTGATGCAGATGGATGTCATGACTGGAATGAAGATTCAGATGACGACGGTGATGGTGTATCAGATCTTATTGATGCCTGTTCAAGGACAATGGCAGGGGAGACCCCCAATGCAGATGGCTGCGCCTCTGGTGAAATTCCTGATGGTAATGGGGGCGGTGGTAGTTCATCAGTGAATTATACTGAGAGCAATACATATGTCAACAATACATATGTCAACAATACATATGTAAATAACACATATGAAAACAACACTTTTGACAATGAAACTTTCCAAAACCAAACATACCAAAACAATTCATACAATAACGATACCTTTCAAAACCAATCTTTCTCTAATACTACAAACCTAAATCAGACAATAAATGAAGGTGATTTAGTAAACAATAGTGGTGAGCAGCAAGTAGAAACAACACCAGAAGGAGATGCATCTTCCGGATTGTCTTGGCTACCTTTGGTTGTGGTGGTATTGATGGTACTTTTATTATTCATACAAGCACTACACTTGGTGAAGAAACCTGCACTCCCCCCAGGCCCCCCAGAGAGTATGTTGGTGGAACAAGAATTATTCGACGAAGTGGATCATACCGATGTGGTTATTGATGCCAAAGACGATTTAAATTACGTGGTCGAAGACGACCCTATAATATCACCAGAAAGAAAAGACCCAGGCCACCCACAAGAGGAAGGCCCACCATTAGTTGTTGAAAAGCCAATTATTTCAGATGGCTTTGAATGGGTTGAATGGCCCGAGGGCAGCGGACAAAATCATTTCAGAGAAGTAGGCACAACAGATGAGTGGAAAGCGTGGCCAGTAGAGTAAATTATCTAGCATAGGATATAAGTGAATTATAGTCAAAACTCAACAAAAATCACTTGGCGCCCCGAGCGGAATTCGAATCCGCGTCGAAGCATCGACAACGCTTCATGATAGACCACTACACTATCAGGGCTAAGTGATTAGCCCGCCCAAGGCCAACCTGTATTTAATGAGAACCCAACTCGCCGTATTGAGAGACATGGCCAAGAAAGGAGATTCAACACCCGGCGCGGCTGAAAACGAAGAAGAGGAAAAATCACCAAAAGGTCCACCTTCAGGTCCACCAAGTGGGCCACCAAAGGGTGCACCAATGGGTGCACCAATGGGTATGCCGATGGGAATGTTCCCTGGTGTCGCTGCTTCAAGTGCGCCACCACAACGTGCTGCTGGCCCTCCTGTTGTAGTGCAGCAAGATAATGGGGAGCAAGAAGATGAAGATGAATCAGATGAGATTGTTGACACCCCTGTTGATGAAGAAGAAGAATTCTCAGATGCCCCCGTACCTTCAGCCGATGTTAGTGGTATGATAGGCCAGTCAATGGCAGCAACACCAATGTCGGATGTTGAGGCTCTTCGTGCTGAAAATGTTTCAATGCGTAACGCTTTGACCAATGCTACAGGGATAATCAATGAAATGGATACTCAACCAATGCCACCAATAGTAGGAGATGGTTTTGTAGTACCAGGTCACGTTGTTAGTGACTTCGTCAGAATTGGGCGCCAACTACAACGTGATGGCCTTTGCCATGCAACTGTTGGAAGTATTTCCACACTTTCACTTGATGAGCCAAACCTCGTACATATCACCAAAGAAGGCTCACCCCTTGGTCAGTTAGATGAGCGCCATGTTGCTTCTGGTAGATTAGGAGAGATGTCTCCCCCTGGTGTGGGCAATGATTGGAAAATTCACACAATTTTACTTGCGGTGGCCTCGCTTGAGCATAATGGTAGTGCTGCTTGTGCCCATCTCCCAGCCCCTTACACTACTGCGATGTCACTTGAACAGGATTTGTTTGTTCTTCGGCCACCCGACCTTGCCGGAAAGCAGAGGTTTGAGTCAGTTGTCATAGTTGATTCCGATGATGTATCTGAAGATGATTTCTTGCGCCAACTTTCTGAAGGATTACAACAATCAAAATGCAAAGCAATCGTTGTGCGCGGCGGCGGGGTATATGCTGTCGGCGCTAATTTCAATGAAGCATGGGATAACGCTGCGGCGATAGAACACAGTATGAAAATTTCATTCCTAACTCGTCTTGCCGATATAGAATGATAGCGGCAAGTTCATTGAATTCAGGCAAGCGCCAACAGCCCGATAGCCATGGTCGCGCCTCTCGTTATTGATGTCGTTGATAACGGCGGGCAGTGGACTCATAGAGAATGGAGAATGCTTCGTTACCTTGGTGTGGACACTCAAATAATTACTAACGACACCCTTTGTAGTGATCTTAGGGAATTGGATGGATTACTTCTTTCTGGTGGTGCTGGTCGAGTGGGTTTAACAGGCGAACTAGGAAATTGTGGTGAATTGCTAGGACTAGATTTACCAATTCTTGGCATTTGTGCTGGCCACCAGTTCATGGCTAGGTATTATGGCGGTGATTGCGGCGAAGCAAAATCACCCGAGTTTGGAGCGATGGAAATAACTCTCAATAACGGGGGCGGTGCATTATTCCAAGAAACACCAGAAACTCAAGTTGTTTGGGAGAGCCATAACGATGAAGTGACAATAGTTCCAGATGGGTTTTTCATTACTGCTAGTAGTCCTTCATGTCAAGTACAAGCGATGGAAAATGGCGATGGTAATCGTTTTGGGTTACAGTTTCACCCTGAAGTGAATGATTCTGAATACGGTGCGAAAATAATGGAAAATTTTGTTGAAATATGTCGTCAATCGCGTAATTGATGTATTTGACCAAAGGGCGAGGTTGAAAAAGGGCGGGCCGGTCGCCGCCTTCGTATGGAGCGAGTTTACACCTTTCTAGAAGACCGAATGTTCACCTACCGGTGCATCAACATCAACTGTAAAGAGAACCACCGACTCAAAGGGTGGACACAGTGGATTAATTGTGAAGCGTGTGGTGCACAAGCTCTACCAACTGAAGTTCTCTACCGTTGTTTGAAGTGCGGCGCTTTGGAAGCCTTCAGCCAAGAAAAGAATGGCGTATCTTGCCGTAGTTGTGGATTCCGCATATTTGTCAAGCCGCGTCGCTCGGGTACAGACCCAGAGCAAGGCGGCGAAGGCGCATACAAAATGATCAAAGCAGATTGAAAATAATCATTTATTACCACCTCACCTCAGAAATTGATGGTGGAGCGAGAACTGGTATCATCTGGAACCCCTTTTGAGCGGGTTGCAGGTTATTCAAGAGCAATTAAAGTTGGAAATATAATCCATGTTGCGGGCACAACAGCTACTGATTCAGATGGAAACGTCCTGGCTAAAGGTGACCCTGTTGAGCAGTGTAGGATTATCTTTGGTAGAATCGAGACTGCTTTAGGGCAATTGAATTCGTCTCTAAGTGATGTGGTAAGAACTAGAATGTATGCAACTAGGGCAAAGGATTGCGACGAAATCATGCGGGTTCATGGCGAATTCTTCAGTGAAATCAGGCCAGCGTCAACTCTCGTGGTTGTGCATGAGTTGGTTAATCCTGAGATGTTGCTTGAAGTTGAAGTTGAAGCAATAATTGATTGAATTATGCCAGACAAGACTTTCCCGTCGCTGAGTTCAAAGACTGTGGGCCTAACACTTAGGTTAGTCCTATGCCGAGTTGGTTAGAGAAGCACGCTCCTCGCCGCTTTGATGATTTGGCTGTTTCCAAGCAAGTTCGGCGTGCATTGACTACTGTCAGTCTTTCAGGAAGTCCCCCTCACATGTTGATTACAGGGCCAGCAGGAGTTGGTAAGACCGCGGCTTGGAGATTAGTGGCGCGTCAAG
The DNA here is from genome assembly GCA_012959435.1 of Candidatus Poseidoniales archaeon. Taxonomy (GTDB): domain Archaea; phylum Thermoplasmatota; class Poseidoniia; order Poseidoniales; family Thalassarchaeaceae; genus MGIIb-Q1. Next base: position 3,834 of record DUDF01000055.1, read on the forward strand.
TATTGGGGCCTGGTTGGAAATCGACTGCTCATGTATTACAAGCGCGTGATTTAGTTGGAACCGCAGGTGCGATGCAAAAATTTGAGGATTTTCTCCGCCCATCAGGAAGAACATCAAGAGACACATTAGCAGGCAGGACAAGTTTGGAAGCGTTTGATCGTTCAATGTGGGTAACATCAGAAACAGATGACCCACCACCAGCCGGCGCGGAATTAGCACCACCAGAAAAAGGAGTAACGCCAGTTAGTCGTTTAATAGTGATAGAAGATGCCGACCACTTAGGTCCAAAACGACAACCGTATTTGCGTCGGATGATGGAATCAGAATCAGCAACCTCCAGATTTATTTTCACTGCTAGGGCACCAAGCAGAATAATGGATGCTTTGAGAAGCCGCAGTAAACACATTCGAATTGCATCAGTTGAACCCGAGCGAATTGAATTAATTTTAAAACAAATATCAGCCAAAGAAAGGGTTGAGCCAGCACCTGGAATTCTCGGCGACATTATTCATGTTAGTGGGGGTAATCTCAGAAAGGCGTTATTCACCCTAGAACTTCTTACACGCACGAATCAAATTGAGGACCGTTCTTCAGTTCACAAATTAGTAGCAGCATCCACCCTTCAAGGTGGGAGATTAATGGTGGAAATGGCATTGCGTGGCCGTATTATTGAATGGCGTTGGGAGACGGAATACGGCCGCAAAAAGAAGGTTCTGTCTGGTGCAATGGCTGAACTCGACCGTCTAATGAATGAGTTGTCCCTAGACAAGGATGACGTGATATCGCAATTACACAGGGTACTTACTTCTGGACGCTTGATGTTACCATCAGAATTACAAGGAGAACTTCTAAATCGCCTTTCAGAATGTGATGTGAGACTTAGTCGTAGTTCTTATCCTAGAATTCAGTTTGAAAGATTCTTACACCAAGTTTCCGAAGCCGGGTTACGGCATGGTATGGTAATGGCTTAATGGCCACAACCGTCATCTAAGGTGGGCCGGTCGAAAGGTTGGGCGCGTGGCCCAGCTGGATAAGGCGGCGGCTTCCTAAGCCGCAGATCGCGGGTTCAAATCCTGCCGCGCTCGTATCAAAAATCATCAATTATAAACTAAGTTGTGGAATCAAATTGATGTAACAACTCAATGCGTCTCGTAGAGACGCTCTGCGCGGGCTTTATGATGCGCCGGCTAGTGGGAGACTCTGATGGAAGCTTGGGATGTAGTCGTTGTAGGCGGCACCGTAGCAGGATTGCGAGCCGCTATTGCGGCTCATGATGCGGGCGCATCAGTAACAATTCTAGAAGAGGGAGCAATCGGCTCAGGTGGAGCTTCCACATCAGTTGAAGGCCTCGCAGTATCACTAAATGAAACCAATTATGATGGCCATGCTAAGGATACAATTGCTGTTGGATTAGGTCAATGCGATGAATCAACAGTTCGATACAGAACTGCTTCTGCGTTTGATCATCTAGCAGAACTAGAGCGTTGGGGCCTAACTCTTCGCCGTGGGAAAAATGGATTACCCCTCCTCAGTTCCGGGCCAGGCCACACTCAATCAAGAGTAGCGACAACCGGCGACACTACTGGCCGAGAATTGTATTCACTCCTTGAAGAGCAGTGCATGAAGCGGGCGATTTCTAGAAGGGGCGATATGCAATCACTTTCTCTCGTAACTGAATCAAATGAAGTAGTGGGATTAATCACCTTAGATGTACAGCGTGGTGAAATGGTAGCATTGAAGGCAAAATCAGTAATTCTCGCCACCGATGGTTTAGAGTCGGCATGGAATGGTGGTAGTGGTGGCACTGGGCTTTGGCTAGCAGCAAATGCAGGAGTTTCCCTAAACAACCTTGAGTTTGTAGGTTGGAACCCTCTTAGTATGCAGATGCATGGGCTGCAACTTCCATTTGCAATTTTAGATGATGGCGCTGCGGTTCGTTCTGTTTCAGGTAGTGACATTGAGTTCTCTGCTGAAGGTGGTATTTCCGAAGCCTCACAATCTCTAATCAATTCAGGCGAACAATGTGTTTTGGACGCTCGTGTTCTAACTCGTGGCACTCCTGTATGGTATGGCGACACCTCTGAAAGAGTATCTTCGCGTCTTGGGGGCCAAATGAGTGAGACTGTCATCCCTATATCACCTCAAGTCTCAACCACCCTTGGTGGGATACCTTGTGATAACAATGGAAACGTTTCTTCCCTGACGGGGTTATTTGCCGCAGGAGATTGTGCTTGTAGTGGATTCCATGGTGCCGACATGGCAGTTGGTAACAGGTTATTGGATTCGCTTGATGGTGGAAATAATGCAGGTACTTCTGCAGCAGAACATGTTACTGAATCACAATTTGCAGGTTCCGATGCGATAGACGCCGCTTTGTCCGTAGCCGCAGCCCGCTTTGGTAAATTATTAGCAACAGCAGATTCTGGAATGACTAGGGGCCAAGTTTCAAACCAATTGAATACAATAATGTCAGATTCAATGGGAGTAAGTCGTGAAGGTGCTTCCTTGAGTGGTGCTGCAGAACAACTTTCACAACTTGCTGAGACGCAAATCACATTATCTGATGATAGCCCGGTAATGAATACTGAATTAGTTGAGGTATTTCGCCTTGAAGGAATGGTCAAAGTTTCTCTAAATGCTGTTGAGTCAGCAATGGCGAGAACTGAATCATGCGGCAGTCATCAACGTAGTGATGAGTAATTTGTATTAATTGAATAGCCGCAACGTTCACCATCTTCACCAACCTGCGAAAACCATGCGCTTATCCCCCGCACTCATCTTCTTGATGTTTCTAGGGGCCGCGTTTGCAGGTTGTGTAGGCCCCTCAGATGAAGTTCCGTGCGAAGAAGGGTTGACAACAGTAGAATATCTTCCCGACCCAGATGGGGTAACAACAGCTAACATTAGATTAGCAGATTTAGATGGCGATGGAGCGGATGAAATATTTTCAACCCACCCTCTAGATGGTACTATTACTAGGGTAATTTGTGATGACAATGGATGTGTTGAGCAGGTGTTTGACCAAGGATTTATTGCTCCAGTTAGAACTCACATTGTTGACTTAGATGATGATGGTTTCACAGATATTATTGTTGCAGATATTGGGATTCTCCCCCCAGCAGATGAATTGGTCGGTAAAGTCGTGATGCTGAAAGGACTTGCGAACGACGAGTTTGAACCGACTATCTTGATAGAAAACATCGGTCGTACAGTCTGTGCTGAATCAGGTGATTTCGACCTTGATGGTGATTTGGATTTAATTGTCTGTGAGTTCGGTAATCTAGAGGGCAGTTTATTCTGGTTGGAGCAAAGTGAAAACAACACTTGGATTAGACATAATATTGATGGGCGCTCAGGTGTAATTCACGCATTCCCATTTGACTTAGATGGTGATGGTGATTTAGATATCGCAGTATCTCTTTCTCAAGTATCAGAAGAAATCAACATTTACCGAAATAATGGGGCGGGGAACTTCACAAAGCATTCACTTGTGAATGAATATGATTCCTTCTATGGGATGTCTGGTTTAGAGGTTGTAGACCTTGATCAAGATGGTGATTCAGATATTATTTATTCTAATGGTGACACCCTTGATATGGATTTACCAGAGGGGATAGACCCCCATTCTTATCATGGGGTCAATTGGTTAGAAAATGATGGCTCAGGGGAATTTACCCGCCACCGATTAACCAATGTTTGGGGTGCTTTCACTGGTCACGCGGTTGACATAGATGATGATGGTGACCTTGACATTGTAGTTGGGACGTTACAAATTACAGAGTTCTTTCCAGATTGGGACCGCATTGATATTGTGATATTAGAGAATGATGGCAATGAGCAATTTACTAGATACGAATCCACCCAAATTTTGAGATATGTAATGACATTTGATTCAGGAGATATTGATGGCGATGGGACAATTGATTTGATAGGGGGCAGCCATCGTATTAGTTGGCCCGGCCCTAGTCACAAAGGTATCGAATTTGTATGGACTCCACCGGGGAGTTGTGCATAATGGAGCCTAGTTTATTCACTAAAATAATTGAAGGCGAAATCCCCGCATCCTTCATTTCTAAGAATGAGTTATGGGTTGCGTTTCTTGACATAAATCCACGCGCCAAAGGTCACACGCTCGTAGTACCTGTAGAGCAAAAGCAGAGGATTAGGGATTTGAGTAAGGAGAGCCAACACTCTTTGATGGAAGGCGTAGCAATAGTTTCAGAAAAGTTGTGTAATCACTTTGGGACAATGGATTGCACAATCGTAGTTCACGACGGGCCAGCAGCAGGACAAGAGATTCCACACGTACACGTACATGTCATCCCTCGAAGCGAAGGGGATGGTGGTAAGAGTGCATTGGCCATGTTCCCCGACACACTCCCACCAGGTGCAGTAGACCCTGATTTTACCGCGTTGGCTAATCTTGCAGATGAATTATCTTTAGATTAAATACCCTACGAATTGATGGTTTGATGCCATCTCCGAATGGTTATGGAAGAGGGTGTTGACCATCGCGGCGATGAATTACCCCCTCTCACAAAGCGTTCAAGTAATGTTAATCTTGAGCGTATTTTGAAATTACACAAACCCGATTTTTCTGATGCTCATCTTACAACAACAGGTCTTTGGCCAATAATTCGTACGATGATGAGATATGGTCATGATCACGTAATGAGCAGAACTTGGTATCATAATCATGGCGAAGACCCCAATAATGGCCCAGGTGTACTTGCAGTTGCATGGCACACTGCAGGCTTGATAGATCCACTTTTGATAGTTCTAAAAATAGACAAGCCATATGTTTTCGCAGGTCGACAAGATATCTTGACAGGGCCACTCATTGGTTGGTGGGGAAGGAGAATGGGTGTCCAACCCTTGCTTCGTCAAGCAGAGAGATTGAGAGGATTTGTTGACGATGAAACAGCGACGCAGGTTAATTCTGCAAGTATGTTGACGGTTGCATCAAAACTAGCTCATGGCCAAGCATCAATATTGTTACCAGAAGGGCATTCTCATAGTGAGTGGTATATTCATCGTTTACGAACAGGTCCAGTTCGTTCAGCCCTCAATGCCGCAGCCCTAGCAAGAGAAATTGGTAATGACATCCCCGTTATTTTACCAGTGGGTCTTACTTTCCGTGACCCCCATGCGTGGTTTTCAGATGCATCAGTTGAATTTGGTGAACCCATTCGGCTCCCAGAACTCCCAGATAAAAATCACGGTGCTAAATTACTCGCTGGTGAATGGGTTGAACCAGACAAAGAAACAACCATTTCCGTTCGAAATGAGATGCGAGATAGGTTAGGTTCTTTGACACCAGACGCACCAGATATTGATACTTGGAGAGCGTGGTTATTACTTGGGCACATTGGCGCAAAATTAGATGGAAAGCGGTTGACTAATTGGCAACAAGAAGTATTGCATGGGCGCGCAATACGTGACCAGATGCGGGGTTCATCAAACAAAGTATGGCAAGGCCCAGAGGCATGCGGTGAAGAGGATTTAGCATCAACTTCAAAATTAACAGAACGGGCGCGTAAAACCGCAAAAACACTTCATGAGATGGGACTAGATGCCCGTGCATCCCACCCTGTTTCAGCCAAGTTAAATTGGAAAAATATTGCATTGGCATTGGTTCTCATGCCTTTAATCGCTGTTGCATTACCTTTCACAATAGTTGGTAATGGTATCCAAGCTCTAGTTGGTGTAATGATTGCGAAGTTCAATAGCGAGGCTGTAGATAAGAGAACAACATTCCATATGATGCCAATGATGCTTGGTACAGTTTTAATTCGCCCACTAATTCATTTTGGTACAGTTTTGATGTTATTGTGGATGGGTTATTTCCCAAATTATTCTGCTTATGTAATAGTAGCAATTCTCACCCCTATCTTTTGGCTCACCACTGATGTGAGCACTTTCTTGTGTAGGTGCTTTCTTCGTATTTCTTGTGACATCAGGCGAAATCTCCGCACCCATTCATCAACCCGTTCAAAGGGTTGGGATTCTATTAAAGTAGAATTTGATGACTTATCAGAGATGCTCGGTGCGCTCAAATAGTGCGCCATCCTCACGACTCCCATGGGTGGTGATTACGAGGCCAATATACGTGATTGGCTAACTAGTGAAGGTCTTGAGGTCAGAGAGCGACCAGACCAGCGCGCTGATTTTCACCTAATGGTGCGTTATCCACCAACTCCACATGGTCACGTGTTCAATATAGCATCACCAAAACAGCGGAATTTGGTAGTTGTTTCAACAGTCACTCAAGTAGATGCGGGCCAACAAGATGCAATGTCTAAGCGAAGTGAGGAAGATGATTCCGGTTGGGAGGGTTGGCTACATGAAAGCCGCCTTCACTTAACTCGTAGTGGGGTTGATTGGGTTTTACATGTTCGTAATTCAACAGAGAGTCCCCCCGGGCCCCTTCAGGCATTTAATCTCAGTAAACCAATTTGGACAGATGGATTGAGTCAAAATGAGTTGATGCAAACACTTCGTCATTTGTGGTTAACAAAATTGGCATTAATCCATGAAATAAAGTATTCATTTGGTTCAGGGGTTGGTAAACCCGGGCCCGTTGATGACTGGCAGCAACAGCAAGGAGTACAACGATTACCCCCCCAACGAGATAATGTAGTTTCTACTGATGAAGGTGGTTCTTTTGGTTCTGGTTTTGATCCATCTGAATGGCAATAAGAGATGAATTATTCGTAATTGAATCTTTTGATTCATTAGTCGTTCTTTTATTGAAAAATAAAAATCAAATTTTGACGGCAAAGCGTCGCGGTTAAGTACCAAATCAATGGCATTAGAATTAACACAGTAGTGATACTGAAGGAGTCGAAAAAAATGAATGACACAAATAAAAGTGTGATGATGGTTCTGCTAATGGTTATGAGTAGCCTTTTGGCAGGTTATTCCCCAGCAATTGGAGATGCAGAAGCAGCCCAAGTGGTCATCACAGATGCAGTACAAGTGGTCGATGGTGGCCAAGTGAATGATAGGATGGCGGCAGTAGATTCTGACGCAGCGGGTAATATCCATATTGTATGGAGTAGGAATACCCAACATCTGTACTACACAATGTTGGATGCAAGAGCGCAAACAGTGATTTCTGCAACTCAGATATCCAATACCGGCGCCCACCGTGCGTGGAACCCTGATATTGAGGTAGATGACAGTGGAATGGTGCACGTTGTGTGGACGAACACTGCTGGACAGCAGTCAATTATGTACACTCTTTTAGACCCTTCATTCCATCCTCAAGATGGTTCACCAGGTGACGATTCAACTATTTCAATGGTTGATGATTTCATAGTTAGTCAACGGAATCAAGACAGAGGATGGCCAGCCTTGGCACTCGACTCCCTTGGCTCAGTTCACATTGTTTGGCAGGATTCATACGAGCAACTTGACAAATTTTACCAGCAACCACAGATATACTACTCAATGCTAGATGTTGACCTTTCAACCAGAGAGGCAATTACTGCAATTGATGACACCTTACTAACCCCAATCATTGGTCACAAAGGACACCCCGACATAGCTGTTGACGCTAACGACTTCGTTCAGATTGTATGGGACGACACACGCGGAGGAAAGGTGGAATTCGCAGCACCAATTGACACATCAGGTTCAATGTACCAAGAATGGGGTGACATGTGCACTGTGTTTTACGGTGGCCAATGGTCAAGCGGTGGCTACTTCCGGGGCATTAAACCAATGCTATTAGACGCAAATATATCAGTTTACGAAACATTGTATCTTCTCAGTGGTAACACCCCAAGTGCTGCTAGTGGTGGTGCTTGCGCAACTGCTTATGCAACTGGTGGTTCGGGTGGAAATGTTCGCCCAACCGCACTTGGGCTAAACCCATCTGATCATTCAGGTGGTATTCGAAAGTTGACAGAAGTTGTCTACGGTGGTGCTGCAACTAATCTACCTTCAGATGGTGGATACTACTCTGAATTTTGGGGGCCTGGTTCAACATGGGCTTGCTTATCATGGAAGGATGCTGGTGGTAATGTACCAGGTAACCCGCCTACTCAGCGTGACCATAAGTGGAACCCAAATGCAACTAAGATTGTGATGCCTATTTCTGATGAAGGACCATACGGTGGCCACCCAATCGACCAGCAGGATTCACAGAGTATTAACGAAGCACACGATGCTTGCGTCATTGCCGGAGTGACTCCAGTTCCATTGTATTCTGGAAACAGTGGGGGTGTTGCCTCAGCGGGTATTGATATGGCAAAATGCCCGAATGGACAAACATCAACAGGACCAAGGATTTGCCCTGGTTCAACAATCCGAAATACGAATGCGGGCGGGCAGGCTCATGCTTTCCCTTCCGGGGGTTCAAATTCAATGAACCTTCTAGTGGAAGCAATGATTTATCTTGCAACTAACAACTCTCGTGAAATCTATCTAACTGTTCTTGACCCTCATTCACTTATTGATAATCCACCTAACTCTTGGGGATATGGTGACCCTGGTCACTCAGTTTCTGGTAACTCATACATTGAGAGTATCGGCCCATCGGTTGATTCCAATGGGATTGGTAGCCTTGTAGTAGTGAATGACACCAGAATCACAATTGATGACGCATTCAGTTTGCACCCATCAATAGCGATTGATTCAAGCGGAAATACTCACCTTGCTTGGATGGATGGCCGTGGCTACGGATTCGACAAAGATGACAACTACGAAGTTTGGTACACGCGTCTAAGGCTACGTGGCTCAAGCGATTGGAATGGTGTCCCAGGCGGGCTTCCATCATATGGTATCAAACAGATTTATGATTACCCAATTTCCGAATTCGAAGGCAAGAACAATGTCCCGCCATCACGACCATGGGGCCCATCATCTTACATGCCTTCTATTCTTGCAGACTCACAAGATAATATCCACATTGCATGGTTAGAGAATTCAAATGCAACTGCAGGTGAAGAGGTGATGTACACTCGCTTAAACCACACTAACGATGCATACCCAGACGGAATCCCTCTAAACTCATTAGCAACATTCATTCTCGATGAATGGGAACCAACCCCAGTAACAAGGTGGGCATCTGATAAATTAGGGCCAAATAGTGGCCGTGCACCAGAACTTGGACAACCACCTGCATTTGCAAACGATCTTGGCAGCGGTGCACACATGGCATGGTCTGACACATCGAAGTGTGATGGTTCTTCAAACAACAATATGTACACGATTTGCTATACACATATTTTGACCGGTCAAGTTGATGTATTCCTCGAAAACGGAGAAGCTGATTGGTTGCATATTATTGAACCAGGAGAAGAGACCATCTTCAATATGACAATTAACAACACAACACCCGGGCCAGTTGATTTGGTTGCTGATACGTATTCAGTGAATCTCAGTATGATGTGTATCGTGCCTCGAGAAATTGCTGAAGCACACAGTATTTCTCAGCAATGTAATTCAGGCAACTGGACAATGACGATGTTCTTTGCTAGCAATCACACCGCAATATTCCCAGATACAGATATTTACCTGAAAGGTGGAGAAGCTGAGAGAATATATCTACGTGTAAGGGCACCATCTGTATATCAGGCACATCATGATGAGAATTCGTATGTGACGGTTTCAGCGGTATCGCATAAAGATCCTGCTATACGTTCTGATAGATTGACTCTAACAATGATGGATGTGGTTCATGGAATACAACTCGACACTTCACACGAAAGGTCTGATGTTGAACAGGGCCAAACCGCAATTTTCTCAATTACCATAACGAACACTGGAAATGTGTTTGATAGCTTTGCTTTCTATGACCCAAATACGATTGAGGGTCAACAAGAGTGGCTACTTCCATTTGGTTGGCAGATTCGTTTCCCTTTACAAGTGTCACTTGACCCCAGTCAGTCAGTCACGAAGAATCTTGAGATTAGCGTACCAACGACGCAAGAGCCCGGGACCTTCGCGCTGTTCCTAAAGGGGTGGTCAATGGGGGAACCGCGCAAGTCGGTAGCTTCAGGTTCAATGGATGTATTGGAATTGTATGTCAACGTCAGCATCCGTTCAACTGGTAATATTGTCTTTGAAATATATGATACTACAGAATATGTGTTACCAGGTGACTGCGCAAGTTATGACATTGATGTCATCAAACATTTCCAATCAGGATACCTTATTTTCACAACACCAGGGGCACCAGGAGTAAGACCAACAGAAATCCCTGAACATGTTTGGAGAGAAGATCATTGGACACTTACACTAGACTTCGCTAATGCACCCGGTGGTAATTCAGTCGGGTTGAATGAACCTAGGCACTGGGGAACTATTGACTATCCATATACTGTAACAGCAGTTGTATGTGCTCCTGATAACGCAAATGCTGGACTCGGGCCTGCTCTAACTGTTAAGGCGCACTTGGTTGGTGCAAGTCGCGTTTCAGACTCAGTAATTCTATCAACAAATGTGATTCACGTTTATGACTTAGAATCTTCAGTGGTTGATATGGCGCCACCTTACGAGTATACAGTTGACCCTTCAGATGAACTTGAGATACTTATTATCACAACTAACAATGGTAACGGTGCAGACCGTTATGACATGCGCGTCGCACGTGTTACTGACTTAGCATCTGGTGTTGAAGTTCTTTGGGATGTTGATGTACCAAGAGGTATTCTTTCAGAGTTACAACGTGGAGGTTCTGAGAACATTACAGTATCAGTTAATGTGCCATTAATGGTAACAGCAGGTAATTATGAAATTGTTCTAGATGTATTCAGTGAAGAATCTTATCCCGATTCAGCAGGTAGGCCAACACGCTTGCGAGATTCAATTACACTGTCAATTGCAGTTAATGAATTCCACGACATGCAATTATTGTTAGACCCATTTGTTGAATCAGATATCAAGACAACAGCACCCGGCCGAACAGTGAGATTCAATCTCAATGTCACTAACAACGGAAATGTTCCTGATAGAGCAACTTTACACAACCATACCATTGATTTATCTTCAGGTATGTGGAATGAGCGTCCAGGTATGAGTCACTTAGAGAAGTGGCAGATTTCATGGGCGATAATGGATGGTCAGTTTGAAATCCCTTGTCGCCAACTTGGTGTAGGTGATGAAGCGCCAGCCAACGAGTGTGTCCGTCATGCTGATGGAACCTGGATTCTACCTGAGATGGCATCTTATTCTACAATCCCAATAGTTGCTCTTGTTAACATCAGTACTGAAGCAGCACTAGGTAATCAGCAACTTGGACTGAAAGTCCGTTCTTTCTTTGGTAACATGATGCAAGACGGTGATACCGATGACAGCGAGTCATGGGAAGGCGAATTATTAGATACTAACGAATTAATTGTGACCATTCGTTTGCGTGCACCAAACCTACGCTTTGAGGATGTAAGTGGGGGTGGAGAGTCTGGTGACGTTGGAGATATGTTAGCAATTAGGGTAAAAATCATCAATGACGGAAATGTCCACGCTACTGATATCCATGTTATTGTCTGTCAAGACCAATCAAAGGATGATGTACGTAAGAACGGTTGTGATGAGGAGAATGTCGCTTATAGACAAGTTATCGGTGCATTAATGCCTCCGGATGCAGCAGATCACAACGATCCCGCTGAGATAGTTCTTCTTTACCCAGTCAAGGCTGGAAATCACGATATTGTATTAGTGATTGACCCAGATAACATGATTGTCGAATCAAGTGAGCGTGACAACATCTTCGAGTTAGAAGGTGGTTTGAAGTCTAGCAATGGTTGGATTGACCAAGCAACTGAAACGCTTGGTGCATGGGGTGTGCCTGGAATTATCATTCTGTTAACATTGTCATTGATGGCAGTGGCTGGATTAGTAATGTATGGCCGTCGTAAAGAAGCTCTTGCAAAGGTCGCAGAGCAGAGTAGCCTGTTATCCACAGATGAAATGTTCTGATAGGAACAATACGATAGCCTCTTCCCACTCTTCATACGAGTGGGAAGAGTGCTAGTACCGAAGGTGAAATTGTATTGAGTTGCACCGTTCCCCTTTCAAACACGAAGCGTGTGTGGTAATACATGAGTGAGGACATAGGCCAGAAAAATTCGCCTTGGCCCAAGCGTCTTTTAATTGCGGGAATCATCACTTTTATTTTAGGGGCAGCAGGATTGTATTCTACATTACCGTCAATCACTGATGGGCTTATTCCTGATAATTTCAACGATGCGGTAATTGAACCAGGAGCAACTGTCGAGGTTAACCTAACAGGGTTACGTATTTACTCATTATTTCAAAACACTACAGAATCTAATGGGATAGATGGTTCAATCATCATTTATCAAGATGGAGAGGAAGTCGAACTACGGGAACCCTCAATTTTTTCTGGGGTTGGTGAAATGGAATATGAAGGGGGAATTACATTTTCAGCGATGGGTTGGGTGCAACCATCTGAACCCACCACCATGGAATTCATTTCTCAATCTAATCAAACAATATACTTGGTAGACCAAAATAAGGTTAGTGAAGAAGCATTTACTCAACCAGCGGTTCTATCCTCTTGTTTCTCATTACTAATTTCAGTTTGTCTCCTTCCACTTTCTATTATCCTCTTTCTCTTGAGGAAGAAAAATGCAGGACAATCATCTAATGTAACTCTCAAAACATCAGACGGTAGACAATTAAATTTGCAGATGGAGGGACTAACTAATAGGGGGGCGATTCTGACAACTGAACAGATTTACGCCCTTGCTAAATTACAAGAGAGAGCAGGTCCTGATGGTAAAATCACACTAGATATTCAAATGCCAAGTGGTTTGGCTTCAAAATCAGTACCACCACCTTTTTCAGACCGCCCAGATAGTACTTCAACCGATGCAGTAAAATCCTTCAAGGAAAGTGTCAAAAAATCTATGTCATCAAAACAATCAATCAGCGAAGTAGGCACAGAATCTTCAATCACACCATCAGAAGATGACCAGGAAAAGGCACCAAATTGGAAGGATTGGGACGAGGGATGAATTTTCTCAATCTTTTAGTCGCTTACCAACAGATCTAGCATCTTCCACTGCATCATTTGGTAAGAAGAACAAGTCTGGTACTGGCTCAGGGAATGTGTCATCCCAAAACTTCTGAGAGCGGGCCCAAATTTCCTGTGAACTACACCACTTGAGCCACTCATCTACCCAATCACAGGTGGCAATAACTTTCTCGTCGCCATTTGCGTTATCCCTAAGCACGCGGTTCATCATACCAATCATCACAACATTAGCAGGAATGAGCGCATAGGTGCCGAATGGATTACGTTCGGTATCAACAGTTCGCTGTTCCTTCCATAAGGCTAAAAATTGGTCATAAATGTATCCAATTGCTAGAACGCAAAGAAGAACACCTGCTGCAATAGAGCCGAGGCCCCAGTAGGTCATCGCAATACCAAGTGTTTCTTTTCCACCATCAAACCTCCAACTAACATATGGCCATATGAGTAGTGTGAGTGTGGTACACCAGAACACCATAGAAATGAGTGTTTGAGATTGTTGTAATCGCCAATACTGGCGCATGAACCACTTCTTCATCATCACTCTCGCCTCTTACTCACCCTCTTTGATGCTTGTGTGCTTCAGTCAAGCAACTACCCGTTTTTCTGACTATCAATTCCTCGCGGGTCTCAAGAGTGTGGACCCCTCCTCGCTACTCGTGGGTAGCATGTCTAGGGTACGCGCTGTGCTTGTAGGACTAGGCCACAGAACAGCTTGCTATGCCTCTTATGCGCTTCAACACCCTAATGAAATGGTAGTCGTTGGATTAGCTGATCCTGATGGTGATAGATTAGCAGTTTTTGCGGAAAAATATGGCGTCCCCGACGACAAATGTTTCTCTTCTAGCGAAGAATTAGCAGCAATCCCAAGATTTGGAGATATTGCCATTAACGGAACGATGGATGAAGTCCATGTTGAAACAACAATTCCTCTTGTTGAAGCAGGGTACCATGTGTTGTTGGAAAAGCCAATTGCACCGAATTCTAGTGAATTGAATTTGCTTGATACAGCAGTTACCAAGGCTGGTGTGAAAGTTGCAATTTGCCATGTATTGAGATATGCTCCATTCTACAATGATATTCAACAGAGGATTGTAGCGGGTGAAATAGGTGAAATTATCCACATTCATTCAACAGAAAACGTCTCTTATCACCACATGGCTGTAGCATTTGTTAGAGGGAAATGGAATAAGCGCGCAGTTAACCCAATCATGTTAGCAAAATGTTGTCATGATTTAGACCTAATTTGTTGGTTTAATAGTGGTGTTAAACCATCTAAGATATCTTCAATGGGTGGGCGCCATTTTTTCACAACAAAAAATGCACCAGAAGGTGCAGGAGAGAATTGTTTTGATTGTGATATCGAACGAGAATGTCAATACTCAGCAAAGCGCCATTATATTGACAATAATTGGTGGTCATTTTACGCCTTAGCAGGCGAGAAAAATTACGAGCAGAGTGAGGAAATTGATACCAAATCATCAGCAACACACATTGCAGCAACCGATTATGGTCGTTGTGTTTGGAATAGTGAAAACGATGTTGCGGACCGCCAATCAGTTATTATTGAGTTTGAAAATGGTTCTCTTGCAACTCATGATTTAGTCAGTAACAGTTCTAGGGCAACTCGTAGACTACAGATTGTAGGAACAAAAGGTGAGATATTCGGTGATATGACTAGTGGCCAGTTTACAGTATGGAAACCAGCTGCAACGGATGGAAAAGAGTACACCAAAGAGGTAGTTGATACAGGCGTTAGTGAAGAGATGCATGGTGGTGGTGACTTACGCCTTGTGAGAGATTTCTTGAGTTTAGTGAGAGGGGAGCAACCATCTCTTGCAACTACGTCACTGAGTGATTCATTAAATAGCCATAAAATCGCATTTGCTGCGGATATTTCAATGCAAGAATCCAGAATTATTAACTTTGATGACATCTAAACTATTTTTACAGGTGGGTTTTTACAAGGCGACTGATTACACAACCCTGAGTTGAATAGTGTGGTTGACTTTGGTACCGCTTTGACGATTCTGGAAAACAAAGCCCGTAGGCAAATCTTAGAGATGCTAGTTAGGGAGCCACATTACCCACTCCAATTATCAAAACACCTTGAAATTAGTCAGCAGGCTGTTATGAAACACCTGAAAGTTTTGGAAGAGGCAGGTTTTGTCCAGTCAGAGCAAGTAAGGAGTGATAAAGGCGGCCCTCCAAAGAAGATTTTTTCAGTTAAACAATCATTTTCTTTGCGTTTAGATTTGGGGCCCGACTTATTTCGTTCAGACCACAGAACACTGCCGGTTGGTGGCCCTGTTAGGTTATCCTCTAGACTACCAGATTCAGCAATACCAGTGGCAGAAAAAATCGGTGGGCGAAGGAAAATATCAGTTGCTGAGGCTATGGATTTAGTTGGTCAACTCAATGAAACGTTAGAAACACTTGATGCACAGAGAGACGCACTAATTGCTCTACATCAGCAAGTAATGAGCAGAGTATCTTCAACTGTAGATGAGAATTTCACCCAATACGAAGAACGCAATCTTGTTCACACCCTATTAGAACGACCCCGACGGCCAGTTGATTTGGATGCCTGGAGTGAAACCCTTCGTTTGGAAGTCCCTCGGGCAGAAGAGATTATCACTGAGGTAAGGGAGAGAATGATGTATGAAATTGCAGATGCTGATAAAACAGTAATCATTGCTGGAAAGAAAACTCAACTACCGTGGTGGGCTGTTCTTGGAAGTGACGATTAGATCAAGCCAGCCAATTTCAATTTTTCTGGTAGATATGTATCTGTCACGAAGTCAAGACCATACTTCGCTAAAGATTGCTGTTCAGCCTTTTTACCAAGGTCTAGCATCATATTGATTTGATTTTGCCACCACCCATCTGCAAACCTTGGGTCAGTTAATTCTGCCTTCAACGCTTCAACGTCCTTGGGGGACAAATCATCAGAAGGCAGGTCGTAAGCAAGAATATCATCAGCAGTAATCCCGAGATATGTCGCGGATGGTGTTGCTAGATATTCAGAGATGTGGGCCGTCTTAATTGCTCCATATGCAATACTAGCAAAGATTCTGAACGACCAAGGGTCGCCGTCAAGGAATACAATTATTGGTAGATTCCATTCTTCATTCATCCGTTTTAAAATCCGGCGCGTAGAACGTGCTGGCTGTCCCTTCAAGTGAAGTAAGCCAGCGCGGTGTTCTTCGTCAAATCCATTTTCAACCAATCGGTCAAACATACCACCAGTCTCAATTGCCATGATGAAGTCAACATCGTTTTTAATAAGTCTCAGTTTTTCTGATTCAACATTGTAAGGAAGACCGTATCCCGAATCACCAACATCGTCACGAGCATTTATTGTCATCCAATCTCCTTTTCGATTTCGTTCGTTGATAGTAATATCACCAATCATTCTTGCCCCATCTTCTTCCGGCCTTAGTTTGAAGTCTTCACGCATGCATTTTGTAACAATTTCAAGGTCTTCAGCAAGGTTGTTGCTTTCGTTTTGACTGCCAAATTTACCATGGCCCCATCCTTCAGAAATATAGTACATCTCTCTCAGAGTTGAAGATTTACCACTGTTTATCATCTCCTCAATAAACTCAATAATATGTAAAGCCCTGAGTAATTGGTTGGCTGAACGAAGTGAGGTGGCATCACGGATAGATCTTTTTTTACCATACTTGAAAACACCTAATCGCTCATTAAATTCAATGTTTTTCTTCGTTCTTACAGGTAATGACATTGTTGGAGCGGTCCCTTTCATCATTTTGTTATGCATTTCTTCTGCAACCTCATGTAATGATGAAATTACACTTTCAGCCGTCTTATCTCTACTATAATTCATTCTTCATCACTCCATTCGTCACCAAACAGTTTTGCTTGGTGTGTATTTTTATCAGAGACAGCTTTAGTGATTTCTTCTCTATCCAAAGTTCCACTTTCATCTGCATCATGTGCTTTAACAACTTCAACCCCTGTTGTTTCATCGAGTACATCTCCAAGTGGTCCACGTATTGCGTCATCAAGTTCCACGGAGTCTAAATCATCTGAACTATCAGTATCAAATTCCATTGCATCATCAACAACGTCCTCAATATCTTCTTCGTTTTCCTCCAACGCGGATTCCTCTTCTCGTCTTATTTCTTCAAGTATTTTCTCATCTAGTTTCATAGCACCAATGATTTCACCAGAACCACGGAAAAAGACATCGAATTGAGGCCAATCCCCTTTTGATAAACCATCAATAGAGAATGAAATTTCCAAATTTTCACTTGGTTGTAAAATGTCAAGTTTCCATTTTCTCAAACCTTTTGCTTCGCGCCTTCCCTCGTAATTTTCGTTAACCATTTCAACCCCTTCGCGTTCAGGCCAAGTTGCTAAGATAGTATACTGACGAGGACGGTTTGTATAATTGAATAATGTAATCGAACATTTTGTGACCTTTTCAGTACTATCCCATTCAGACGTTTCTTCTGAAAATACAGCATTCATAATGTTAGTAATGACTGGTGATAAGTCGGGTTCTTCTCGACCGAGAATGGCACTGGCTTTAGCGCTTATTTCCGGTAATATCACATTGACTAATTCGAATTTTTCGCGTGCCTTTTCTCTCTGCTTGCTCTTACGCTTGTGGTTTCTCAACCCCCTTCCAACTTCTTGCAGAGCTAAGCGAATTTCATTAAACACCTCTTCATTATCAGATAGCGCCTCCTTTGCTTCGCTAGTAAATTGGACATTGGTGCTAGCAAGATGTACTAAAATAGCGGCTGGTCCTTTGGGCACTCCTCTTCCCCCTGGATGGTCAAGACCGTATTTTTTCCAGTCAACACTTTCAATTGATTTTGTGAGAAGGCAGCCCCCTTGTTGATACATTAGTGGAACACGATTAGCAATTCTAAGGACTTCTACGGGCCCATCTGAAGGCATATCGGTGCCAAAAATCAATCCGACTTCAACCTGAAATGGATTTCCTCCAGCAACTGATGGTGAACGGGTTACTGTAGAAACGAATTTTGAATCAATGGCTTTTGCCAAACCTTTCTTGATTAGTAAATCTTCAATTGGTGATAGACAATCAGTTGGTGGTGCAAGTAATTTGACTTGTTTGAATGCTTCAAGCATTGCTTGCGCTTCAGGGGCAGTGATAGTACCTGGCTTTCTCGCTTCATCGATCTCTGATTTGAGTAGAACCTCTCTCGCTGCCCGCATTGAAACCCCTGAGAAATTATGGCGCAAGAATGAAGTCATCTTTCTGTCTACAGAATCCCTTAGAAAACGTTGTAATGAGCCAATTTCTTGACCGTGAGGGTGGGGTCGAATCTCTTTTACAGGGTGTGGTAGTACATCAGTAACTCTAGGCCAATCGCCCCCATCAATGACTTCCCCCTCTTCATCATAAACTTTCAGAGACAGTGATGCGTGTGGGTTAACTATTGAAGTCATTCTTAGATATTGGTGAACGCTCTGTTTCCCGCGTTGATACTTTGCTTTCATATGTGCTTGAACCCTAACTCCATGCTCAATGATTTCACCATCAGAATTGAACCAATGGTCTCTCTTTCGGTTACTTGAAATTGCTTTATTTTTCTTAGTGTCAAGTCCTATATCAACATAAACTGCAGTCGCTTCATCTTTGACTTTGGAAACAACACGAGTTTTTTTCCCTGTAGTTAGTTGGCTGTACATCACAACACCAGTAATACCTATTCCTTGTTGCCCCCTCGTTTGACGAATAGTGTGGAACCGAGAGCCAAAAAGTAGACTTCCAAACACTTTGGTGATTGAATCAGGCGGAATCCCTGGGCCATTATCTTGACTAATCATTATGAGTTCGTCTGCTTTTCCTTTCACTTTTTTTATTTCAATACGAATATCTGGAAGTAATCGTGCTTCTTCACAAGCATCAAGAGAATTGTCAACGGATTCCTTAGCAGCAGTTATGATTGAACGATTTAGCGTATCAAAGCCAAGAAAGTGTTTATTCTTCTCAAAAAATTCGCTAATACTTGCTTGTTGCATTTTGCTACGTGTAGACGCCATGTCTCATCACCCTCCTCAGTCCTCCCTCGGCCGAATGACGAGGGGCTAGTTAGCGGTAAAACTCTCGGCTTGTCCGACAGGTCATAAGGAGTGTGGGGGGGAGTTGCCCCAAATAGCATATTTTCAACCAGATAATGAATTGACAATATGTTCGAGTGTTGTTATTCAAACCGAATCGAATAGGCTTGGTTCCCAAGCAACAATTTTCCCAACAAAAGCACTTGCCATCACAGTTAGCGGGCTAGCAAGGTAGAGTTTACCAGGTCCCGACCTGCCTTGGAAATTACGATTGATAGCAGATACAGTTACCTGTTCTGAATTATCTGAAACCCCAGGGCCAGCACCAATACAGGCCCCACAACCAGGGTCAATCAATTTCACACCAGTTTGAATGAACATTTCATTCCAACCCATTTTCTCAGAATATTCTTTGACGGCCTTTGAACCAAACTGAATGTAACACTCAACCCCATTGGGGATATTCACTCCCGCTTCTAGGGCAGCCTCAACAACTTCAGCATAATATCTGAAATCGTCCTCCTTTCCAGCAGTGCACGAACCAGCATATGCAATGTCAATAGCAATATCCCCAATATCAGATATGTTCACACCGTTTGTTGGGTCTGATGGTACTCCTTCGTCAGGGTTACCCGGGTGGGCAACCATTGGTACAATTTCAGAGAGGTTGATTGTGTACACCCCGCCATCATAATGTGCACCTTCATCAGGGAGTACAAAAGCAGCACGAATGTCATCTTCACTGAGATTCTCCCTTCGAGCCATTAACCATTCAACTGTGACATCATCAGGCTCACAAATCCCTGTTT
The DNA here is from genome assembly GCA_012959435.1 of Candidatus Poseidoniales archaeon. Taxonomy (GTDB): domain Archaea; phylum Thermoplasmatota; class Poseidoniia; order Poseidoniales; family Thalassarchaeaceae; genus MGIIb-Q1. Next base: position 23,709 of record DUDF01000055.1, read on the forward strand.
TAGCACTACACTCCGTAGCCATATTGCAGAGAGTTGCCCGCTCATCCATGGATAGACTGGCTAGCCCAGGTCCCCCGAATTCCATTGACCGGTCTAGGGTTTCTGACGTGCTTGCGTATTTCAATAAAATATGTAGTATCACATCTTTTGCAGTACAACCTGGGTTAAGTTTACCCTCCAATTCGAACCGGATAGATTCTGGTACATTTACGAATGCAAATTGATTGTAAGCAAGGTTTGCATATTCTGTTGAGCCAACCCCGTAAGTCAGCGCGTTGGAAGCACCACCCATACAGGTGTGACTATCTGTCGCTTGAATGAAATCCCCTACATCAATAAATTCTTCTCTAGCAACTTGATGGCAAATCCCTGGGCTAACGCCATCTTTTGCAGAGTAATCTCTGACGCCAGTATGTTGTTGGAAGAGATTTTGCATATTTCTTAGTGTCTGAATTTTTTCCGCAAATGGACCAAACCGCGGGACACCTGTTGCATAGAGCAGGTGGTCCTCAAAAACCGCGAATTTATTTGGATCTGGTAAGGAGTAATTTTCTCCATATTCAAGTTTCAAGAATTCATGTACTTGTGCTGTTGTAAACTCATGAGAATAGCCACCGTTCACTTCTGCGAGTACTGCATTATGTGGTTTTACGTAAGCAGTTTTGTCATTATTTGCAAGTAGTTTATTGGCAATAATTTTCTCACACATTGTCATGGGTCGTTGTTTACATTCAGGGATTGGTAATTTGATATTACCTGATTTCAATTGTTTTGCAAAGGGGAATATCCCACCATTTTCAACAATTAGTTTGGTAATTGGGTCGTATTTATCAATAAACTCAGAAAGGGAAAGAGTTGCTCCATTTTGTAGCTTTTCAAGCATTTTGTAATCGCCCATCAATTGACCAAGATTAATGTTGTTTCTTTCATGAATTGGGGCGAAAGATGCGGCAATAACGATTCTGACCCCAGCCCATTTTTCCGCTTGAGCAGCAGTTTCTCTACTACTTCCAGTTCCCTTTCGATGTCCAGAAACAATTACTTCAAAATCCCCATTCATCAGGGCATTTTCTTCAAAAACACGTTTTCCATCGTGAATTAATCCCGCGTAAGCATTTTTGGCAATTTCAGCGGGGTCATGGTCAAAACAGACCCAAGCTGGCGTTATAACATCTGTATTGATATCGCTTAATAGGTCATCAACAGTGAGTTCAGACATTGACAGATTTAAGCCATTATACAATTGTTGCCGAATTAAATCTAGATTCTTGGTCAAAAATAAGACTCTCTTCCCGGGGGTCAACGAGATTTCTTGAGGCGGCCAAGATTCTACCATTGTTCATCACCTGCCCTACAGCAGAGACTCCGAGGTGTCAATTACTTATCACCGTTCTCAAATCAAAATATGGGGACAATTATTCAGAATATTATCATGTGTAAATTAACCGCTAAACCTTATATAACCCCGGCTGAACGCCGTTTATACCTTTCTTTTAACAATGGCAGTTGGGTAAGCAGTAGAGTGATTATTTTGGCAAAAAAACAACCCGTACAAATTGAAGATATTGTAAAGTGTCCTGAGTGTAATAGTAGGAGCCTTGACCATGACCAAACAAGAGGGGAAACCGTTTGTCAGGATTGTGGATTAGTGATTGAGGATAATGTCATTGACCAAGGCGCAGAGTGGCGTGTATTCAGTCCCGAACAAGGTGATCAAAGGGCTCGAACTGGAGCACCTATGACAGTAATGCTACACGATAAAGGTCTGTCAACCGATATCGATTGGCAGAATAAAGATTATTCTGGTAAAACAATTAACAGCAGATTCCGTTCTCAATTCTATCGGATGAGGAAATGGCAGAAGCGCAGTAGAGTTTCAAATGCTACTGAACGTAATTTGGCTATGGCTTTAGCAGAACTTGACCGCATGGCAAGCCGTCTAGAATTACCAAAATCAGTTCGTGAAGCAGCTGCTGTTAATTATAAGAAAGCAGTTGAAAAGCGACTAATTAGGGGCCGTTCAATTGAAGGTGTTGCAGCCGCAAGTTTGTATGCCGCTTGCCGTCAATGTGGTGTACCAAGAACACTCGATGAGATTGGTCAAGCGAGCAGGACTGGACGTAAAGAGATTGGTAGAACATACCGATTCATGGTTCGTGAACTTAAGATGCGAATTATGCCAACAGGGCCAGAAGATTATATCTCAAGATTCTGTTCGGGGCTTGGCCTAGATGCTGAAGTTGAAGCAAAGGCATACGAACTAATCAAAGCAGCTCAAGAAAAAGAATTGACAAGTGGCCGTGGCCCAACTGGAATTGCAGCGTCTATCATTTACATCGCTAGTGTGTTATGTGGCAAGCGCCGAACACAGCGAGAAGTTGCTGAAGTTGCAGGTGTCACAGAAGTGACAATCCGTAACCGATACAAAGAACTCATTCAAAACCTCAATATTGAACTTGATATTTGAGTAACAACCCTCCGTCTATTTGATGGGTTAGACCCGTTTCGTGAGTATTATGGAGGCACCAGCCCACACCGCCCGTCGCATTTTATTTGGTTTAGGATTGGCACTCTTAATGGCCACTGCATTTGCATTAATTGATGGTAGATTACCTCCAGCAGTTTGTGCTGAAAATGCTATTGAATGTACTGCTGGTACCGATATTTCTTGGCTTGTACCCGCCTCCACAGTAGTAACACTGCTCGCGGGATTTATCATCCATCTTGGAATCACTAAAGGAGTAAAATCTCCCCTTCTTCATCTGTTTCCTATTGAAGGCCCCTCTGCTCAGCGTGAACGTATGGTTAGTGAACTATCAGAATCACAGGATGAGGATGACCTTTCAGGTGCCTGGGCAAATTTAGAACAGGGCCTTCTCAGTTCTAAAGTTGAGGAAGAAGAATGACGTTGGGAGCGCAAAGATAGTCATCTAAGTAGCCCTCGGATTGGTCAGGTGAGATGATGAGTGCTGCACCCGATGGCTTGTATTATACCGCAGAGCATGAATGGCTAAGAGTTGAAGGGAATGAAGTGGTTGTTGGAATTACTGACTATGCTCAAGACTCGTTGACAGATATTGTTTACGTTGAACTTCCAGAAGAGGGCATGGAAGTTGGAGAAATGGATGAATTTGCAAGTGTTGAATCAGTCAAGAGTGTATCAGCGATATTTTCGCCACTTGCAGGGTCGATTTGCGCAGTTAACGAGGCGTTGGACGATACTCCAGAATTAATCAACGAAGATCCTTATGGCGAGGGGTGGATAGTTCGAATAACTATGCAAGACGCCTCCGCGTTAGACAAGATGCTGAGTGCATCAACCTATCTTGAACAGATTGGAGAGTGAGTATACTTGTCGGCTGCCTCATCAAACGAGGCAGAATTGACAATCTATGTTGACGGTTCTTGCCAAGATAATCAAAACGTAACTG
>DUDF01000056.1:0-3852 GCA_012959435.1 Candidatus Poseidoniales archaeon
AGGTCAAACCTCACTCCCATTTGGGGTCGGTAGTCCAAGCAGAGGCGAAGAGGAAATTGATAATTCAAACGATGCCCTCGCCACAGTAACTAACGAAGGAGAACCGGATGAATCTTCTAATGAAATAGTGGAGGAAGTTGAAACATCTGTTGAACAATCTGAAACTTCTGTTGATCAAATACCGGTGGTAAAACTTGCTAAGCCAGAACAAGAAGTAATGTTAGTTGCTAGAATTTTGAATGATAACGAAGAAACTATAGATGATGAAACTGCAGAGGTGGAAGAACCTGAAATACAGGTGTTTGAGGGTAGTCCGACATCTAGTGAAATCACAAATTATACTGCTACAGAAGGCACTGTAGAAGGTGTTGACCAAGATGTAATTCTGCATGAGGAAGATGTTGTCTATCACGACTTTGGTGATGAACTGCAAGTTAGTGAAGTCTACGTTGATTATGACAGCTTTGTTGACCCCGCTACTTCGGCAGTATCATTTGACCCAACTGTAATGGAAGGGACTGAACCAGAATTAATGCCGGCGCGTGCTCTAGCAGTCACAGGACTCGGTGATTCCGGGTTAAAGGAGCAGGCACATATTGGATTCGCCGCCTTGGCTCAGTCAAACTGGAAAGAGGCTGCTGATTGTTTCCGCAAAATCTGCGAATCACAACCAAAAAATGCGGCCGCACTCAACAATTTCGGCCTCTCATTATTGCAACAAGCATTGTTAATTCAAGAGGAGAGACCTAGTCAACATCCCGCAGATGAACCTCATTTTGAGGCCTCAGTATTGGCACTTAGACAAGCCGCAAAAGCATCACAAAATGATGTATCAGTGATTTGTAATCTTGCAACTGCTCTCAGTTCTTGTCACCGTCATGAGACTGCACTAAAATTCTACGATGTCGCATTATCACTAGATTCTGAGGACGTGTCATCAATAAACGGTAAGGCCGTTTCAATGATTGGGGTGCGCGAATTTGATGAGGCTACCGAACTGCTTCGGCAGGCGTCCGCACTCGCTCCCGATAATGAGTTAATTTCAGGTAATCTTCACCGCATCTCCCCCATGGGTTGACACAACCTTGATTCTTCGGTGAAATAGCACTCTATCCAACATTTAGCCACCTTGTAAAAAAGACGTCTAATTCGGTGCATTCATAAAGGAGAGGTAGGTCGGCGAGATGCTTACAATGCACCTTGTGATGTACACATTACAAGGGAAGTAGATTGAGAACGCCTCGCCCTGTGGGGAAACGGGGTGTTCTGTGAAATCAAGATAGATAGATTCCTGGACACCAGAGGACTCACACAGGAAAGTGTGGAGTAAGAGAATAAAAAGCAAATTGATGCTACAACCTGACTGGGGGATGGCTCGGCTCGAGAGCTGATGAAGGTCGTGACAAGCTGCGATAAGCTACGGGGAGGCGCATGAATGCCTTGGATCCGTAGATTGCCGAATAGGACTTCCTGGCTTTACGAAGTCATTCCCGTATTAATTTACTGGAAAGGGAACCGCCCGAATTGAAGCATCTTAGTAGGGCGAGGAACAGAAATCAAACGAGATTCCGTTAGTAGTGGCGAATGAACACGGAATAGAACAAACCGAATCCGCTTGGGAAACCTTGTGGAGATGTGGGGTATGGATCACCTATCGTCTAAATTCACGAAACAGAAGTCGATCTGGAACGACGTACCATAGAGGGTGAAAGTCCCGTATGTGTAGTGAACATGACCAAGTGGTGAATCCTGAGTAGCGTGCGTTGGATATCGCGCGTGAATGTGGGAGGCATAAACTTCCAATTCTAAATACAACTCGAGACCGATAGTTGACCAGTAGTGTGAACGAAAGTTGAAAAGTATCCTGAGAGGGATGTGAAAAGAACCTGAAACCAGTTAGGGACAGACTGAATAGGCGTGAAAGCGAAGATATGAGCAGCGTCTATTCGTGCGTTTCGAATAATGCCCCTGGGAGTCTTGATCATTGGCGAGGTTAAGCAGTTGATCTGCGAAGCCGTAGGGAAACCGACAAGTCCGCAGCCCGTAAGGGTGAGGGACGAGATGTGCTCGTCTGAAGTCAATGGTGGAGGACCTGAAGCCTATCGATCTATGCCTGGCCAGATTGAAGCCCGATGAAAGTTGGGTGGAGGATCGAACCGTTGCTGACGTGCAAATCGCTCGGACGAGTTGGGTATAGGGGTGAAAGTCCAATCGAGATGGGCAATAGCAGGTTCCGCGCGAGACTACTCGTAGGTAGACCTCTGTGGAGATAGATTGTGCTGTAGAGCACTGATTGGGTATTTAGGGGGAGCGATCCCTCGGTACGCTGTCAAACTCCGAAGGTGCAATCATTGTAGAAACAGGGAGTGAGTCGCGGTGGGTAAGCTACCGTGACGAAAGGAGAACAGTCCAGCCTAGCGTTAAGGTCCCAAAGTACTAACTAAGTGTCAAAGACAAACCGTGTCCGTGGTCGAAAACAACCAGAAGGTGGGCTTAGAAGCAGCCATCCTTGAAAGAGTTCGTAACAGATCACTGGTCAAGCTTGCGGGCCGGGAAAAGGGACGGGGCTAAAGTTAGTCACCGATACGCTAGACCAGCGAAAGCTGATGTGGTAGCGCGGCGACATGTTCGGGCAGAAGGTAGGCTGTGAAGTCTACTGGACCGTATATGTATGAGAATCTAGGGAAAAGTAGCAGCAAAGAGTGGTGAGAATCCGCTCCACCGGAGGGGCCAGGGTTCCTCGGCAATGTTCATCAGCCGAGGGTTAGCCGGTCCTAAGGTCATTCTTAACCGAAATGATCGAATAGGGAAATGCGTTAATATTCGTATGCCTCTGTGCAATTATGGTGACAGCTTGGGCTAGTCTTACAGGTCATATGTCAGGCCTGAAGATTGTATAAGGAATTGGAGAACCGTCATGGTGAGAAGATTCCGAAATCAATTGACAATATAAGATGACGCCTAGGCTCCGTGAAAAGCCGCACAGAAGACCGTACCTAGAACTGACACAGGTGCCCCTGGGTGAGTAGCCTAAGGTGTGACGGGAAAAGTACCGCAAGGGAACTCGGCAAAATAGCTCCGTAACTTCGGGAGAAGGAGTGCCAGCTTAGAGATAAGCTGGTCGCAGTGACCAGGGGTCTCCGACTGTTTAATAAAAACATAGCCGACTGCCAGTCCGAAAGGATGAGTATAGTCGGTGAATCCTGCTCAGTGCCGGTATCTGAAACCAGGGTTCAACCTGACGAAGGACCGGTAAACAGCGGGGGTAACTATGACCCTCTTAAGGTAGCGTAATACCTTGTCGCTTAATTGGCGACTTGCATGAATGGTCCAACGAGGGACCCACTGTCCCTGCGGTACGTCCGGCGAAATTGACTTTACTGGCGCACAGTCCAGTACCTTCAACCTGCAAGCGAAGACCCCGTAGAGCTTTACTGCAGCCTGCCGTTGTGTAGTGGCACTTATTGTGCTGCGTAGACGGGAGATTTTGATCCCCCAGACGTCAGTCTGGGGAGTAGTCACACAGAGAGACACCGTCCTTTGAGTGCAACTACACTTACTCTTAACGAGGACACCGGTAGGTAGGCAGTTTGGGTGGGGCGCCACGCGCTCGAAAACCTAACAAGCGTGCCCAAAGGTCAGCTTAGGTGGTTCAGTCTCCACCGTAAACCGTAAGGGGAAAAGCTGGCTTGACGTGGATCGGCACAATAACGATCGACGATGAGAAATCAGGGCCTAACGAACCTACTAGCCTCATTTATGGGGGCAGTAGATAACAGAAAAGTTACCTCGGGGATAATTGAGTTGTCACCAGCAAGAGCTCACATCGACCTGGTGGCTTGCTACTTCGAT
>DUDF01000056.1:3897-27021 GCA_012959435.1 Candidatus Poseidoniales archaeon
TGCAGCAGGACCCAAGGGTGGGGTTGTTCGCCCATTAAAAGGGATCGTGAGATGGGTTTAGACCGTCGTGAGACAGGTTTGTTGCTTTGTGGTTGAAGCGTTTATGCCTGATGGAAAGGGCCCTTTAGTACGAGAGGAACGAGGGCTCGGGGCCACTAGTCTACCAGTTGTCTGACAAGGCAATGCTGGGTAGCCACGCCCTATGTGGATAAGAGCTGAAAGCATCTAAGCTCGAAGCCACCCCAAAGACGAGGCATATGAGACAGGCGGTAAAAGACCGCATGATAGGAGCCGGGTGTAAGCATGGAGGTTCGCCGACATGCTCAGCCCAGACTTACTAACGTCCAGCATCTTTTTTTTGTTCACTAGCTACACACACTTGTGTGGGCCTCTGTTCAACAGTGAATCTTTTCTATCTTATTCGAAAGTGTACACGACCATAGCGAAGGGGTAATACCCGGTCCCATTCCGAACCCGGCAGTCAAGCCCTTCTGCGTCGTTCCTGGTACTGTGGTGCGAGAGCCCACGGAAACGGTCGTCGTTGTGTCGCTTTTCCGCTTCCATCAGTCGCTTCGGCGGCTGGTGGAAGCACCTTCCCCACACCTTTTATTTCACAAATGGCCGATAGGCTCGCCTATCAACCATATCAAAAACCCTTCACCTATTTTTCTAGGTCATCATTTGCTAGTGATTTCTCACTAGATGATAGCGGTATGGCTAAGACGGATAGGCCGTCCGCCCGAATTAGGTGAAAGCGTGACTGTTCGTAGTGGTGACATTCTAGGTCATTCCCAGGCTGGGGTTTATGCCTCAGTTATTGGCAATGTTTTGTTTCTACCTCTTGCCCTTCAGAAGAGTGATGTTGAGATCATTGAAACTGCTTTGGAGTTAGAATCCGTTCAGTTAACCATCGGTGGTTCAAACCTAATTGGCTCGCTTATCGAGGGTAATTCGCATGGTATGGGAGTTGCCGATATCGCTGGTCCTGACGACATTGACAAACTCACAAGTTACGGAGATGTTGTGGTCATGGAAAGTTCGGTCAACGCTGCTGGTAATCTTCTTCTTGCTAACGAGAATGGTGTTCTCGCTAGTACTGTAGTTCCAAAAGAGGGGCTGGAAATTCTATCTGATGCATTGAAAGTACCAGCTGCTAATGTTTCAATTGCTGGTCAAGAAGTAATTGGTAGCCTTGGTGTCTGCAATGATATGGGTGTAGTACTTCATCCAGATATCTCTGAACCTGAAGTGAAAATTGTTGAGAAAATTCTAGGTGTTCCAGCCATGGTAGGGACTGTAAGTTTTGGCTCACCTTTAGTTGGGGCTGGAATAGTTTGTAGCAACAATGGTGCATTTGCTGGTGGCGATACTACTGGTCCTGAACTTAATCGAATAGAAGATGCGCTCGGCCTAATTTAGGATTGAACACGAGGGTAGCCTATCGAAGGACGGACTGAAAGCCCTTTGAAATTCAATATTCATTTCAATGGGTATTCGGATAGACCCTTGCGAATGGTCCGATTCGATTATTCGATTATCAAATTCGTTTCTGCGTCACCTGCTTGACCGAATCAAATCTCCTCAAAGATAGAGTCAACTTCTTCGTTTGGAATAATCAACTCAGCCAATTGAATCAGTAGTTTGACATTTTGAATCAAAATCTCTGATTTGCGAATGAAACCACTCACACGAGTGGAGTTGATAGAATCATCAGAAACTACCACCTTCTTCAGGACATTATTTACCTCTAAGAGTTTAGATTGAATATTGGGTGTGAGAAGTTCCTTTACCTTATTGAGTCGCTGGGGAAACCTCACATCATAATTCATGAATGTAGTATATCCTCCCTGCCCGTTAGGTTCTGTATACGCCGAAACCGAACAACTCAGTTGTTTTCCAATTACCCCACTCATTCTATATTTACCAAACATTCGCGTAACTGGAGTAAAATCGAGTCCCAGTTCTGTTGCAGCTTGTTTCCAAGCAGCATTTGTTTTCATCCGACGCATCTTTGCAAGATAAAAAATGTAGAAAATGCTCAATCCACTTAATACTATAACTCCAACAATTGTTGCGTACCAAACCTCGTCTCCCATCTAATTCACTTGATTTTTCGCCCTCATTCCAACCTATCACTGTTTGCACCAAAGGGGAAACCTTCCGAAACCCATGCAACGCCCTTCAATAATTAGAGGATTATGGTATAGATTTAGTTAACTGGGTTATTTATTGTCAACGCCATTTGACCCATTCTGTGCTAGCACCCGGTTTGCGATACCAATCCTGCCCACCGTGTTTTAACCATTCATATCCATCCGTTGAGACCCGCCCTTGTATATCCGAAAGGGGGGGTTGACCATCTCCCAGCGATAATGAATCCCCGTCTGATTCATCGATATTCATCATGGTGTTGAACTGTACTTCAAGATTGGAACGTATCCGTTCCAGGCGTAGGGCCTGGTGGGGGCCAATCATTCTCCACATTAATGCGCGCTCATATTCATTCGAGATGATTGCCAATTCCTCTTCGGATTGGGCTGAGAACATGGCCTCCTCGAATCTCTGAGTCCTCGTTCCACGAGTGGAAAGTCCGACTGCTACCCATATGAATACTGGCAGGCCACCTAGTATTCCCATCAAATCCCATGCACCAAGGCCAATATTAGTGCCGGGAACAACCACTTCGAAACTGTCTATTGGATGCGAAGAAGAGCTGAATGGGTCAGTGCCTTGCCGTAATTCGTCTGAATCTAGATAACCGTCTCCATCTGCATCCAAGTCCTCATTGTCACCGATTCCATCGCCGTCGATATCCTGAGATTCCAATGGGTCATTCGGAAACGGATCCTCATCATCGTTCACTCCATCATTATCATGGTCATCTGGGAAGATATCAGGATTAGTTCCGTTGGGGTTGTCCCCCATACCATCCCTATCACGGTCCGACCATTGACTAGCATCCAGAGGAAAGGCATCCTCGCCTGAAGTGATATTTGAGGGGTCAAGTGGATTTGGATAGCCATCCGCGTCCCAATCAAGTTCTGTTCCAAGACCATCCTTGGGTGAAGGGTCATTGAGGTCAGAAATGCCATCTCCATCCATATCTGGGCAACCGACCAAGTCATACTGAGAGTTGCCATATTGAGTGAAACAATCGTCCGTAAGGTCACTCAATCCGTCTGAATCACTGTCCAGACAACCCCAACGGTCGATGCTCGAGGTCCCTGCGGTCAGTGGGCATTCATCACTTCCATCCTCCAGACCATCATTGTCCGAATCCCCGCAACCAAACCAATCTTCCAAAGTTGTATCGACGACTTTCATCGTGCTAGTCCCTGCCACGGAACGACAATCGTCTCCCTGAACTCCTGATTCACTGTCTCCGAAACCGTCGCCATCTGCATCTTGCCACTGGGTGGCGTCATCAGGATGACTATCTGCGTAACCTAGAGGACTTGCAGGCCATTGCGGCGTGGGGTCTGACCAACCGTCTCCATCTGTGTCGAGACAACCCGTTCTGTCATTGACGCTGTCTCCCCAAGTGAGCGGGCATTCATCATCTACCTCGTCAGCCACTCCATCACCGTCGGCATCGCTCCATTGTGTTGGGTCGAAATCAGCAAAATCCGTTTCATCTGCCCAACCATCGCCATCAGAATCAATACAGCCATACCTATCTATGCTACTGTTTCCAAAGACTTCTCTGCAGGAATCCGGTTGGATACCTTTTGTATTATCACCATATCCATCACCATCCTCGTCCGACCATTGAGTGCTTTCGAAGGGGAACATGTCAGGATTGTTTCCAGACTCATTGTCTCCATAGCCATCACCATCGGTATCAGAATGTTGAGTTGAATCACTCGGATATCTATCTGGATTGAAACCGTTTGGATTGTCTCCCCATCCATCCCCATCGCTGTCTACCACCTGTGTCGAGTCACTGGGAAAATCGTCTGCCGAATCACTAGTCCCATCCCCATCGCCATCAAGACATCCGAATGAGTCAAGCCATGAGGTGCCGAATTGTAATGGACAATCATCGAAATTACCACTTGCCCCATTACTCTGCAAAGAAGAATCTTCGAAACCGTCATTGTCAAAATCCAAAGGAGATGGGTCCTGCAAAAATGCATCCTCAACGAATTCACCTGGCCAAGAAGACGACCTTGAGGTCCAACTCGCGTTACCCCAGTTGTCACCGAAGCCATCGCCATCACTGTCATTCCATTGGGTGGCATTCTGGAAAAAGGCGTCATTGAGGTCCGACTCGCCATCACCATCCAAGTCTGGACAGCCGAACCTATCCCTCCAGGAGTCGCCCCAATATCCTATGCAACCATCAGGCAATCTTCCTTGAATACGGTCTCCAAACCCATCTTTATCCTGGTCACTCACTTGGGTTGGGTCGGTTGGAACCTCATCACTTGGTTCACTGACCCAATCTCCATCTTGATCATATGCTCCCAAGAATATCTGATTGGTTTGTTGCTCGTTGGCCACGGCCAAGTCTATCGTTCCATCAGCATTGATGTCACCCATCTTGAGCACCCATGTATCGAGAATATCAGGACTAGTCCAGATGATATTATTGAACGTCCCTGCTTCATTCAAGCGAATGTAATTGTTGGACTGATAGTTCCCCTCGACCATATCGAGGTCGCCATCATTGTCAACATCCCACAATCCAATGCTCACCGTATCGATACTGTTGGGAGTCTGCCAAGAAGGGCTGGTAGGAAAGTTTCCTGTTCCTGGATTAAGGTACAATTGATTGGGCTGGTTCTCATTTGCGACAACGATATCGACGTCTCCGTCTCCATCAACATCTCCAACGTCACAACCTTGCGTATCCATGGAGGAAAAACTGCTCCAGCCTGCAGTAGTACTCAAAGTAGAGCCAGTGTTGAAGAATATCTGGTCGACATCCCCATAATTGCCAACGAACATGTCGAGATTTCCATCACCATTGAAATCGGCTAATTCTGCACACATGGAGTCTTTGCTGTCACTGCTGCTCCAAGATGCGGAAGAGGCCAATCTATACCCCTCCCCCCAACTTGCCGACGGGTATATTCTATTATTACCATCATTGACGGATACCAGATCCGCTCTGCCATCTCCGTTGATGTCTCCCGCTGCTAAATATGTGGTATCATCTGAATCGGAACTGGTCCAAGTGGTGCTATCATAACCTTCTATTTCACCTCCGCTCTCCAAATTATTCCTAAATCCGAGATTCTGGCCATCATAATCTCCAATGATGACATCTGGATCCCCATCATAATCATAGTCAAACCATAGCATTGCATTCGACCAGTAATTGGAAGATGTGGACCAGAATAATGAGTAAGATTGTGTCGTGTTATCAAACTCATAGACTCGGCTGGCTGAACCATAATTCCCAATTATCATATCCAGATCGCCGTCACCATCCATATCTCCTAAGTCCATCGAATAGGTGTATTCGGATGCACCATCATTCCAAGATGCCGAGGCTTGCAACATCTGCCCTCCATTGATGAACACAAGTGGCCCATCATTCCCATCAGCAGTGGCAAAATCAAGGTCGCCGTCACCGTCAACATCACCCCAGGCTGAATCCGAGGAATCTCCTATATTCGGAGTCGACCATTCTGCTTGAGTGCCAAAACCGGAGCCATCGAAGATACGAATCTTGTCTTGGCTATTGGTGTTGGATTCCAACAAGTCCAGATCCCCATCCATATCCACATCAGCCAATCGAACATCCATCGTATTGGCTGATTCAGTACTGCTCCAATCAGCAGAACTGGACAAGGTTCCAGCAGTGTTCAAGAATAATTGATTCACTCCTCCATGATTACCTACAACCAAATCCATGTCTCCATCAGCATCGACATCACCGAGGGCGACCGAACTAGTGGAGTTATCAGCCGGACTCTGCCAAGAGGGGGAGGAAGAGAAGGTGGCTCCAGAATTGAGATAGATGGAGATTCGCCCACCTGAGACCGCTTCGATGAGGTCGAGGTCATTATCTCCATCAATATCAGCAAGTTTGACGTCCGTCACAACACCGCTATGGCCGCCTTCCCAAGAAGTAGATGAACCAAAGGATGAACCTGAATTCCTGAACATGACCACCCCCTCATTCAATACTCCAGCAACAAGGTCGAGGTCATTGTCCCCATCCACATCACCCCAATCGAGACTGGTGAATCTGGAACTGGTGGTCAAACCACCATAGAGATGAGACCACGTCGCGGTTGTGGAAAGTGTCCCTCCTTGATTCTGAAATATCTGTATAGCCCCCTCGTAATTGGCCACTGCAAGGTCTGCGTCGCCATCTGAGTCATAATCCCCCCATGCAATATCGAGGGAAACGAGTGAGTCTGAACTATACCATGAGGGTGTTGATTCCAGTCCGTTACCATGATTCAGATAAATCGCGTTCTTGGCGCCATTGTTTCCAATTGCCAAGTCCAGGTCTCCATCTAAGTCGACATCCGCCCAATCAGTAGATATGGCTGCTGAACCCTGACTATTCACCTTTTCAGCAGCGGAATTGAAAGGAGTTGGAGTAGGATCTGAAACGCAATTTGCAGTTATGGCCAGACAAGAGAGCCCTCCGCGAAAATCGCCGGCGGGCAATGCCGGATCCATTGGGTGGTCGTCATTTGAATTGAGAACCCCATCGCCATCCCAATCATTTGTGGAGACTGAGTATGATTGCTGAGGCTCCCACCAATCTCCAGTTGCCATATGGTAGCCACCGATTGAATGGTCTCCTGTGACTCTTCCTTGCACATGTCCTGCCAAACCCACTTCGTTGACCGTGGATTCCCCGTTATCCTCCACATCAAATACTGTTGCAACGAGAATAACCTGTAGACAAAGTAAGCAGACCAGCGCTGAAGAAAGGCTGGTGCGAGCGCGGAGCATGGATTGCAACGGGGGCTTTCAGAGGATAAGATATGCGATGAGAACACGAGTGAAGACCCATACGAATAGCCCATTGAAAGGGATTTAAAAATTGTATTTCAATTGAATGAATGCTTACATTCTGGGCAAATTGATGAAGTCGGAGCAATCATCTCTCCGCACTCTGAGCAGGGTACGTCTGAATCATCTTCTTGTGGTGCGTATTCAGCGACATCATCCTCACCCGCATCACTTTCATCGGATCTTGTTTCGCCGGAGACTATTGCCTCAGCAGCAGCAGTCAACTCCTTCCTGTTCAGAAACTGATCATCATTATCATCGTAGTTCTTAGCCTCTCCGACCAATGCTTCCTCACTGGATAAATCATGGTCTTTCAGAACACCCTTTGCAGTTCTCTGATTGTATTCGAAATCTCCATCCTTTTTGTCGCCTTTCTGATTGGACATGTTTTGTCCGAGATGCAATAACCTTCAAAGTATTGTGGTCAACCAATTGCCCACATTTTTTGTCTTCATAACAAAGGTAATTACTCCACTCCTGAAGATATACGAACGCATGGGTGCGCTCTGCGAAGGCCCTCAGTGCAACTTAGCCAAATACTGGTTCATCCATTGAAACCACTGCACGCCCTGTGGAAATTGCAAATGTTAAAAAGGCAGGTAATAAATCTAAATGCATGACTGAAATAAAGACATGTCCAGCAACTGAAATAGACCTGATTGTCCAAAATGATAACCATGGATTCGATGAGAATCCAAATCTTGAACCTCCAATAATGCATGATGTGTTAGTTGATGGTCAACCGGCGAAAGCAGGGGTAGGCTCCTTCGGAGCATATAGTACACGAATTGTATTGGTATTCGATCCACCTCACCCAGAATGGGGGGGTGAATTTTCTACCAAGTATTTCATTTTCGATGAAAAAGAGCATGGGGTAGTAAATTGGGGATATGAGGGGAAAAGTTTCCATATTGAAAAAATTGTGAAATCTTAGTTTATTTCTATTCTTTCTATTCTATTATCATCGAACTCAAAAATATAAATATCTGTGTCTCCATCTTGAGAAATATTAACATCAATTATATTTAGCTCGATATTGATAATGGTCTCAAAATTGACGTTTTCACCCTCCAATTGATAATTGAGAGTTGTAATCGGGCTGACTTCGTTGAATGTTGTAGACTGCCATCCCCTCATTGGGTCGTTTGAACCATGATAGACATTAAATTCAGATATCTCATTCAACTGCCTTAATACCAAACTGGTATTGTCTATCGCACTTGACAGGAATACATTATTTACATCAGAATAATCAACAGACACGTCATTGCCAATGTTGAAAGTTTGTGTATATTCATGATGATCATTGGACTCGATTTGATCATGGAAATAAATTGCGCCGTCGTTGAAAAATATTACGCTCCTAGACACTTTTACTCCTTTATACAGAGTATGACTGGCTTTGACATAACTATAATTTGATGTAATTAAATAATTTTCAATGACTGCTTTACCAACATTATCTGGGTTCTTGACATTATAGGATTTATCATCTACTGCAATTGAATTATGGGCGAATACACTTCTAATAAAGATTCGATATGGGTCATCTTCAACGAAATTGTACTTCCCGGAATCGACAAAGAAATCTGTCTGTTGGTATGTCAATACAAATGACAAGTCGTCGCCCTGTTTATGTACGCTTGAATGAAAACCATTGAATAAAGCAAAGTAGATTGGAGATGCAATTTCCCAGTCATTCTTGAAAATTGCCACACCTGCGTCTTGGTATACGATACTATTCTCAACAATCTTCTCCCCTTTGTTTCCATTACTCGCCAAATACAATAGATGTTCATTCGTGATCTCACTTTCTGAAATGCCTAATACATAATCACCAGTTGAATCCCCCACTAACGGAACCGTACCATCAGGTTTGGCAATATGCACCAAATATTCCTGCATTTGGTAAATTATAGAATCCAATTCTACGTTAATGGAATTATAATGATGATTGAATTTAGAGATGCTCATGAATAATTGTAATACTAAATAATGATACGCTGCGCTATGTTCTTTGTGAACACCAGTGGGCGTGACACTTGTTTCCAAATGGATTGAAAGTCTTGAAACAGCTACCTCTAACCACTCCTCGCTACTCTCAAATACTGGAAATAAAACTGCTAACTGTATCAACGCCCTATCTTGATAGATGCCATGATTGTGTCCCCAGAAATAATTAGTCTTTTTTGCAGTATATTCGCCATGCTTTCTCAGCATATTGAGAAATTCGTTGGCAAATTCATCATCAAATATCTGTGAATTCCGATAATGATCCCAGAAATAAATGAATGTCGTTATTCTATTGGCTGTGCTGTGATCATCCCATGCTCTTTCGCTTGACTGATTGCTGGAGCTTGGGTTGTGTTCAATCCAACTTTCAATAAACCATTTGGCCTTCTCGAGATACAATGAATCTCCCGTCAATTCATATGCGTTGATCAAGTAACTCACCATTCGTAAACTATGGTAATAGAATTGCCAGGTCCAGTCATCAAAAGGGTCTTCAGACCAGTCTAATTCGTCTTCATCGTAGACAAAAGAATCCCAATACCTGAGAAGAAAGATTTCATTATTATTGATTAATTTATCAGCAATTCCAATGGACGCATTGCTTGCTGGTGTTCTTTTAATGTAGTAATGCTCATCATATTGGTCCCACACTTGGTTGGCATCATCTATGTCATATTCAACAAATTTATTGCCTGTACCAATACATCCGGATAGCATAGAAAACAGAAATATACTCACCAAAGTGAAAGATACCGCTTTGGCCATACTATCCGGTTAGATGAATGGTACTTGATGATTTATCCACTAGGGAGAAAATACCACCGATTAGGGCAGTTTGATACTCGATAGTGCTTCACACTTCCATCAATTCATCACAATGTGTGCAACGAACCTTACCCGAGTAGTCGCTTGGAACTCTTAAATTCTTATCACAATAAGGACAAGCTACTGTTATTTTCTTCTCTTTTGAAGAAATATTCGACGACCCCAGAGATGATGACGTTTCAGATTCACCAGGCCATCCTGGCTTCAAAGTATTGATACTGGTCAGCAATGGGACACCAACAAAGACCATGCAAACACCTGAGCACATCATGGAAATAACATGACCAATCGTATCCAACCATACAATGGAAAGAGGATTAAAACCCCCACTGAACAACAAACTGAGTAAACCAGATAATACCAGAGCGCCCAAAGTTATAATCAAACCATTCCGATAATTTAGAACAGTCAATACCCCTCCTGCCATGAATGCTGCTGCAATAACCAATGCAAGGAGCGCTGTTAATATTTCATGTGCTTCAAGTAGAAACATGAGACCAATGCCGCCTCTGAATATTGAATAAAATATTATGAATGTTCCAATGGTTATCATGTATCTGTCTGGCCCATCGATTTTGATTAGAACAGTATTGTTGGAAGAAGACCCTGCTGAAACCTGTGACTCCTCTTCACCTTCATCATCTTCCATCAATCGGATAACCACGTCATCCTTGTCTCCTGAAAGCCGTAATCCACGCTCTTTACAGATTTTTTTCAATTCCAAAAGAGTCATCGATTCATAATCCATAGTCTTGCTATAACCGGTTTGGATTTAACTATTACACCGGACATAAATGTGAATTAATTTTCCTAAGTAGGAATGGACGGTTTACTGAGCCCCCGTTCACTGGGTGCTATTCGAGCGGACCCACCGCGATTCGAACACGGGTTTGAGGCTCCGCAAGCCCCAGTGATATCCAGGCTACACTATGGGTCCTGTAAAGCCGGCGAGTCGCCCTTCCTTCTTGAACGAAACGGTTGCGCAAAATCACATCTTCCAAACAACTTGCTCCCAGTCCTTTGCTTCTGCTTGCTTAGCAAGGCGCGCATCAGGGTTGACTGCCATTACGTTTCCACATAATTCCATGAAATGTGCATCAGCATGGGAATTTCCATAGCCCCAGCATTTTGTTAAATCGTGATTGTTTTTTGCTGCGTCGTTCTTGATGATATTGATTTTGCCTTTATTCCTTGGAACCAACCAGCCTTTTTCAGAGCCGCTTAGTCTTCCTTGTCTAGTCTCTGGGCCACAGCCATAAACCTCGTCTACTCCAAGAAATTCTGCCATCGCTTCAGCCATTGGAGCAATAGTTGCTGAGATAATGACAACCCTATGTCCTTGTTGTTTATGCCAAGCGATTCTATCGATAGATTGTTGTGGAACTTTTTTACTGAGATTATCTTTAACGATTTGTTTGGAGAGGGTTTCAAGTTCCTTCCATGTTGATAATGTAAAGTGACCGCGGTTTCTTGCTGAATCATACCAAGTTCTGCCAATCATCAGACTGCCAAGGCATCTTAATGTCCACATACTCATGGTTATTGGTAATCTCCAAGGCCTTTTTTTGAGCAAGGTTGCAGTTAATGTCTTCTCGCTACTAGCATCCAATAGGGTGCCATCGAGGTCAAAATAAGCTGCGACATCAGTGCCGGACACAACCTTGCGAAGTGTTGCTTCTTCAAGGATGCTACCCTACTCAATCTTCTGCTACGACGTATACTCGGCGTCCTGCCGCGTGGTCTCGGTAGTAATCGACACCTTTGCAGTGGCGGGGGATGAAGAAGCCTACTTTTCTCGGGGTTAATCCATGATTACGCATTCTTCTATCGATTGTGAGCCAGGCGACAATTTGTTGCGCTGTGCATGGCTCGTTTCCTTTAACATAGCCTTCAATTTCGTTGATCAATCTGTCTGTTCTTGCCTTCTTCTGACTGCCTTCTCCTTTGGGTTTTGCCATGCGGCGAACATCACCCTCCTACCCTTATGAAGAGCAGATGGGATATCCCATGGATGACCCTTGTTTTGCAGGTGTTTTTTGATGCGGTGGCTGCAATGATGGTTTTGGAAAATGCCTTGAAGGGTAGCCTACTCGCAAGGCTTGGTTAAGATGGTCGCGACATTGAGTATCAATAAACTGCAAGCAAGAGATGGCTTAGTCATTGACAGCGATGTTCACATGAGTGGGGTCAACGATTTTGACTTCTCTCCTCGGCTTTCTTTGAATGGAAACACCTTGTCAATAACTTCTGCTTCAGATGGTTCTGAATTAGCAACAACAGAATTAGATGAAGATTTTTTACTCTTGGTCGAGCGTGATAGAAGTGCTGAACTAAAAGTCAAATTTATTGTTAAAGGAATGCATGGGCGTCTAGACAAAATCCACCCAATTATCGCTGATGGAAAGGCCAAGAAGTTGGCTGAGTCTCGATGGAAGGCTACTCTACCAATTAATTTTGAGTAAATTATTGAGCGATCTCAGTTAATGTTGGTACCATAATAACGAATGTGACTGTTAAGGTCCAGTCGTTACCAGTATCTGGGTCTATTCCTTGACCAAAGAGGGCATCTGGGTCTGCTTGTTCGGCGCTAATGGACCAAAGCCAAGTTCCTGCACCAAATCCACTGCCGCTTGGATTGAGTAGAAGGTCGAGTAATGCTGCCTCGGTATCTGATGTCATGATGCTACCATTATTGATGCTGTTTAATCCATCTCGCTGTAATTCTGCAGAGGCGCTTTCATTACTGGTGATATTACTCGACGAGGAAGTTTTCTCACTATCGCTCCATCCTGCTTGTTCAACGCTAACATGGAGGGTGAAATTGTCTTGGGGCATTATTTCCCAATCTAATTCAAGTAGGGCTTCAAAAGAAATAAGCATGCCTTCTTCCCCTGGATTATGGGAACTACTCCATGTTTCTCCTTGTTCAGTATAATTATCCCAAGTGAATTCAAATGCTCTCTCGGTCCATTCTACCTGGAATTGCCTTGTTAGGATTTCAAGGTTCCATGGAGAGTTTGTTGCTCCTCCATCTTCATCGGTAATTGTTAGGCTACCAAAAATTTGACCGCTATTTCCAGTTGGTAGTTCAACTCGCAGTAATTTAGAGTCGGCGTCATTCCTGTTATCACCATCACCATCGCTGTCCTTTGACCAATCAAGGTCCCAAGAAATATCCAACTCTCCCCCTTCGGGGTCGTAGGAGGTGCTTGCATCGAATACTGCAATATCTCCTGCTTTGACCTGTTCAGGCATTGAAAGACCGAGTACTGGCACACCATTGACTGAAACTGCAGAAGTTACTGTATCTGTTCCACCTTTATCGTTTTCAACGGTGACTGAGATTTCATATTGCCCCCAATCATTGTAGCGGTGTGATGTAAAACCGACTAGAGTCTCATCACTACTACCATCTCCAAAGTCCCATGTAAACAGGGTGATTACTCCACTAATTGCATCAGATGAACGCGCATCAAGAGTAATTGATTCTCCTTGCTGGATGTGGTTTGGCCATACTTGTAAGTCGGCGCTTGGGCTGGGGGCGTCTTCTCCTAGCAATGAAGAAAGACAGCCGCTCAAAAGAGGCGCGACTAGGAGAAGGGCGAGTAGGATTGTTGCTGAGTTGCGGGGCTTTACTGAAAAGGACCCTCGCGACATAAGGCTAGCGCTATCGTCATGACATTTATTGCTTGGTGGTGAAGGTGTGAGTTCTTTACTAATTATTCATCTTCTACGGCTTCCGAGATGTCGCCTTCGATGGAAGCAGATACAAAA
Source organism: Candidatus Poseidoniales archaeon (assembly GCA_012959435.1). Lineage (GTDB taxonomy): Archaea > Thermoplasmatota > Poseidoniia > Poseidoniales > Thalassarchaeaceae > MGIIb-Q1. Next base: position 17,491 of record DUDF01000056.1, read on the forward strand.
TGTGCATCTGCAGAATCAACATCGATATCGTCTGCGACATCAACATCGTAGTGTGAAACTAATTCTTCTTCGGCAAGAAGGTCATCTGCGGTTGCGTCTCCAATATCGATTTGTGGCGATACATCAACCGCTTCGACAACCTCCAAAGGTGTCTCCTCTTCATCATCAAGGTCGTTCAAGGCTGCGGTTATTTCATCAGCGACAGAATCGGCATAATGTTCTTCTAATTCTTTCTCGGCCTCGGCTTCTGTTTCATCGAATGAAGGCTCCACGACTTCTACTTCTGGAGTCCAGAAACTCTTGAACCACTGCTTGATACCCATGCGCTCCCCGCTCCCGACAGGCACTTCTTATCTAATGGTTTATCGCCAATTTATTGTGTTATGACTCTCTGCATGTGCCGTGGTCAGCGATTGCTTTGACGGAATGTCGGTTTTTGCCCTCGATCTTGAGACCACAGGACTACGGGCTAATAGCGATAGAATTGTCCAATACGCCTTTGTTGGTTCTGATAGTGATGGTAGTAAAGTGAGGATTGAAGAGTTGATTAATCCTCAACGGGCCATTCCCTATGAATCATCAATGATTCATGGAATTTACAATCGTGATGTTGCTTCAGAGGCAGAGTTTTCTGTTCATGCCGACAATATTCATCAAATGATGGAGGATAATGTCATCGTCGGGCATAATGTTCGGCGCTTTGACATGGATTTCATTGCTGCAGAATTCTTGCGCCTTGGCAAAAAAGCGCCACGTCCAAAAGCAATAATAGATACTTTAGAAGTCGCAAGAAGATTGAAATTACCACGCCCTCATAACCTTGGAGCATTGTGTAAGAGATATGGTATCGATTTGACAAATGCCCATACTGCTGGAGCTGATGCTGCAGCAAGTCTTCTACTTCTTTGGCGATTCATGAAAGACCATCCGAGTAACTTCCGCCAAGATGTTGCTGAAATTGAACGCTGGTTAACTACCGGTTCTTCCACCTCTTCTTCAAGCGATTCTTTAGGTCGGGGGTTGAATGACCTTGAACCTCTTGACAAGCAAGGAAGAATCAGAATTGACGGGGATGACTTGATTCTTGCATTTGGACGGCACAAGGCTAGCAGCCTGAAACAAGTGAAAGTCAGTGATGCACCTTATTTGAATTGGTTGATTTCGCCCGCTTCATTGATTGACGAGGAAGCGCGTGAATTGGTGAAACAACATATATCTTCATTCAACAGTGCTTGAATCAATAATTGGAGACCAAGGCAAAACGTCGCACCAAGAGCCAATTCTCCATGACTGGGCATTTGTCAAAATGCTGCCAAGATAAACTGGTCCTTGGTGTCCATCACTCTTTAATAACTCAAAATTCAATGCCCCCCTGCCTTTGAAAACTGCAGGAACCATCTTTCCTGTTGGTAAAGGGCGCCCTGTGTCATCAATCGGTTCGCATAATTCCAATGACGCTGCTCCAGAACTGGGCTCATAGGAATGGACAAGCACAACTGCATCGATGAAGTCACCTACGTGCAAGGTACCATTGTCCTTTCTCCACAACCACCAATGTGGACACCATGCCTTCCAATCACAAAAGCCACCACAGGAATAGTCACCAACTTTTGGCTCTAAAGGAGTAGGTCCAGGAATTGTTTCTTTCCAAGCAGCATAGGCCTCATCCAGAACTGATTCTCCTTGTGCTTCGTAAGTTTTTGCTGTAACGGTATACCAGCCTTCTGCACGGATTGGTGGTGGATTTGGGTTGTTTGAAAGTATAATGTCACGATAGAGCAATAATTGCCTCCTAACTTCTGGTTTGAGGTCAGGGCTTGGAGCCCTCCCTGTCTTCAAATCGGCAACTACCCAACCTGTGATCTCTCCCTTATCATTAACATCGGCTAATAATAAATCGAGTCTACCCATCAGTTTGCCATCTTTTGTTCTTAATTCTCCTTCCGCGGCTAGAACCAATGCCATTACCCGCTTCCAAAGTGCGACAGTGATATTCTTAGGCGCCAGTTTTGGCACTCCTGCATGGGCTAAAAGAAGTTCAATTCCACCTGCTTGCTGAGTTCTGGCTTTGGAATATTCTTTTTCTTTCCAATCACCATGGCGTGGGGTATTTTCGAAAATATCTTTTTCTTCTTGCCACCGAGCCTGAAGCCGCTCTTCAGCGATTGTAGGCATCCAATCTGTCTCGGAATCATCTCTGCTTGAAAGGTCAAGTTGAACCAAATCTTCGATAGTAGCATGAACGGCGGTACCAAGGCTGGCTGCCATTCCAGTCTTACGAGGTAGGCGTTGTCTTGACAGCCAATATTGGCGTGGACAAATTTCCCATCTATTCCAAGAAGAGGGGGAAAGGCTGTGTGGTTTAGCGCTACCAGATTGTGTCATTCGGCTCCCTCTTTGGACGCTGCTTGGTCAACCATCAATAATCCGCCGGCGTGGCTATTGAAGGAAACTAACCTGCGGTAGCGATTAGTGCTATGACCTCTACCGGACACCATGCCTCCTCGTACTTTAGTCAAGGTCAGCCCTAATGTTGATGCGGAAGGAGCCCTTGTTGTCAGTTGTTTTCCGAGCGTAGGAATGGTCAGCAGTATCGTGGCTCACTTTCTAATTGATAAGTTAGAGTTGGAGTTTGTTGGGGGTATTAGAGATGCCCGTCTGCCTTCTCTTTGTCTCATTCAAGATGGCGCGCCCTTGCCTCCAATTCGAGTTTATGCGGGCTCTCCAGAATGCTCTATGGGTAATTGTGACAAATTAATTCTGCTAATGAGTGAATTACAAGTTCCGGATAGCATAACTTTTGATATCGTCGAAGCGGTGTTTGAATGGTCGAAAACTTCCAAGGTTGCAGCCGGTGTTCTGATTGATGCTTTTGCAAAAAAGGGCCTTTCTGGTGGACCGAATAGTGATTCTGAGCCAATGGTGGAATACGATGATACTGAAGATATAGATGTATTAGGAGTCGGTGCAACCGAACATATGCGAGAAGTCATCGAAAAGATGAAGATTCCATTACTTGAGAGTGGAGTGATGAAAGGGATGTCGGCGGCGATGCTCGCTGAAGGTCGAAGACGCGGCCTTGATTTATTGGCAATTCTCGTAGAAGCCGACCCCCGTTTCCCTGATGCCAGAGCCGCAGCAAAACTGATTGAACATCTCAATGTATTATTACCGAGTATTGAATTAGACAATGAACCATTGCTTGAAGAGGCTGAAAGACTTGAAGGTCAATTAAAGGCAATGCTGGAACATCAGTTGATGCCTTCTGAATCTCCTAAAGAATTGTCAGCAAATTCCATGCTATATGGTTGAGGCATTAATTTCAGTACGCTGACTAGGGCTGCTACAGAAACTATCAGCACCAATATGGAAGATGTTGTGCCTAATTCAACTGAATATTCTAATGGTTTAGACATCGGACCCATCAAAGATTCTCCTCGAGAAAATTTTCCACCCATCGAGGCTACTGTTAGAATGCTGCCACAAGCGGCCAAACCGATTAAGCCCTGAATAATTGCTGCAGGCCTGTAGTTCCACAAATTTGGACCCATACTAAATCTTCCATAGAACCATGCTGAAAACAGGCCGATACCAACCCATGAAAGAAGCATTTTATTGAATAATAATGGATTGTCGAGACCATCTCCTGGTGCTGCTAAGACGCCAGTAATAATTGCAAAGGGAAGGGCACAAAGACCTGCAACTACGCATACCAGCGATGTGCCATCACATAGTTCTGAAAGACGGGATGGATGCTTTTCTCTGAATGAAAGAATCAATCTCAACGAGATCATTGCACCCGCTAAGGCGATAGTTCCCACCGCTAATTCTGTGGCAACAACATGGAAAGTTCCTGCACTCACCATCAGAGCATCCCTCCTTTTTGAGCTGGACGAGCGAATCGTCGTTGCATTGCAATGGCGATTGCTGCAGCAAGAATGCCCCCTGCAATGGCCTGAATCATCAATGCTAGTTCATCGATATCATAGTCTGGTTTGCTTGATGACAATGTGAACCAAGGGGTTATTTCTTCCAAAGCAGGATTACTCAATTTGGCTCTCCAAGTCAAATTAGATTCAACTGAAGAGGCTGGCAAAGTGAAGGACCATGCACCGTCGCTCTGCTTGGTCAACGGAGCCTCTAGAATCGTTTCTGAAGAATCAGTCCGCCATTCAACAATGAGGTCATCGGTATCTTCTGTTTCAATTATTATCGTAGTTTCATCGCCAAGGTCTCTGCTTGAGGTTGGCTTCCAATCTTCTGAAAAACGTGGCAAATCCTCGGGCATCGGTTCTACCTCTATCTGGAGAGGAGTCGTTAATCTTCCAAGATAGGCATATTCTTCTGGATTTGGGTCTACACCATGATGAACCGCGGCATCAATGCTGTAATTTCCAGTAGTATCTGGTGCCTGTAATATCCAAGTAAAAGTTGCACCTTGGGTGGATGAAAACACCGGCTTCTCAACATAATTATTATTGCCGCCATTGGGGTCTTGTACAACTTTCCAATCATCTAAGGCTGAGCCGTCATTTGAAAGAAGGAAAACACCCACTAAACCCTTCTTTGAAAGTTCCATTCCGGAAGTTTTTATCGACAAAGAAATAAGTTGGCCTGTGAAAACCCTCTCTCGGTCTAATTCAATATTTATCGTGGCTGCTGAATCAGTTCCAGAAGAGCCGATATGGCATGAATCCATGCAAGAGAAGGCTCTTTCGGCATCTCCTTGACCGCCGGGCTTTGCCAAACTTGGTGAGGCCACAATCATTAATCCGGAAAAAATAATGACTAGAAGCCTCGATGATTTCATCAAGATTCACCACCGGACATCTTCTCCACAAATGCCAATAAAATAATCGTACCTGCTGCAATCAACATCAACAAGGTGAGAATCAAACCACCTTCAATCTTTGATGGGTGGGACCATGTGTCCAAAATCGGTAAAGTTACCTCGATTGAAGTCGACATCCCATCCGATAATACCAGCGACTCTTCTCCATCAACTACGACTACAACTGCATGGTGGGTTTCACCCAGTAACATGGAAGATGCTGTCCAAGATGTATTGGAAGTTTCTTCCATTAATTCGAGGCTGGATAAATCAGTATTATCTGTTATCGGTTCGAATGAGCGAAATACCTTGTATGTGACATTTGTGCCTTCAACAGCATCCCATGTTAAGGAAACAATAATACCGCTGCTACTTGCTTTTAGGCCAGTAACTGATGGTGCTTCAATGGTGGCAAGTTGGGCACTTGTATTTGCTTGTCCTCCCTCATTATCGATGACTACCAGAGTGGCTGTAGTTTCACTTGAGAGTGCTGAAATTGTGATTTCTGCTCCTTCGTATGAACTGCTTCCAATGGTCCAATACCAAGCAACAATATTTCCATCAAGGTCGAAAGAAGATGCACCTGATAGTGATAGATTAACGCCAGCCCATGCTGGGCTAGGAACAACTTCTATTATTGCAGTTGGAGGTGAATTCACTACTTCCACTGAAGCGCTTGTGTAGGTTAGTGTGCCGCCATTTCCGTCGTCAAGGGTAATAATTGCATAATAGGTTCCGCCGGTTGTCGTCAAACTACTATCTAATGTATTTTCAGAAGAAATACTACCCGAAGAATCTTGCCAATTTACAGAATTAATGCTCACCTCATCTTCGTCAACATCTGCAGTCAAAATATTGAATGAAATATTATCCATTGTTGTTGGGGTGTTAGGTGAATACTCAAATGAGGGAATTGTTGGGTTTGAATTCTTTATCTCTACGTCTTTTCCAAATTCTTGGCCGTAGTCTGTTCCATCAAAAGGCGTTATTCCGACATGCCAAGCCTCACCTCTAGTAGTTAGATGTGAAAGAATGGTTGTTTTTCCAATCAGAGTGTTGTCATTCTGACCATTTATCCCCCACTGGATAGTTGGTATATCTTCTGAATCATCATCGTCATCAATGAAATCCCAAGTTACAACCAAATCTTGTGAAGAGTTAGGGTCTTCATTCCCTGATATCTGTATATTACTCAAGCGTGGTATTGAATTTACAATAATTACAGCATTCGAACTTGTCCATTCACTCCATGATATTCCATCATTAACTCTAACTTTGAATGACCACTCATCACCTTTGCTGGTTGCACTATTAGGTAGGGGGTTTAGGTCATTATGAATTGGCATGTAAGATGCGCCTTTGAACCACTGAACCTCGTTGTCATCCTCAACTTGTCCAACGTCTGCATCAGTGAAGGTCCATGATGCAGTCAAATCTGAATTTGTATCTCCATCTCCATTTGCTACCAACGAAAGTGATTCTGCAGTTGGTGCGATGTTTGATGAACCAATAATTATGGTTGTTGAAGAAAAAGTTTGACCCGTATCGACTAAATCTGTTGGAGTGATATCATAATACCACTCATCTCCAATTCTTGTGGCCATTGAAGAAACCGTTGTTGCATCATTCAATGAAGTCTGAAGTACCCCTTCAAGATACCAGCGGATACTATCAACGCTAGTTGAGTCTTCATCAGCATCAGTGAAGTTGAATGCTGCAGTTAGATCGGTATTTTCATTTGCATCGCTTGGTGTTATGCTTGCATCGAGTACACTTGGGGCTGTATTGGCTATTGTGGTGGCACTACTGATTTGGGTGGTGCCGGAATCCTCGCCATCGCTAGGGGTTATGGAAAAAGTCCATTCCTGACCTTTACTGGTTGCTGATGCTGGTACTGTCAATAAGTTGAGCAAGGATGGTTGAGGCGTCCCATCTTTACTCCAAGATACTGTTGAGCCGCTTTCTGGGTCACCATCTGAATCAAAATAAGCATAACTAGCAACTAAATCATCAAGTGTTCCTGGAGTTTGTGGTGTTAACGAAAGCGAAGAAGCAGAAGGGGCATTATTGGCTTGAGTAGTTTCGGTAATTGAATGAGTAGTTGCTGAATAAGAATCACCGGTTTTATCTCCATCTCCATTAACTGCATTAACTGCTAAACCGACACTAACACTACCACTGCTTGCTGAAGGAGCAGTCCAATCAACAGTCCAACTACGGCTGTTTGAATTACTATGGGTTGCACTTAAGCCACTGATTTTTGCATTAGTTCCAGCATTGGAAAGTGATCCTTTATCGACTGCTAATGAAAAACCGCCTTTTGTTCCTGAAACTCCACCAGTCATTCCAATATTAACGGAGTAAGTTTGGCTTGGGTTATAGGATGATGGAAAGTCATGAGTAGGGGTGACTGAACCAGATGAATGACAACTACAACCACTACTATTATTGAATTTTCCAGTACTACTTCCCTGCATCATCGGTAAGGAGTACATCAACATCATGATGCAAACAACAACAATTACCTTCGCTCTATTCGATGCCATGAATAAAATGGGTGGAGGTAAATGACTTGAATATTGGCCTGAAAATCAGAAATCAAATAATGTCTTAGAAAGAGATGCCTTTGTGTCTGAGTTCTCATTGATTAAATCGATTAGAGATTTTTCATCAAGAACTCTAACTCCGATTTTTTCAGCTTTTGCTAATTTGCTACCAGCATTTTCACCTGCTACAAGATAGTCCAAGTTTGCCGAAACCGAAGATACTACTTTTCCGCCTTCGCCTTTGATTGCCAATTGTACCTCTTTTCTGGATTTACTCATTGTTCCAGTAACACAAAAGGTACTTCCAGAAAGTTTGCCTTTGTTTGGGGCTTCGCCTTCTTCGTTAATTTCTAAGGAATCGACTAATTCCTTTATCATGCTCTTTCTGATTTCAAGACCCGAATACAATTGCTCAACGACTTTTTCTCCAATTCCATCTATTGAGGTCAATTGTTCGATGCTTTGTTCCTCGCCATTTTTCCAATCCTCTACAGCCTGCATTAGAACCTCTATGGTCTTCATTTTTTGAGCCACTAATGTTGCTAATTCTGGACCGATTCCTGAAATCCCTAATGCATGGATAAATTTTGAGAGTGGCATTGACCTGCTTGAGTTTATTTCTTGGAGAATATTGTTAGCAGATTTATCAGCCATTCTTTCTAGACTTAACAAGTCCTTTTTGCTTAGCGAATAAAGTTGGGATATTCTAGTAACTAATCCTGATTCATCAAATTGTTTGGCTAATTTCTCACCGATTCCATCCATCTCCAAGGCTTGACACCAATAGGTCAAGGCTCTAACTGTACGAGCAGGGCACTGCATGTTTTGGCATTTGAGAAAAGCCCCTTCTGTAATCAATAAATCAGCACAGCGTGGGCATGAAGATGGAATTTTCACTCCTTCATACTTTGGTAAAGTTCCATTGAAGGGCTCGCCATCTGCGTGTTTTCTCCCTGCTAAATCAGAGACTGTGGCTTTGCCAATTACCGATTCTATTTTTGGTATCACATCTCCTCTTCTAACAAGTCTAACTTTATCGCCAATTTTGATTCCTAGTCGATCTAATTCTCCCACATTATGGAGGGTCGCATTCTCTACAGTTACTCCTCCAACCATTTGCGGGGCTAATCGAGCAACTGGTGTAACTGTGCCAGTTCTACCTGTTTGCCAATCGATATCTAGTAAAACTGTGCTTGCAACTTCTGGAGGAAATTTCCAAGCTAAGGCCCAGCGAGGGTGGTGAGCGGTCATGCCCAATAATTCCCTCTTTGCAAGTGAGTCTACTTTGAAGACAACCCCGTCTATTTCAAATTTGTATTTACTGCGTTGATCTGCCCACTCTATTGTAGTTGAAATCATTGAATCTGCATCTGGGTGAACTTCCCAAGGTGCAGGCTCAATACCGGTTTTGCTAAGCCATTCTAATAATTCAGAATCCGCCTCCACCTGCGGTGGATTTTGTGAATCTGGGTGTCTATCTTCAGTGCTGGGGAATTTTACATCATATGCTTGGAATAAGAGGTCTGCAGCATTTGCTTTCCCTTTTTCTGTATGCTTTTGCCGTAAGGCGCCTGCTGCTAGGTTGCGAGGGTTGGGTGATACTTCGCGGTATTTTGCTTCAAAGATAGCAAGTGGCATCACTACTTCGCCTCTTATGTGGGCATCTACTTTTAATCCAAGGTTTTCAGGGATGTTTGGGATTCTTCTGGCATTCTTGGTGACATCTTCACCTCTCTCGCCGCTACCTCTTGTTGCTGCCCTTACCAATCTCCCCAACCGATATTCTAATGACAAGGCTGAGCCGTCTAGTTTTGGTTGGCTAAGAAATGCTTCTGCTTCGAGAGTGGTCTCCGTTGCAAAATGTTGGATTTCTTCATCAGTTGTTGCCTTGTCTAGGCTTCTCATCGCAAATAAGTGGTCAACTTTTTTTGAACCTGGGTCGATATCTGAACCAACTTTGGATAATTGTGGGTGGTGGGGGTCGATTTGCTTCAATTCATCCAGCAATTCATCAAATTCTGAGTCGCTTAAATGGGGTGCTGCGAGGTTGTAGTATAGGTGTGAATGGTGGGCTAATTGCTCTACTAACCAATTAGTTCTGGCAGCCACATCAGAAGCATCCGGCTCACCTTCACCGGACATAGTAATGCCATA
>DUDF01000057.1 GCA_012959435.1 Candidatus Poseidoniales archaeon
CCCCAGAACAATCAAGGATTAATCCTTGAGAATAAATAGAGTCACCCATTGAATCCACATCAACACCAAGTGTTGTGGAAAGGATATTCAGCCAACCTTTCAAATGTTTACGGTATGCACGCAGTCCATCGAATAGAGGCAATTCTTGTGACTCTGATGGTTGGAATGATGGCTCTGTTTTATTCTGTGAAACATAGTCCCAAGCATGGACCGAAATCAAGTCTTCTAATGGTGGCATTGATTTGTATCCATCTTTATCAAACAATTTCACTCCAGAATCTGTGGCAGGATTGTGACTTGCTGTGACCATCATTCCAGCATCAGCTTCTAACAGGAGTAAACAATGGTGTAATCCAGGTGTGGGTAATTCACCAACCAATTGGATTACACAACCAGCCTCTTGGAGTCCAGCCTGTAACGATGATACCAATTTGTCATTACCATTTCTCCGGTCCCAACCTATCACAACAAGAGGTGGATTTCCTCCACCCCCCTGTTCAATGATGACTGAGCCAGTAGCAAATCCAATAACGCGCATTAATGAAGGTGAAATTTCCCGTTGTAAAATCAATTTTTCAATTGGATTTTCAGAATCATTACACTCGGAAATGATGCCGCGAATGCCATCAGTTCCGTGCAATCGTTGGCCAATCATTTGGGCTCACTCCTCAATAGTTGAATTAGCACCAAATACTCCGCTGACATTGAGGTTTGGCCAAATGTTTGCATTTGTTCCAATAATCACTCCAGGATTCGTTACTACATTACAACCAATTGCAACACCATCTCCGAGAATCGCGCCAAATTTTCGTAATCCGCTATCAACACTTCCTCCTTCAAGCCCGCGCACAAGAATCGAGCGCCCATCATTTCGTAAGTTAGACAATTTACAACCAGCACCAAGGTTCACATCTTTTCCTAAGATCGAATCACCGACATAATTGAAGTGAGGTGCTTTTGCACCTGGTAGCAGGAGTGAATGTTTCACTTCTGATGAATGCCCTACAACTGAATCGCAGCACAACCAAGTGTAGGGACGAATATAGGCGCCATGCCTAACTTCTGCGTTCGGTCCAATATAGCAAGGCCCCTCTATTCTCACACATTCTCCAATGCTTGCTCTATCATCAATACATACTGGGCCCTTTGAATCATCAATTGAAACCGAATCAAGTAAATCTGGGATTACATGGCCATACTGTTCAAGCAAAGTATCCAATTGATTGTTCAGCGAATCTTCGTGAGAGGAGTCTAGAATCAACCATACTGGTTCATCCTGTTCAGGTAGTTTTGGAATATACCCCGAATATTCGTTTCGTTTCACCATACTTGGCCATAGATTTGGCGTAGTAAGGCTGGCGAGAGGTATTGCCATGCTAGGCCGAGTCCCTCAACAGGCTTGATGCTTTCACTCAGTTAATACTCTAGGTGCAGAATCTAAAACCGCATCACTGCATCCCGATGCGAACTGTTTGAAGTTATCTTGGAACATTAGAGCCAACTTATTCGCCACTGCTTCAAATTGAGTATCATCTACCCATGTTGTTTTAGGATTGAGGATTTCACTGGGTACACCTTCACAAGTAGAAGGGATTTCAAAACCAAAACGTTGGTCAACTACAAATTCCACATTATTGAGTGTCCCATCTAATGCTGCATTGAGAAGTGCTCTAGTCCAACGAATTTTGATGCGGTCGCTTTTTCCATATCCGCCAGCAACCCAACCTGTGTTGATTAACCAGCATGAAGAATTGTTCTCTGCAACTTTCTGGGATAATAGATCTGCATAAACACTAGGATGCATTGGCATGAATGGCGCTCCAAAACAAGCCGAAAAAGTAGCTTGGGGTTCAACAACACCAACTTCAGTTCCAGCAACCTTGGCTGTATAACCCGAAATGAAATGGTAAGCTGCTTGGTCAGGTGTTAGCCGGGAAATAGGTGGTAGAATTCCAAATGCATCACAGGTAAGAAAGACTACATTCTTTGGTTGCCCTCCCCGACTTTCAATCACCCGATTCTCAATTGCTTCTAAGGGGTATGAACCACGTGTATTTTGTGTCAAAGAGGTGTCATGGAAATCCGGCACACCATTTCCATCTAAGATGACATTCTCAAGGATTGTACCAGGCATTCGGGTAGTAGCAAAGATTTCTGGCTCGTCCTGTTCAGATAAGTCAATCATTTTGGCATAGCACCCGCCTTCAAAGTTGAACACGCCATCATGATTCCAGCCGTGCTCATCATCACCAATTAGTGGTCTATTTGGGTCAGCAGATAGTGTGGTTTTACCGGTGCCAGAAAGTCCGAAGAATACAGCGCAGTCGCCTTCTTTTCCGACATTCGCAGAGCAATGCATAGGCAATTGCCCTTGGGTTGGAAGAATATAGTTCATAACTGAGAAAATTGATTTTTTAATTTCTCCAGCATACCTAGTCCCACCAATGATAACTTGCTTCTCAGAAAAACAAACTATTACAAAAACTCCTGAATTAACACCGTCTATTTCAGCATCAGCCAAAAAGTGAGGTGCGTGTAAAATAGTGAATTCAGGAACATGCGACTCAACCTGTTCTTGACTAGGCCTTAGGAACATATTACGAGCAAAAGCAGCATGCCAAGCATTTTCTGTGACAACACGAATTGGTAATCGCTGATTTTCATCGGCTCCAGCGTATAGGTCTTGGACAAATAGTTCTGGTGTTGAGTTGAGATAGTTGCGGACTTTATCGCGTAGATTATCAAAGACCTCCCGTGTAGTTGGGACATTTACATCTCCCCACCAAACATCATCTTCAACTAATTCTTCCCTAACGATAAATTTGTCATTTGGAGAACGACCAGTTCGTTCTCCTGTTTCCGTGATTAATACACCATGTGCACTGAGAAATCCTTCATTTCTTTTCACTGCTTGTTCAATCAAGTTTGTGCCTTCATTATTCCAGTGAATTTTTCCTGCTGGTGTAAGGCCGTGAGTATCTAGGCCGATAGGTCCTGGGGGGGTGCCACCCTCACGGACGGGGCTCGTCATGATGACGGCGGGTCGCGGGACCTCTTAGAATGCTGCGGAACGAATATACGTTGATTAAATCATAATTTCAGCCTTCCTTTCAAGGGCGACCTTGATGGAGATGGTCGGTTCTGAAACATTTAGATGGGGGACGAATCGGCTGATGAGGATGACTCAGTCATCCGGAAACGAGCCTTTGAGATGGGTGGGGGGCTTGATTTATCCAACTTCCTTAACGAGGACTCCATAGAGGAATCCAAACAACTAGCTATGGCCGAGCCAGAACAACCCGAAAAGGTGGTTGTGGATGAGGCGATGGGTGACATTTTCGACCCGTTTGCAGATGGCCCTCAGCCAGGTGATGTACAACGAGATGGGACCGTTCATTTACCACCAGAAATGGACAGCATTACCGAGTTGGCTACGACTGGGGAAAAGCGCCTTCACTGGGGTATCATGGTGGGCATGATTGTCGTCTATTCTGTAGTAGGTTGGTTAGTTGGAACAACTCTTGACCCAATCATTGGTCTAATTGGCCTACTTGGGTTAGCAACTCTTGGTTTTGTATTAGGTGAGAGATGGATCCCTGACCCAGCGATGAGGATGCTGGGTATTACTTGGGTGATTATCACCATGAAACTCTTGTATGGATTAGCTATTGACTTAGGTCACTGGGATTTGTGGGGTATTTTCCCACTTGATCCGACCATGCTAGGTGGTGTTTTACTCACTCTTGTAGGTCTTAATGTCTGGATATCTTATCACCATGATGAAGATGCAATAGCGGCTCAAGCAACGTTAGTATTGCTAGCAATAGGTTCTGGTGCTGGAGCAGTGTATGGGCAGATTGGTGTTGCTACTGGAATTATTGTTGCTACTCTATTGCTACATGGTTTAGCATGGCATCGAAAAAGCGGTAACCTTGCATCACTTGGAATAGCAGCTTCCAATTTGTGGATTGGTATGCACGCATTCAGTAATAATTGGACAGTTGGAGCGTTAGAAATCGTACCTTTTGATGACTTGCTTTTACTATTCCTTCTGCTCGGTGGTATCAACGCTCTAAATGCAGCGATGGCAGCTAGATTTTCTACCGAGAAAAATTGGTTCTCCGATGGATTAGAGTTGGTGGGACTTGGCCGACCTGGATTATGGTCGGTTTCAATTGGATTAGGGATGATTGGTGCGTTATTGGCAATTTCAGCAAACCGTGCAGAAACCTCCTATGCTATTGCATTGATTATGATGCTCCTTGCTTGTTTTGGCGGCTCATACTTAGTTGTCAGAAAGGTTCCAAAGAGCCGAGTACTCACCCCACTTGCTACAGCATTGCCTGCCCTGATTTTGATTCTCATCATTCAGTTATCAGCATCCTTCACAGCACCTTTTGGAATTGTAGCATACGACATATTCGCAGTAGGTGCGGCTATCCTGACAGCATACATACTGCTCTCAAACCAATCACTGGTGAGTGACCATGTTTTGTGGGGCGGAAGCCTTGTTTTGATGCTCTTGATGACGATTCTAGTCCCTGCCCAACCCTCCGCTCAAGGTGGTGATGGGGCACTGATTTTGTTCATCGCATTAGGTGCGATTCACCTTGGTACTGCGGCCTTAGCCTTATTGAGAAAATCACCTTCACTCGCAGGCGTAACAATACTTTCACCATGGCTTTGGGTTCTGTTCATTTCTTTCTGGGCAATGGGTGCACAAACTTTCAATGCTGCAAATCAATCATGGGAATTAGCAGCCGGTGTAGTTGGTTGGGATGGTCAATATTTGGTTGTGTACCTTGTAGCAGTGACGATATTACAATACCCTGTGAACAAAGCACTTGGGGAATCGGGGGTAAATCTAGCCGCCCGCCTAGTAGGTCTTTCAGAAGTTGGTGCGAGATTACGTGATAGTGGCTTGTTGAAGTTATGGAATATCGGTTTCATTCTCTCCCTTATCATTTGGATTGTAGTATCTCGTGGGGACGAAGTTTCAGGTTACGGGTTGATTGTAGGCTTAGCAGTATTGTTAGCAATTAATATTTTTGCAGAATGTCGCGGCGAGCATCAGGACAACCCACGCACTTTGATGGTGTTATTTGGAATCACAACTTTGTTGCTACAATGGCGCAACGGACTTGATGCGGCTTGGATGCTGATGATGGTAGGCGGTCTTGGTTCTCTAGTGCTATTTAGCAAGAATATCGAAACCGAGGATATTCTCAGTCTATTGATGGGTTTCTTGACTGCTCAAACAGTGATATTCTCACTTGATCAGAGAACCACTTCATTGTTAGATGGTGAACAATTGTTGCCAACTGAAAGTACTGGCTGGATAATTCTTCTCTCAGTATTGTTGACTCTTGCACTATATCTCCCAAGGGCTGGAAAAATGGAGAAGTTGCTCAAACCGGCAGCATCTTCCGCAATGATGTTGATGGCAACGGTTTGGGCTATGACGGCTGATGGGATGACATTTACACAACTTTCACTTTCCGCTCTGATATTTGTTGGTTCGGCTATTTGGTTAGCCGCTCAAGGTGAATTACGCGCTGAATTTAAGGCAGTTGGGGCAAGAGATGAGAGGAGAGAAAGAATGGAACGAATTGATGAGGTTCAACGTTCTTTAGGAGCGGGTGGGCCATTGCCATCCCTACTTCCTCCTGAACAACTTGCTCTCCCATCAGGGGATAATTCAACCTCGGCCTCATTGGTAGTAAGTGGTGAGCAGGAATCAGCCATTTCTAGCAAATCTGTATTAATTCTTAATGAAGCCTCAAAAACCTATCATTTTGATTCTGAAGAGGCAGCCGCAGCAGCCGCAGGTAGTGACATCTCCATTGAACACATGTCGCAAGCCAAGTCTGTAGGTGCAATCAAGACAGTTGCTCCTGAATTGTATATGCAGGCTGAAAGAATGCGTAAGCGCTCCAAGAGGAGAGGTGAATTGTCTCGTGAAGAGATGTTGTATGGTGATATTCATCATAAACCAGTGATTGTTCTTGCATTCATTGCTAGCATTATTCTATTTGGGGTGTATACTGTGTGGCGTTTTGGTTCCGCATCAGCTGGAATATTAGTCATCAGTGGTGCAGTTTCTCTTGTACTCATTGGCATTTCAAGATGGCGGGCCAGCAGTAATGATTTGAGTTTGCCAGATGTACTTGGAATTGAAACACCATTTGCTGCGACAATAGCCGGTTTGACTTTAATGCAAATTACTGGCAGATTAGCAGCGGGTGCATCTCTAGGTAATCAATTGGATTTTGGAGTTTTTGCAATCATTGTATTGCTAATCATTGGCATTTCTTTAACAGGTCGTAAGGACTTGGTACATCGTATCCCTGCAGCAATTGAGTGGTATGTGGCAACCCTACTAGTTTCTCGAATTGCCGGCGCAATGATGGCTGGAACTATGCCAATGCCAGTATTGACCGATCCGTTCACTCCTTTGGAAGGAGGGGATACTCTCTCTTACACAATTCCGTGGCTGTTAGTTGAAGGAGTGTTGTTACTTTGTGTTGTGGGGTGGGATTGGATAGAGGCTGTTAGGAGACGTCACGAACTTCCTGATTTCCACGGTGCTGCCGGAAGAGGTGGCTGGGTAGTTTCAGTTGCCATGCTATCTATTGGCCCAGTAGCAATCATAGCAATTGTACTGGGCTTACGCCGTTCAATACAGTGGCAACAACCAGCCGCAGTTGGAATCATTATTCTTAGTACAGTTATCGCGGCTCGGTCACTGGCAAGTTGGTTTGATGGATTGGCTGAATTAATCCCACACCTGATGATTGTTCTAGGGTTGGTTAGCCTTGCTTGTTTGGTGTTAAGCGTACCAATGCGAAAGCCTGGGTGGAGTTCTACATGGTCCTGGGATGCCCATCTTCTTCTTCCATTGGGAGTTCTATTACTCACAGGGATAAGTGCATTTTTGGTTATATCCTTACTCACCCTTTCCCTAACAATTTGGGTAACGGGTATTCTTCAATTACGCCGCTCCCTTCGAGTTTGGGGGGCTGCAGATTTGGTATTCGCTCTAGTAGCAGCGGCATTAGCAGCCCAAGGGGCAATCAATACAAATTCACTATTATTGATGGGTATTGCATTAGGGCTTGAATTAGGTATAATCGCATGGCTTGGACAGAAACATGAGGGCCAAATGGCCGTTGATTGAACTAGTCAATCAGTCAATATCTTGATTTGAGGTGGCTTGCAGGGTGTATTGTGTCTGGACCGTGGATTAGCGATGAGCCTGAGGACCCGCCGGTTCCTTTAGGTCTCAACGAGATGACAATTCCGAGGGCTGCAATTTTAGCTTCATTAGGTACCATCAGCATACTTTTGATATCAATTATTTGGGTTGGTTGGGGTGCCTACACTTTCCTTGGACAAATGGATGGGGCTTTTGTGACGGTAGACGAATCATCCCTACAAGAAGATGGTCGTTGGGCTTGGGAAGCAATGTTGTTGTTCGATACATGTGAGCCTAAAGATGATGCTTGGGATTGGCCTGAAAATCTCTCTGCTCAAGATGAGCCATTCTGGTTACCCGGTGAAGTATCTTGTGAATGGCGTCACCAAGGGGCTGGTGATACTGCTGTTGTTGCTGTTAATAATGCAGGAAATACGACTCTTGATTTGCAAGTCACGGTTGAGAGTGAATCGGTATCAATTAGTGAACCAGCAAGTGGATTGCTATCAATTGAAGGGGACTCGTCAGAATTGCTAGTTTTAGAATTAGATTCTGATATTGAAGAAGAGGTATTTTTGGTTACAATTTCACATCCAACAGTTGAAGGTGCTTCGGTGCAATTAGAAGTGAGGCTGTTAGCAGGTGATGATTTTGCCCTCCATACAGATTATGGGAATCACATGACAGTCCATTACAAAGTTTGGATTTCAGATACTGGGGAACAATTAGATGAAGGAGATTTACCGGTTACTGCAGGTTCTGAACCTACTTGTGAGGCTGGCGCCCCCAGTGTATGTTACATCAAAGGATTTCACTGGGGTGTGATTGGCTTAGATTGTGGTGTGGATCGGTGTTTTTTACAGGGTGGAACCACGCATACCGTAATTCTTCCACCTGAACTTGCATACAAAGATAGGCCAGATAGAGAACCAGCAAACAACCAATGGTTGGTATTTGAATTAAGTATTAATGAATTAGCAATTTAATAGAAAAGCGGATAACAGTAACAGCCGTCCTTTAATTTGGTGCGTGATGTCAACTCACAGAGTTTTACCGATTTCACCTGATATTCTAGGGTTTGCTGAAATTATTGCGCCGCAGGGTGAAATAGACGGGAAACCCAAACCAAGTGAACCACATCTGTATCAAACATATCGTATGAAACGGCTTTCCACCCCTTGGTCGGTTTGTCTGACTAGGGCAGAGCAGTTGTCCGATTGCCGTCTTGGAAAAGGTATTCTTCTTGACCCTGCTTGTGGTTCTGGTTCACAACTTTTTGCTTATTGTTCGGGGTTGGAACGGGCAGGACTTGGAATAGAACTCGATGCTGATTCTGCAGTATTATCAGCCGCGAATGGTCAAATCGTAGCTGATAGTGGTAGTAATAGTGAATGGACTTCAGAAAGTTTCGTACTGGTTGGGGATGGTACTGATGCTACTGCTGCCCTTGCTGAAATTGGTTTGTCAGGCCGAGCAGTTGCAGTTATGCATGTAGATCCGGCTAGGCCTTTAGACACACAGAATCATTCACTTGATGAGATGGAACCCCCCATCTCTACTTTGCTGAATAGATGGGCTGAGCATTTTGTAATAGGGAGTAGGGGCCCAGCAATTATCATTGACCTCTCTCCTAGACTCCTAGAAACTCAGCAAAGAGAGATTGAAGTCCTTCTTCTATCATATTGGCCAGATTCCCCGATAACTTGGGAATGGGTGTCTACAGGTCGTGGAAGGATTGACCGCTTGACAATTTGGTTTGGTGCAGCCGCTGAGTCTGCAACACCAGCTAGAATGCTAAGACTACTATCAGATGGTTCTGTAGTCAGTTTTGCGGGTCGGGCAACTGAAGTCAAAAGAACTACTTCTGCTACACCTTCAACTGGAGATTGGCTAACAATCGTAGATTCTGCTCTTTTAGCATCAGGACTTCAAGGGCAATGGTTACGTGAAGCATTACCCGCTGAATCAACGAGACACTGGGTCAGAATCTCTGGGCGTAGGCCCATGCTACTTTCTAGTGAACCACTACAAATGGAGAAATCATTAGTCGGCGCATTTGTTTCATCAACAGGCCAAGTCATTAGCCGTTTGAAGGTGGAACCAACAGTAGAAAATATACCTCCAATTCTTGTGTCGGCTAACGCGGCATATCTTTCTAGACTCACTCTTAGATGTAAAATGGAGCCATCTGCTCAACCAAAAATTCAGGGTAAATTAGATCACGGATTGAAGGATTACCCGAGAGGAAAACCTGGTTTCCTTGCCGATGTCGAAACTAATGGTGGGCATGCTTGGTTTATATGCAAAGAACCCTGAAATTAAGCATATTTCCATCATTTCATTGATTATTCATATATTAGCAAATAGTCCCTTTTTTATAGGGGGGGTAAGTCGCAAAGCCGCTACGTAGTAGCCACTGGGCAACTGGTGTACTCGGGGGAACCGAATAATGGCAAAAATAGACGAGAGTCAGTTAGGCGACGATTTCAGATATATTCTGAGGCTCGCAATGGCTGATGTTGATGGAATGAAACCGATTGGCTTGGGCCTAACTTCAATTGCTGGAGTTGGTCAGAGAACCGCAATTGCATTATGTGGATTGGCTGATGTGGATGCTAAGAAAATGGGTGGCCTGTTGTCCGATGCTGAGGTTGACTCCCTAAAGGAAGCGATTGAGGTTTACCCAACCGCAGTCCCACTTTGGATGTTGAACCGCCAGAGAGATTTACATTCAGGTGATGAATTACATTTGTTTTCACAAGATGTCAAGATGGTCCAGAAGGACGACATTGACAGACACCGTGCAGTGAAGAGTTACCGTGGTGTACGTCACGCAATTGGTGGTAGAGTAAGAGGTCAAAGAACACGTTCGAATAACCGTAGTGGATTGACACTCGGTGTTCAGAGGAAGAAGTGAGGTGTGAAGTATGGGACATCCTAAGTTTAGTCGTAGAGTATGGCAAGGCCCCAAACACCCATGGCAGTCTGAGAGGATTGATGAGGAGCGCACCCTCATTTTCAACTATGGTTTGCGTAATCACAGAGAAATCTGGAAGGCTCGTAGCAAACTGCGCAGATGGCGCTCAAACGCGATGAAGTTGATTGCAACAACCGATTCAGGAGATGATCACGTTTCCCGAGAGAAGGCTGATTTGATTACTTCGCTTCATCGCCGAGGAATGCTTCCAGAAGGCGCAACTCTTGATGATATTCTTCGTCTTAACGTAGAGCACGTATTGGCTCGTCGTCTGCAGTCACAAGTTTACTACAAAGGATTCGCTTCAAGTATGAAGCAGGCAAGACAATTGCTCATTCATGGCCACATTTCAGTTGGTGACCAAATAATGACAGTCCCAGGATATACAATCACTCGAGGGGAAGAAGACACACTTCGATACAGCATTCAATCGGCTCTTCACGATTCAGCGAAGAGAGCTGGTGAAAGCAAAAAGAGCGGTATTGCAACAGGTGAAAATCATCCAATCCGTGTAGGCATTACTGAAATCCGTGAACAAGCTACATATGAAAATGAGGACGGAGAGAGCAGTTTGGAACTTGTAGATGGAGTTCCAACCGCTGAAGAAGTTAAACAGATTGCTGAAGCGGCTGAAGCAGCTCCAAGTGCAGATGATGTTAGCGGAGGTGAATCCTGATGTCTCGTAAGTGTATTATTAATATTTACAGTTCCTACAACAATATTCTCATGACTGCTACTGACCAAACCGGTGCTGAAACAATTGCTAAGTGCAGTGGTGGTCAAGTAACCAAGAAAGGTAGCGATAAAGGCAGTCAATTCGCAGCGATCAGGGCTGCAGAGCGAATTGCTGAAGCAATCCAAGAAAAGGGATTCTCACAGGCAATTGTTCGATACCGTGGCCAAGGTGGTAACAAGAGCCCAAATACTGGACCAGGTGCACAACAGGCAGTCAGAAGCCTGACACGTGCTGGAATTCAAGTGGCTAGAATTGAGGATTGTACTCCACGACCACATGATGGTACTAAGCGCAAGGGCGGCCGCAGAGGTCGAAGAGTTTGATTCAGAGGTGTATTTAAAATGATAAAATTAAAAGTTCTTTCAGAAACTGATACTTCAATACGTATACTCTTTTCAGGAGTTAACCGAGCATTCTTGAATTCTCTCCGCAGAACCATGATTGCTGATGTGCCAAAGTTTGCGATTGACCAAATGAGAATTGAACTCGGTATTTTCAAGGATGAAGAGACTGGTGAATTATTTGAGTCAAATTTTGCTTTGAACGATGAACAACTCGCACACAGATTCGCAATGCTTCCAGTCCCAACATTCCATGATGAATTTCATTTTCAGGATGAATGCCCAGACTGTAAAGACATGGTGGCTGACCAACGTGGATGCCCTTCATGCCAGATAATCTACACAATTTCATCAAGCGGTGAAGAGGGTGGTAGAAGTGTTGTTGCATCAGAGTTGAATGTGATTGGTGACCGCCGATTAGAGATTCCAGAAGCATATGGTTCCATCCCATTAACAAAACTCTACAAAGGACAAGTGCTTCACGCATACTTCTATGCAATCATGGGTAGAGGTAGAGATCATGCCAAGTATTCACCAGTTTCTGGTGTTACGTTCCACGCACGACAGAATGGTAAAATCAATGTAAAGACCCGTTCAAAGATGCTATTTGACCTTAAGTTGAATATCACTGCTAAGGATTTCAATAAGGATGGTTCTCTCACTGATATCGATAAGGTAGATTTGCTACGAAATGACCTCAACCATGTTGGGAGTGGTACAGATTTAGAAGCAGAGTTCAATGATGCAATCACTTTGGAAGATGTTGAAGGCGAATATATCTTCAAATTCCAAACCGATGGTTCAATGACAGCCCGAACCTGCTTTGAGCAGGCTTGCAAGGTATTGGCAGGTCGCTTTGAAGCACTCTCAAATGACTTTTCAGAAGCTCTGTGATAGTCGGTAAGACCAAGCCAAATTACCCCTACGGGGTAATTGACAATGACCGCGATCACAGGACAGGCCGCTTCATCGGGTCACATCACTTTACTTTTCAGTGTACAAGATGCCGATGTCAAATTAATTAATCAAGGGAGTCGAGGAATTGGACTTTGTATTGATCCCGTTGAGCCAACTTGTAAGATAATTGCAACCGGTGAGCCCGGCAAGGGAAAAATATCTGAGCCAAGCCCAAATCCAAATTTATCCCTCCAGCAGACAGTAATCGATACTCTTTCTCAGTTAGTACCATCAGTATTAGAATACAATTGGCAAATCAATCAAAGTTGTGGATTACCCCAACAACAAGGATTTGGCCTTTCAGCTGCTGGTGCATTAGCCACTGCTCTTGCTCTACAGCGAGCACTCGGGGTGGAGGAAAAACTCGCACATTCTCAATCCTTTCATGTAGCCCATTTGGTAGAGCGAAAGCTCTCTGGCGGGTTGGGTGATGTAGCCGCACTTTGGGCGGAAGGTGTTGACCTTAGAAGGGAGCCCGGGTGTCCTCAAGTGAACGAAAAATTGGGGGGTTCAGGAGTTGTTGAAGGATGGCATACAAGTCTTAAATTCTTAGTTGCTTGGAGAGATAGAACTACTCGGCATACTTCATCATACATTGATAACGAAGAGTGGAAAACGCGTATCAGAAATAGTGGGGAAGAACAACTCATTATACTCAAACAAGGAGTGTGGGATAAGAGTCGCTGGGGGGAGATATTGTCAACCTCAACCACTTTTGCTAACGACTCTGAGTTGGTCTCTGACGCAGGTCGAGCCGAACTTTTACAGATTGCAGAATCTGTAATTTCGTTTGCAGAAGTAAAGGCTTCACCCCATTTATGCATGCTTGGAGAAAGCCTCGCCATCTTGCCAACATCACTTGAATCAGGATTGAATAATGATAAGATGTTGCAGATGATTGAACAATTTAATTTAATGGGCTTGAAATCAATTGAGGTTTCATTATCTGAAAACACCCTCAGGTGAACCCCAAATAATCTAATCATTCATCATACATGATATTGATATCTAGAGGTGTTTCATCTAGCATTAAGACTCCAGGGATCAACATTCCTTCACAGAATCCATGCCGGTAAACAATTGCACCAGAGCCCCATTCATCGATATAGCGATTCATTTGCTTCTTGGTTTTTTTCTTAGCAAATGAGACATTAGCACCATAGAAATTTTTAGCATCTATCCAAGCAATTGATTTACCATTAATCTTTAGATCATCCATTATTAGGAAATCTGGTGTATTTAGAGGTCTACCATGCTCTTTTTGTTGTTCACTTAGCAGTTCTTCTTGACGACGATATTTGATGCCCAAGGTATCTAGGTAATTTTCAACCACTACTTCAAACAAATCCGCTCTCACTGCGGTTTCACCTTGGTCAACATTTGTCACGCGGTCCTTTTCTTCGGCTTTGCGGAACTCTTCAGCATCACGTTTTGACAATAATTTGTCAGGTGCTCTAAGGGAGTCACGAATTTTCACTTTTGACCACCCTCTTGCAGTAAGAATTGCCCGGAAAATCGCTACAGGGGGGAAGTCAAACCGGCGTGAAAGTTGCATGACACTCTCTCCATTTTCGTATCTTTTGTGAAAGGTATTTGATTTATTCATCATTTTATAATGGCCATAAACAGCTTTCTCTTGCATCAATGCTTTGCGCAATGACAGGCCTTGGTCAACACTCATGTTGTGCTTTTTCAATCTCTCTCCGATTCCATCTACAGCCTCATCGTCAAGAAATCCCCATTCACCTGGGATCATCACTAAGTCACACGCTTGGCGTTCCGTACGTTGTTTCACAGGAGTTGTATTCCATTCGACTGATACATCATTCGGAGGCTCAAAATCAGTAGGAAAACCCAATGGTTTGGGATTGATGGAGAACCTAGCCTCAGCCCGTTCCTTTGCTTCTTTAATTCGGGCGCCTGATTGGCTATTCTGCCCGCCACCTGTTTGACCACTTTGGGAGCGGCTTTTGTTGCCACCTTGATTTTTATTGCGGTTGTTTTTCCTCGGTTGGTGGTTATTGTCTTCTCTGTTGCTTCTGTTCACTTGTAATGGCCGAGATGCCCCTCCCTTTTCAACCTCCGGCTTACTAAGCAGGTTGATTTACAGATTATTTTGTTGAATCAAAGATAAGCAATGCCAGGCTCTGATGGGTAAGCAAATCTTGCTTTACCACCAATATCTTCTCCATCTCCAGCAAGGTAAATGTTGACATGTTGAATATTTAATTCGTTGCTGATGAATTCCTTAGATTCATTGAGAATAGTTACTTCATCAAGATTAACTTTCAGCACGTTTCTTTCAGTTGGGGACCATTTGTACAATTGTTTCATGATTCGTTTCCAAGCACCAGGGACTTGCCCCCTCACATCTCCAACCTGTGTAAATGGCCGCGACATAATTTCCCTCATTGCCCCTTTCATTGGGAAGTCATTCTCAAGCAATTCAATTCCTGTACGTACTAATTCACCTTTCCATTCTTCAGCGATTTGGAAGGTTACAGATGTTGCATCATTCTCAAGGTGTCGTTCTGCTAAACTTTTCATCTGTCTAGCTTGATCAAGAACAGATTGCAAGAAAATCTCACGGGCCAAGACTGGATTTATCCCTTCAGTCTCACCATTTACATTTTCATCAAACCCAAGTGGTTGGATTGCAATCAAGTTTTCACCTCCTGCCGATGCCCAAATTTCTTCAGCAATATGGGGGGTTGATGGATGCATCATCTTAGCCCAATCAAGTAGTAGCGAACGGGCCAATTGACCGTTGCATCCACCACGTCGCTGGTACCAAACAAGGTCAGAGTAGACTTCGTAATGGCTGAGCATTACACCGGCTCTCAAATCAACAGATTCCATTGTTGAAACCCATTCTGTTTTGCGAATTTCAAATTGGGTACTCAACCATTCGTCAATCGGAGATTCATCATTTTCCCACGACAACATTTCACGGCTCAAATTCCAAACAGCTTTCATTTGTTTGTAGCATGATTCCACACCACTATCAGACCAATCCATTCCAGCAGTAGGCTGGGCTGCAAACAGAATGAATAGTCTCACTGTATCAGCGCCATATTGTTCAATCATTGAAACTGGCCCGACAGTATTGCCAAGAGATTTGCTCATTTTGGCACTACGTTCTGTTAACTCACCAGAGCAATATGGGCAAGCATTCCCTCTTTCACTTACAGGATGGGTAATGTTACAAGGTGCACAATACGGTGCTTGGGCATTGACCATTCCTTGACATAA
Source organism: Candidatus Poseidoniales archaeon (assembly GCA_012959435.1). Classification (GTDB taxonomy): domain Archaea; phylum Thermoplasmatota; class Poseidoniia; order Poseidoniales; family Thalassarchaeaceae; genus MGIIb-Q1. Next base: position 15,459 of record DUDF01000057.1, read on the forward strand.
TAATTCTTCAAAAGGCTCGTCAAAATTATGTAAGCCCATGTCTCGCAATGCTTTAGTCCAAAACCGTGCGTAGATTAAGTGCATTTGTGCATGCTCAATTCCACCACAATAAAAGTCAACATTCATCCAATAATCAGCGGCTTGATTACTGAAGCATAAATCTGAATTATCTGCATCAGTGTAGCGCATGAAATACCACGATGAATCAACAAAAGTGTCCATTGTGTCGGTTTCCCGTCTTGCTGGATTTCCACAAGTAGGGCAGTCAACATTGAGGAAGGTGGGTGAGGTTTCTATTGGATTACCTGCTCCACTAAAGACTACATCATCAGGTAGCATTACTGGCAATTCGTCCTCAGGAACGGGGACAGCACCACATTCATTGCAGTGGATAATAGGAATTGGAGTTCCCCAATACCTCTGTCGTGAGATTAACCAGTCACGAATTTTCCATTGAATCATTCCACTTCCTGAATCTTCACTTTCAAGCGCTTCAATAACAGCCCGCTTTGCATCATCTCCACTCAAGCCATCAAATCCAGTTAGCATAGAATTTGTCATTTCGCCATATCCCACGAAAGCGGAGGTTAGTGGCGCATCATTGTCTTCACCTGCTTCAAGTAAAACGCGCTTAATTGGCAGGTCATGCTCAGTAGCGAAATCAAAGTCTCGTTGATCGTGTCCAGGTACAGCCATTACTGAACCTGTACCGTATGAACCGATGACGAAATTCCCAGCATAGATTGGTATTTTCTCCCCACTCAGTGGATTAATTGCATGTCGACCAAGGAATACACCTTTTTTCTCCTTCAACATACCTCTATCCATGTCAGAAAGTTGCTTTGCTTCTTTCTCCATCAGTCGCCATGCTTGTTCATTTTCGTGACCCTTAACCAAATCCTCACATAGAGGGTTTTCAGGGGCAAGAGTCACAAATGTGACTCCAAAAATCGTATCAGGGCGGGTTGTAAAAGCTTCAACTACAAGACCATCATCACCTTCTACTTTGAATTTAATTTGTGCACCTTCTGAACGCCCCATCCAATCTTTTTGCAGTGCTTTTACATGACTAGGGAATTGTATTTCTTCCAGCGAGTCAAGTAGTTCTTGTGCGTACTTTGTGATTTTCAAAAACCATTGGTCCATATCTCTCTGTGCCACTTCACTTGAACATCTCCAGCATCTTCCATTGTGTACCTGTTCGTTAGCTAAAACGGTGTTACATTGTTCACACCAGTTAACATTCGCAAAAGTTCGGTACGCTAATCCACTCTGGTAAAATTTCAGGAAAAACCATTGATTCCACCTGTAGTAGTTTGGGTCATGACTCATCACTTGACGATTCCAATCGTGTGAAAAACCCATTTGTTTGAAGTCTGATTTGATGCTAGCGATATTACGATCGGTGATATCTCTTGGGTGACCTCCTTCTTTGATAGCAGCGTTTTCGGCAGGCATTCCAAAAGAATCGAAACCCATTGGGTAGATGACATTGAATCCTCTTGCTCGGTGATAACGAGCAACAGCATCTCCGATTGAATAGTTTCTAACATGGCCAATATGCATTTTCCCAGAAGGATAAGGATACATCTCTAGGCAGTAGAATTTAGGTTTATCAGTGTCCAATGGAGCGATGAAAATTTCTTCATCTAACCATCTCTTTTGCCACTTATGTTCAATGCGTGCAGGTGAGAATTCTTCCTCCATACAATCAACCCTTCAACGACATTAACATTCGTTATTGAATAGCCGAATCATACGTCCGCTATCAAAGGAACGGAATTATCATGCTTCATCAAGTAAAGATGGGAAGTCACCGGAGTTAATCAGAATCAGTGCGCGGTCAGTCAGCCTGTACCTATAGCGCATGGCGACCCTCTCCTTCTCAACCAATCCCCAATCCTCTAGTGATTTGAGATGGTATGATACTAATTGTTGACTAGTTTCCAACTTGTCAGACAATTCTTTCTGTGATAGATTGAGAATCTCATTTTCGTGGATATCAAGAATTTGTAGAATCTTACCTTGTAAACTGTTAGGGTCTGGGGTAAGTACTGGAACTGGTAAATCATCATCGGCAGTTCTTGAGTCAATGGATGCTGGATAGTATCTAACCTTGCGACCATCCTTACGCCTCCATACACGTTCATCTGATTCCAATACTGATAGATGGTGGGTTAGTTGTCCGTTTGACATTTGCAAAGCTCCAAGCAATGCTCTGAAGTGAATACCTCTGTGTAGTTCAATGTAGGCGACGATTCTACCTCTTTGGTATTCTCCACCTGATTCCTTAGTCTTACGAACCAAGCCAAGAAGGGCAAGACCATATTTTGTTGCTGGTAGACGAATCCATTCAACTTGAGTAACAGCACCAGCAATCAGTGCGAGTAAACCAGTTGAAGCAACGATAGCAACTATTGTTGGCGCTGCAGCAGGAATAGAAATCACTGGTGTTTCAGATGCTACTTCATTGTCGATATTAGCATCTGTGGGAGCGATTTGTGCTTCACCTAATACTTCAACCACAACAATGTGGGATATCCAACCACCACAAGCAGTTGAGGTGTCAATAGTCTCCTCAACCCAATATGCTCCTCGGTGGTTTGGAAGCGGCTTCCAGTTGTCTACTAGGGTAGATGAGTAAGCGTGTTCATTATCATCAACATCGATTAGAATCCAACATCCACCAACATCTGTAGTGACATATTGCCAACTACCTTCAGCCATCCAATTCAATAGAGTGGCATCTTCCTGCACTATTGTTCCATCTCCAGTCTCGGTTTCGGGTCCTTCTCCTGAGTTCTGTTCCTCATCCAGTTGGGTTGGGGGATTCCAAGTATGGGCTAATTGTGTAGTGAATCTAGGTGTGCCAGTAGTTTCTATGAAGATAGACCAAGTTCCTTGATTGAGTTGACCAAAATCGATTGTAAATGGGTCGAATGGTATACCATTACCTGCAGCAATAGTCTCCATCATCCCTCCTGATTCTCCACACTGTTCATTCCACATCTGATGAGGTTGTGACTCACCAATACGTTGTAGAGTGAAGGTTAAGCGACATTCTTGCGGCCAGTGGATATCTAAGTCAACTTGGTTATCTAGTTGGATTTGGAATGTAATTGATTCTTGGTCAGTGCCAGGATTGTTAGTAAGTAAATCAATCACTCTGAACTGGGCTAAACTAGTGTCTTGCATTGATGCTATACAAGCAGGCCCACTATCACCACCGTCGTAATTGATTAGATATTCAGTGGTAATCCCATACTCTGGGATTGACACCACCATTAGGTAAGAACCATCGTTGAGTTCACAATTATTATCAGCATTCATTGACCACATTCGCTGGTCAATAGTAAACTGGCTAGTAGGATCAATCTTCAGTTCAGAAAATTCAGTTTCGCAGATATCATTTAATCTTGAATCCTTAGTTATCATCCCTTCCTCAGAGATTAATTGAATAGAAACTAGGCAACTACTATTGAATTGCAACTCAGCAGACATCTCGGCTGAATTAACTAACTCAGTTTTTATTTGAATATTATCAGCATCAGTAATGGTTCCATCCACACCACCAACTCCTAGCAAACCAACATTAATCTCAACTAAAGCCTCAGGTTGTGCTTCACTTATTGCTAGGGTTGCATCAAAGGTACTAGTCAAGCCACTCAAACCGGTTGTTGCAACTTCAATGGACCATTGCCCTGGTTCAAGTTGTTCACCATTTGAGGCAAAGTCCCATACCAACCAACCCAAAGAAAGTGAATCACCTACTCCAATTGTGGTGCCTGAGCCACAACCTAAACCAGTCATTGAAGGGGGATTTGATGTGTCAATTGTGTTAGCTTGAATTGTAACCATGCACCCTTCGTCAGCATCAATAGTTACTGGGTTACTACCACTATTGGTGAGTGAAACATGGGAATATACACTCTCTCCTGACAAATATTCTAACCCACCACTAATTGCTGGAGCAGTATTGACTTGCAAAACCAAGTCTTCAATTAACACAGGACTGCGTTGGAATTGTATAGGTTGTACATGTGTTGCCAAACCAGATTCAAAGTTGAAATTTATTGTTACATCGCCACTGTCGATAGTTGCTCCAGATGAGTTTTGCCATTGCCAATCAAATGAGTCAAGATTTCTTGTTTGCCCTGCCGGTATGTCAATCGCCCGGCGTTGTTCAAGGCAGACTCTGTGATCTCGTAGAGATGTGAATAATTTATCATCTTTGTCAAGTATTTTAATTTCAACAGGGCAGGATGGATTGTATTCGATTGATTGAGTAGTATCGCCAGAATTCTTTACAGAAATTGAGATTGAAAGAGCTTCACCCCCATCGTACCAAATTGCTCCGGTAGTTGGCTCATCAATAGAAATCACTAATTCGATATCAGCAGAATCTGCACTTGCAGAACTAATTGCAAGTGGGGCAAGTAGGATAAAAGCTAGCCCAACAATGAGCAATCTACTAGCAGATTCACGTCCCCTCATACAGCCGCCTCTTATAGAGGCGACAAACCCACTCACACTTAAGACCCGCCCTGTTAGGTAAAATCAGTAATTTCAATGCCTGCCACCCTCTCGCATGATTTTGATGTTAGCCAAAGGTGAGTTTGACCGCCGAATGGAAGATGATGGGATTGAGGTTTGGGTAAGTCAACAAGGACCATTTGGAAATGTCAATACAGCATTCATTAATAGAGCCACAAATACAGTAATAATAATTGACCCGTATTCTGCTAAAAAGTGGCTTTCAGCCCTCGAGGGTGAAGGTTTATCACCGACTCACATCATTGTAACACATACCCATAGAGACCACACATCGGGGGTTAAGAAAATCATGAAATCCCATCCAGAAATTGAGTTGTGGGGGCACGTAGAATCTAACTATCCTAATTTACTTGGAAGAGTATTATTTCGTCACCTAGATTTCACTCATACTTGGAATCATCCAGTACATTCTGGGGAACAATGGAGTGCAGGTGGTATCACCCTTGAAGTCACTCATACACCAGGCCACGCACCGGGCCATCTCACTTTCCATGGTCACGGGGTATTTCACGCGGGGGATCTACTGTTTACCCAACGTTCTGGTAGGGTTGACCTTCCCGGCGGGGATTCACAATCACAATGGAGAAGTGTCACTCATGCTAGAGAGATTCTCAAAGGATTGCCAAGTGATTGGCGCTTGATTCCAGGTCATAATTATGAATGGATTGATGGGACTGAACGAAATTGGGTTCGTTTATCTCAGGCATTGGAACACAATTTAGCACTGAATTCACCTTCCTTGATTCAATTTGAGGAACTTGATTTTTTACGGTTCAACGATGACCTAGCAAAATGAATTTAATTCCTTCATTGATGTCGGAGAAATATTCATAGTGGGCGAATATCCGGGGAGGTTTGTGGATGACAAAGAACAACTAAGGTATGCCAAGATAAGGTATCCTAATATTGCATTTAGACGCGGAGACGAGGTAAAATCATTCTTTTTTAATATAATATATGGATTGATTTGGGTCGTTTCAACTATTGTTATTTCAGGTTCCGGATATATCTATGTGAGCCCCTACTGTGGGCTAGGGATAATTCTAGTAATTCCAATGATGAAATCTCTATTGGATGTATTGATGGGGAATACTGTTCTTGTTCGCGTTACTACAGGATATGAAGCACCCGGTTCATTGGTTTACAGAAAAACAAAGGTGAAAACCAAAAAAAATGCAGGTATCATGATGGGCATGATGTCAAAATTTTCTGTTTTGGATAAGGACTTTAGAGACGGGGTTGGAAATATAGAGAGCATGATTTCTGAAGTTCTTGAAGATAATGAAGAAAATGAAGAAAAAGCATTTGCAATTGCTATGGCCCTCAATATGGATAAAGACAATGATGGCATGGTATCAGCCCAAGAAATGCTGTCCTCAGATAATATTTTATCTAGTTATGATATGGGAGATGGTCAAGGTGCAATGAAAGAAATTGAGGAATTCAGTGATGAAATTCTCCTCTTCCTAAACTCAAACCCAAATACCATTAGCAAAGAAATCATTGAGAAGTTTTCTAACGGTTCATCAAAAGAAGACAAATACGATCCATTTGCTTAGCGTGATTGAGGGCTAAGTGCAATTAGCATTAGACAGATTTCAAGATAACATTGGCGTGTAAATCAGTGGAAACTGCACTCTGAATGTTGTCCCTTGTGGAGATGTTGAGTAGTCAACTTTGCCATGCATCAAATTACAAAGTGCTTTGACAAGTGTAAGACCTAGTCCTACACCACGTCTAAGTTGCCCATCTTTGACGAGTGCTTTTGAGTATGGCTCGTACAACCTCATCTCTGCTTCATGAGAAATCCCTGGTCCCGTATCTGATATTTCGAATAAAACATTATCAGCAACAGTGCTCACTTTGAGGGTTATTTCTCCACGTTCCGTAAATTTTACAGCATTATCTAATAATTGTTCAAGGACTTCTTGAAGTCTCATTTCATCAACACACATTTTTTCTGGAGCACGAACCATCTCCATGTGGAACTCAAGTCCTCTACGTGTGCACAATTTTCTAGCTGCCTCACTTGACCTTTCAACCAATGTGTCAATGTCGTGCCATTCCGAAGTAATTCGAACAGTTCCAGAGATAATGTTAGAATATGTGATAACAGAATCAATCATCATTCTGAGGGAATCTCCTGCATCAATGATTTCACCTAAGAATTCTTTTTCTTCAGTATCAAGATTAGGTGATATATCAAGTAAGTCTGCAAAACCAAGAACTCCTGAAAGAGGAGTTCGTAAATCGTGGCTGAAGTTTGCAATGAAACCCGCTTGAAGATTATGTGCCCGTGATAATTCACCGTGGGTTAGTCGTAATTCATGAGCAGCACTCTTTGTCTCAGTCAATTGTTCTTCAAGTGCGTGCTGTAATCCAATCAATTCGGTTATGTCCTGATAAGAACATACGACGCCACTGAGTCGCCCATCAACACCAAACAATGGTTCAGCAGCACCCATCAAATAGAGCATACGACCATTATTAAATTCAATACTGAAATGCCAATCACGTTGAGATTCCTCCGTTCTTAACGCCTCTAAAAGAGGCCCTTCAGTAGAACTCATGGGGGCACCATGGCCATCCCGGAAAATGTGGTCTTCTCCAAATTCATGAACCCACTCTGGAGATGCAGGTGTAGGTGGTAAATCTGGCAACATCATTTGTGCTGCTCTATTGGCGTGTATAAGGCCACCCTGTGCATCAATTTCTATGATTGCACTGTGCATTGAAGATAGAAGGGCACGCAACCTTGCCCCCATAGTTGCTGGTGCGGGGCGGGTGTCAAACGGGTCCATCTATCAGCCTCCTTATCCTTTGGGAAAGGAGATTAGGCATAGCAATTGTGCTTGAGTAGGCGGCTCAGAGTAAGTCATCAAGGTCTAATGCATCAGGCAGTGCTTCAATCGCTTCCTCTGCCTCCTTTTCCTCTTCCTCTTGATGAAGTTGCCAATCAGCCTTCTCTACCCAGCCGAGTTCCTTGGCTTTTTCTAGGTCCCCTTGACCTAGATAATATTCAATCCATTCTTCGCGGCGTCCGTCTTCTTCGTCAAATATTTGTTCTTGTAAGGCGACATTTTGGCGCATCAATTGACCACTCCTCTTTGCTGCTTGACGAGCAACCATAGCAACGAGGATGGCTAAGAGGAGAAGAACTCCCAAACCACCGAGTAAGTATGAGCCCAACTCTTTCAGAGACATTTTGTCAGCACCGCCAGCTTCAGTCCCTTCAGCCTCAGTTATTTCACATACGCCGGGCACTTCCCAAACATCAGGGTCGTAGATACAAATATCAGCGATATCAGACCAACCATCACCATCAGTATCTATGCAGCCAAATCGATCTTCCCATGAAGTGCCATATTTTGATCTGCAGTCATCGGGTTCAAAGGCATCACGAGTTGTATTATCTCCATACCCGTCTTTGTCACTGTCTTTATGCTGTGAATGAATGAGTGGGAAATCATCAGGATCAGTACCATTTGGATTGTCACCCCATCCATCACCATCAGTGTCATTCCATTGAGTTATATCATTAGGGAACGCATCTGGTAGTTCAGCATCAATGATGAAATCCCCTGGCCAATTTGATTCGCGGGTGAAATTCCAACTTGAATTCCCCCAATTATCTCCGTAACCGTCACCATCAGTGTCTTTCCATTGACTGGCTATATCAGGGAAATCATCTCGAGTGTCTGCCCACCCATCGCCATCAGAGTCAATACAGCCGTAGGTATTTCCTTTGGAACTATTGCCGAATGTGTCTGGGCAATCATCTTTTTGTGCTGCTAGAGGGTCATCAGCATATCCATCTCCATCACGGTCTGATGAACGCATTGGGTCCTCAGGATAAGCATCTTCGTTATCCGCAATACCATCTTGGTCGGTGTCAGGACAGCCACGAGTTGTTTCCCCTTCCATTTTCCCCCACAATGTTGGGCATAAATCTGGTTCATTCGCATTTTCTATATATACACCAGGCCATGATTGATTTCGGTCTAATACCCATGAAGCGTTGTCAAAATTATCACCGAACTCGTCTAAATCAAAGTCATACCATTGGGTAATCTCATCAGGGAACCAGTCTCCATTAACACCCACTGGATTGTCACCATAACCATCTCCATCACGGTCACCACATTGGGAGGGATCATCTTTGAAGAGATCTGGATTATTGCCATTGTCGTTATCACCACACCCGTCGCCATCTCGGTCTAACCATTGAGTAGCATCTCCAGGGAATGGGTCACCAGCATCGGAATATCCATCTCCATCCGTGTCTTTACAACCGGTGCGGTCAATTGATGAATTCCCATTAAATCCGGGGCAAGCATCTCCATCAGTTCCACTTGCATTATCTCCAAATCCATCTCCATCAGCATCACACCATTGGCTTGGGTCATTAATGAAAGCATCACCGGTTCCTGTCCCTTCTCTGCAGGCAGGCCAGTTAGCATCAGGGTCTGACCAGCCATCTCCGTCAGTGTCGTAACATGCGAGTCTGTCCCAAATTGAGTCTCCGAACACATAGGGACAACCATCAGAACGGCTGGTAATTTGCTCGTCACCATACCAGTCACCATCGCTGTCATTCCACTGTTCTTCATCAGTGGGGAATGCATCAATGTCATTCAATTGATTTGGTGTCATGGTAATTAGAACGCCAGGCCAGTCAGAAGGTCTAAACCCAACCCAAGATGCGTTAGCGAAGTTATCCCCATATGTATCCCCGTCGGTATCATCCCATTGTGTTGGGTTGTTTGGTAGTCGGTCTACAGTTCCAATTGGATTGGGGTCCCGGGTATCGTTGATATTGTCAGGATGTCCATCACCATCAGCGTCAGCCCATTGATATTCATCGTTTGGATAGGCATCATTCAGATCAGACCATCCATCCCCATCAGTATCAAGACAGCCAAATCGGTCTTCTGTGGATGTTCCCGCTACGTTCGGGCACTCATCAGGCTCATTTGCAGGTGCAGGGTTATCTCCAAATCCATCGTTATCAGTATCATTCCACTGTGTAGGTTCTTCAGGGAAAGCATCATCAGCGTTTAGCACACCATCATTGTCAATATCAGGGTCAACTATCCAGTGGAAAATTCCTTCGTCATTTCGTCCATGTGCTGAGATGATATAATCTCCATCAGGGTGCCAATCTACCCCATAGATTGTACCACAATTGTTTCCACCACCGCTAGAAGTGCAACCACCTGGCCGAGGCGCTGACATAGTATCTACAACGGTTGGGCTACTTGCATCAACGTTGAAAATCCTCAAACTTGCTCCATCTGAATTATAGTAACTATGTGCAACTACTACTTGAGTAGAGTCAGGTGAGAAGGTAATATCTTGGCACGAAGTCGAGGTAGTGTAAGCCCATTCTTCTATTCCACTAGCAACATCATACAATCTAGCGCGGGCGCCTGAGCCTTCCCATGCCTCACAGGCAGCGATATTGTTTCCGTCAGGTGACCAAGCTACTGCGTTGATTGCACCTCTATTGGAATTGATTGTCCTGTTGATATTCCAACTTCCTGTATTGTAAATCCAAACATCCTCGCTGCCTCCGATAAGAATTCTACTGCTATCAGGACTCCAATCTACTGAATAGAAATTAATCTCTGAATTGGGATTAAATGAGGTTATTTCAGAACCATTCAATGAATTGTAAATTTGTACTTCCCCACTTCCACTATTTCCCGACCGGCTAATTACTACAGCAATCATAGTTCCATCAGGACTGTATGCAACTTCATTAGCCTGTTCCCCGTTACCAAGACTTACTGAAAAGAATGGGGTTACATTGCTAGAGTAGTAAGCAAACAATTCTTCATCATCAGTAATCGCTGCTATAAACATTCCATCCGGTGACCAATCTGCATCCCGAATTTCATCTCCACTAAATTCAACAGACTTCACATTCACCTTAGTTGCTGTATCCCAAATTCGTAGCCAACCGTTTGAACTTCCCCAACCACCAGTATCTTCTACTGTCAAGTATTTACTTCCATCATGGTTGAATAATGAAACAGATTGGTCATCACTCATTGATTG
>DUDF01000058.1 GCA_012959435.1 Candidatus Poseidoniales archaeon
GCATTTGTTTTCGTCCGACGCATCTTTGCAAGATAAAGGATGTAGAAAATGCTCAATCCACTTAATACTATAACTCCAACAATTGTTGCATACCAAACATCGTCTCCCATCTAATTCACCTGATTATTAACAACTCATTCCAACCTATCACTGTTTGCACCAAAGGGGAGCCCTTCCGAATGACGGGTTTCGATAGGCTACCCTTGCATTCAGAAAGATTCACCTGTTAATCTCTCATACATTGATGCATATAGTGCAGCAGTCTGGTCAATTATTTCTTGGGGTAAAGCAGGTATTGGTGGCTCTTCGCTTCCAGCAGCACGCGCATCATACAAATCTTGATGGTGGCCTGTGGCAATGTAGTGCTCTCTTACGAACTCCTTAGACAATGATACAATTTCTCCTGTTGCGTAGGTTTCAGCATCCCACCATCGGTCTTCGTCAAGAGTACCAAACGAATCGACTAGGACTGGTTGGCGGCCTTTTCCAAGAGCAAACTCCTTCTTTCCATCAACATGGATTAGGCCACGTGCTCCTGCTTCTTTCTCAATAATAGCATCAATTTTTAGAACACAGTCAAGAATCGCATCAAATTCTTCTTCTGTGAGATTTGATATTTCCAATGCTTCTTTACGGTCAAGGAGTCGGTCAAACGCTTCAAACTTGGTTGAAACTTCAAGATAAGGCGCAGGTAATTTCACACCATCTTGCAATACTGTTCCCGGTTCAAATCCGAACTCTGAAGATTCTACCTTTCCATCTGCGTAACGCTTGAAAGCTGAGCCAGTGAGGTGGTGGCGGCAAATCACCTCCAACGGTACGAATACATTTTCCATATCGCGCGGGATAGCGCCTGGCTCTTTGATGACGGTGTATTTCTTCCCAAGACAGCGGTCTGGAGCATTCATGTCAATCATATGGGTTTCACAAATGCCAGCGTCCTCCACTAATTTGAACCAATGACAAGTTGTTCTGTTTAGGCTCTCACCCTTGCGTGGGATAAGTGAAGGGATAATTTGGTCGAACACAGAAATTTGGTTTGTGTAACGGAACTCGAGAACATCCTCGTTGTCCGTTGACCACACTTGTTTGACCTTGCCGGAGTATTGTAACTCACCCATAGCATCCTCGCCATCGCGAGCCGTCCTTGAAGGTTGGCTTACTCTCTCAATGTGAAAAATGTAGCAAACCCATGCCTTGTCTTGCGGCACTTCTCACTACAATTTTCAGGTGTCTCATAATATCTGCAACACCTCCGTCAAGTGGTTCGTCTGCTCTGACTTTGAAATGTCCAGTGCTCAGTAATTTCTCAAGTAACACAGTTTCATTATGATCTAAGAATCCATGCAGTATGGCGAATGCTCCATTTTCAAATCTATCATGCCCTCTGGATGCCTCAAACAATCCTTCGTCAAGTTTGTCAATTAAAATCATCACATCTTGTTCTGAATCGGGAGGGTTTCCTGACCAAGTCCTCAGGTAAGAAAGTGGGTTTCCATCTCCCCAGGGGTAGCGACCTAGCCTGTCACGAACTTTGCTATCACCAATGGTCCTCACCCTTTGTCCTGCGTGGTCCAAAGGAGTTAGTCCAACTAGCAGTAGTGACGAGTCACTTTTCTCACAATGTTCTCTTCCATCGTGTAGATTACACCCTTCATCTTCTAGAATCTGGGATAAATTACTGTCAGATTTGATGAGTGCTATCAAATCCGTATCATCACCATCAGCGGCTTGCTCAAGTGCTGAAATATAAGGCTCACAGATGTCACCTCGAATGAGTGTGAATGTGTGAAATGCTGGTGTTTCGTTATTATTTGGCATGATATTCACCTGATTATCTGCGGCGTTCTCTGAGTTGTTTGAGTCTTAATTCAAACTCGTCTAACTCTTCCTCAGGTGGCTCGGGCGCTGCTTCCTCTATTTCAATCAGACTTTCCTGGATTTCAGATACATCTGTATCTTCTTCAGCGGCAGTTGGTTGGACATCATTTTCTAGTTGAATCGAACTTTCTTTTTCAGTAACTTCTAGCTTTGGTTGTGGTTTATGGCGTGTTTGTTTCTTCACTTTCTTGGTTTGCTTTCTTGGGGCAGTTGCAAGTGGTTGAAGAGATGCAGGTCTAATGACGCCAAGTAACCAGAGAACTGCAATAATTAGCAAACCGGTAGCGATTGCATAAGTGGTATCGCTGTCAACAGGGAGTATATATGGATTGGAAGAGAGAACTAAATCATGTGTGTTGTCTGATAGGTCATCATCAACATCCCACGGTGCTTGGCAGGAGAAGGTGGCATTTACTGGTACAGTTGAATCCCCAGTCGGCCTAGGTACCGACAGTTTTGGTGCAAGGGTTGCAGAAATATCTACTGCTACCTCCATTGACCAGTCTCCTTGTAAAAGTTCAACAACACAGATCGAGTCGGTCATTATCTGATAGTTTTCACGATGGATTAAGACATTTAGATCACCTGATTTAGTTTCTTCAAGTTCAATGCCAACATTCCAACCTGTGGCTCTAATAACATAATGTTGTGAAGTTGAACTCTGTAATCTCCCATCTGATGAGAACACAAGGACAGTCAATTCATGTACACCCGTAGTTGGATTCCACCCAGTCGCTGAGAGATTGACAGTATCCTCTTTGTTTGCTTCAACTACGCCGCTTCTGGAATTTACCAATGTTCCATCTTCAGCCCGAAGAAGAATGGACCAAGTAAAGGGTGAACTACCATTGTAGATATCACAAGATACCAATGGTTGAGTTGACATATTTGAATCCATAGTGCATGATACTTGGCGACTAGTGGCCATCTGCATATGTGCTGTGTAAAATAGACTAACATCTCCCTGAGAATTGCTGACAATTACAGAACCATCCCCACTTGGGGAAGTGAGAACCCAGCCACTTTGGGTTTGTTCAAGGGAGGTCCCACCAGTCGCCACAGAGTTGATTAAACTGCCATGGAAGTTTACTACCTTATCATCACCCATTGAACCCCACATTACGGGACTTGTAGCCCAAGCCACATCGGAGAATAGTACATCTGCATCTAAAGTAGCAACTTTTCCGCCTGAATCTGTAACTCTGATTTCAATAGTGAAATTCGAATGATCCCAGCCGGTATCTGGGATGAGGTCAATTGGAACTCCTTTCATCTCACCCCATGCGAGTGAGATGTTTGCCTCAGTTGGACTCCATCCCATAGGTAATCCGATGAGTTCAACATGAAGTTGGTTAGCCGCATTACCGAGGTTTGCAATAGTAATTCTTGGCATACCTCCTGAGTCACTTACTTGCCAACCTTCCCAATTACTAGGGGTTGTGGCTGTGAAATCATATGCTGGCTGAATCCTTAGTGGTAGAATTGTTTCACCAGTACCTCTCCCATCACCATTACGTGCAATGATTGTCATTTCAGCAGTAGGTCCTGATATCGCCCCTTGTGGAGGGACAATATACACTTGAACGGTCATTGTTTCACCAGGGTCTAGGGATGGCATGTCATCTGGTAACGCCAGATTCCATCCGACTGCATCAATAGAAGCAGAAAGGTAAGCTCGTGAAGGTGAATTACCCCTTTGGTCTAATTCTAATGTGATATTTGATCCACCAGGTGCAACATCTAGGTCACTCCCAGTTGCACGAATAATCCAAAGTGGCTGAGAAATTACTTCAACATCAACAGTAAAAGTTTGCAGTAGTAGGCCATCAGATGATAATTCTAATTCTATGGCTGCTATGGTGCCATTCCATGCCAAATCTGGGATTGTTAGCGCCAAGTCAATTGTACCACTTTGGTTGACGTCTAGAGTCTCACTATTTCCCTCTCCTACTATCCAGCCAATATTGGTGTCATTACCCGCGATTGTTAGTGTGAGGCTTGAAGAGACATCAAGGGCATCATCAAAGTTACCAATATTTTCTACTACTAGAGTAAGAGATGTTGAGGTCCCAGGTGTAGTGAATATACTTCCACCGGATTCAACGGTTCTGTCATTGTCTAGTAGGCTGACATTCCATCGGTGGTCTTGTCGTGCTTCAATTTCCATGACTACAGTGTCAACAACAGAGTCATCTCCTTGTGAGCGTAATGAAAACTCTACCAACATACCTTGGCGTGCAGGTGTGTCATGAGGTAGGGTGACTTGGATTGGCACTTGACTCAATCCAGCGGCATTGATTGAGAAACTTGAGGTTGGGATTGAGAAAATAATTCCGGGGTCTTCACTAAAGTTTTCGTTGGCAATCAATCTGCCAACCAAGTCAAAAGTGTCAGGTCCATTCCCTGGGTTTTCTAATTTTAACACTATCCATGTTGGCTCTGAGACATTCATTAAAACGGGTTCACCTGATGGGCTGATGACAATAATTTGTGAGCGGAATACTTGTAAAACTTGTAATGAGAAATCAAGATTATAACCACTGAAGTTAGACTCATTCACCGCGAATGGATGGAATTGTGGAGGTGCATTAACAGGTTGGTCTAATGTCAGTAAGCCATTGAAACTTGACCCCGCAATGCCGTGGCATGAAAGCAAATTACCAACTAATTGACAATCTCCGGTTGCTTGCCAATTCCAACTGCTAATTAGCATACCACTTGCTTGCAAATCCCAAGATAGATTGTTAGCAGATTGTGGCAGAATACCATTGATTCCCCAACTAATTCCGGTTGCTGGGATACTTCGGAAATTATCTGGGCTGACAGTTACTCCATTGGCAATGAATATGATGTCAATTTCTCGACACACTTCTTCAGCCCCAGTTCCGATACATATTGACAGGGTTGTTGTCACGCTTTCTTCGAGAGTTGCCGAATTTGGCACTAGTAGTTTTGCGTGAAGTTCTAGTTGTTCACCTGGTGCTAGTGTGATGAGTGATAATTCTCCTGATTGGTCGTGAAGTGTGAGGTTATTACCCCAAGAGGTTGGGTCGACATTAACTTTGGTAACGGTCTCTTGCGCATTCCCAAGATTCTCCACCAGTAACCATGCACTTCCAAGAGAGCCAGGTAATCCATATCCTGTAGTGGCTGCAGTACCAGTAGGCCCTCGGACAGACAAGCCACGAGTACGGTTTGCTTCAACTGGCAAGAGAGATGAAACAGTGATATTTGTATCATCATCTAATACCATAGTGATTGTCAGATGGCCACTGTCCGAGCCTAATGCTTCTTCAGGGGCTGAAATTCTAACAGTGGCAGTCCACGGCTGTTCGGGTTCTATTTGAATTGAAGTTGAACCTCCGTCAGATATATCCTGTACAGTCCAATTGTTTGGTAATGTAGAGTCATCAATTGACATTGTCCAAACCCCTGCTAGGCGGCCGGTTGATGAAATTGCAATGTCAACATCCATACTTGAACCGGGGTCAACCCTAGGTGGGTCAACCGGCATGGCGATTGAAACATCGTATGGTTCTACTATGGTTAGGTTTACAGTTTGTTCATCGTTATCAAACCGTGATTGTGTGAGATTTCCATGGGGGTCTACAACTATTCTTGCCGTGTGTGATCCTAGCACAGCAGTTAATTCAACAGAAAAAGAGGAGAATGTGCCATCTCCTGTGGGTGCGACAGGATTCATTTCTGTAAGTCGAACTGATTCAACAACTACACCGTCATAGTAGAGTACAGCATCAACCGCTTCGCCACTGGCAACGGTCCCAACATTTTCGATATAGGCGGTGGCAGTAAATGTATCACCAGGGTCAGGTTGGCTAGGTGTGAATTGTACACCTCTACCATCAATAAATGGCCTAATGTCTGGGGCTTCTCGTGAAATCAGAGTATCGCCAATCATGATGTCAATAGCGCCATCACCATCTAAATCAGCTAATGCTGGTGCAGCCCAAACCCTGTGTGGCAAGTCAAGTTCGTCAGTCCAACCCGACCCTATGCCTGCTTGAGTACCACTATCTCCATCCCATGCCCACAGTGTGCGGCCAAAACTGACAACGGTTTCAGGTGCACCTTGCCCATCTAAGTCAAGATGGAAAGGTGGTGAGACGGCAATCTCATCGTTAGGATTCCCTGAACTTCGGTCCATGATGTGTGAGAATTCTAATGCTGGGCCAAGAGATGCTGTGACATCGTGACACCCTGATACACCTTTTCGGTCGGTGTCAATACGATACCATGTCACCCAACAAACTCTGTCGTCAATACCATCTCCAGTTGTGTCAAAAACATCTGGGGGGGCTTCACCGAATCCATTTGTCGCTCTGAATGACCATAACTCTGAGGCGTCATTGACTTCTAACCCAATGTATTCTGCACCATCTCCAGAACTACCTCCATCGATATCAGTAGGGATGGTGACTACCATTTCAGCGCCCGGCGTACCATCAAGTTCAGCTACAACAGGTCCGGGAAGTCTAATGTGTGGGGAATCTGTATTTCCATCAAGATTGTTGAGGGAAACGCCACCCCAATGTGGTGCACCATTTGCTCCATTTAGTCTCCACACCCAGATATTCCCATCATTTGGATCAATAGTTGTCAATAACACTGCTGAGTTTGTGTCATCTATCTTTACCCATGCTGGGTCAGATGGAATCTCTCCGTGGTCAAGACTGACTTCCCATATCGGACTTGGCACGCCTCCGGCAATTAATGGCAATGCTAACACTACGACCTGACTGTCTGCTTCGTTGACTAAGGAGTAGACTGCTTCAGCATCCCCATCCATATCCAAATCACCAAGAAGAATTTGAGTACCAACCTGATGATTAGCTAGGACATATGGAGATGGGACCGTAATGCCGAGGTCAGGGTCCGTGTATGACCATAACAATTCGGCTGAGTGACTACCGCCTGTATTCCATCCAGCCTCACCACATTGTAAGATAGGTGACCATAATTCGGAATTGAAAGTTCCTTGTGCATCGTATGCGACTAGAATTTCTAGGGTTGAATCTCCGTTAACATCCAATATTACCGGCGACGCCTTCACGGAATCTGTAACTCCAAGGTCGACTTCCCAAGATTTTCTGCTAGTATCTCCCTCAATGATACTCAAGAATGAGTGAGTGGAGCCACCAGACTCCCGCTCAGAGATTAGCACAGTGAAGAGATGGCCGCTACCACAACGCTCGCTTGCATCACCGGTTACAACGATATTGGGGCCAAAATCTCCAACAACTGTCGCTAGACCTTGTGCGCCATAACTCCCAGTTGAAAAATGAGCCCAATTTACCTCGGGGTCGTCAATCGTTGCTAATTCAGAAACTGCAGATACCGGTCCGTTGCCTGGTCCGCCAGTTACACTGTGTATCGGTGCAGTGCCATTTCTTGAGCCATACCTGCCAAGTTGAGACCAAGCCTCACCTCCGTCACTCCATTCGGTAGGACTTTTTCCAACGAATGGATTAGAGTTTAGGTCATCCAAGTTTGGATTATGGTTTGTTGGTGGTATCATTTGCAGCAGCATTGAGAAGGTGACGAATAACGCTATGAAAGCAGTTTTCCCCCCCAAATCCCTCGCGGCAGGCCCAGTCACATACTGCTTTGCCCTTTGGTCGCTACTTCAACCTTCACCAAATCCGCTGAGGGTAAAACGCGTTTGTGATAGTACGTGACCCCTACGGGGGTCACGATGAAATCCGATGAAATCAAATTTTAGTTAAGGTTAATTGACGCCAATAATGAATTTGTCAAATTAAATCAAAAGGGAGATTCAGAAATCATTTTTACAGGTTAAAACCCGTATGTTTTCTATCATATACTGCTATGAAACCAATTCACTGAAACCGGTTTGCTGATAAAGGGGGAGTAGGTCGGCGAGCCACTGGAAACCTCTCTTCTGGAGGCGTCGCCTGTGAGGGACGGGAGGGTTGTGAACCCTTCCGTTCCACGGCGCACCTCTCGACGAGTGGTGAATGGAGGGAAAAAAGATGTACACACTTGAAGTCAGAGAGGATACTATCAGAATCCCCGCGGAGTATATTCGCGAGGGTCAATCATTAGAACAACACGTTGACCGGCTAGCGCATCAGGCGTTTGAAGGCAAGTTTGATGATGATGACAATTTTGTCATTGTCACCTATGATCACGAGATGATTGGTCGGGGTAGAATCATACATGGAGATGGTGCAATTTACCAAAATGTTCGTTTCAAGGCTGTGCTTTTCCGTCTTGATAGTAACGAGATTGTTGACGGTGCAGTATCAGAGATTCTTGAATTCGGTGCATTCGTTCAAATTGGTCCGCTAGAAGGCCTATTACACAAATCACAGATTCTTGAAGAGCCTGTTCAAATCAATCAAAATGAGGGCAAAATTATCGGTAGCCGTTCTGGCTCTCAACTCTCAATCGCAGACCCTCTACGCTCTCGTGTAGTCACTCTTTCATTGAACACACACGACCCTCGCTCATCAAAGATAGGACTTACTTGCAAGCAACCAGGTCTTGGTGCTCACGCATGGTTAGGAAATGGCGGCGAATAAGATGTCAAAGAAGATTGAACTTGCTTGTGCCGAGTGCCACCGAATCATCGAAGTTGCAACTGGTAATCTTGGATGGTGTCTTAAGTCCAACAATGATTTAATCGCTAAATCCAAGAAGGCTTTAGTTCAACTCGTATTTCTCAACAAGAATGGCTTAGATCCTTCTGATGACGAGTACAAGGCTTTGGCTAAAGAACTGAAGGACGATATGGAGCGAGTAAAACCGACCAACCCCGAGTGTCCATTTTGCCCGGGTGCTCATCTCAGTTCAGATTGGCAGGGATATGTTGTGGTGCTCGACCCAGAGCGCTCAGAAATTTCAGATATACTCAATATTGAGAGAGCAGGAAACTACGCACTAAAGGTAAACGTGCGCTGAAGGAGGGATTATTATGGAAATAGTAGACAGGAAAGAAAACTCATTATTGAGTCGTATTGAAATCAGATTTCAGTTGCGACATGAACAATCACCAACTCCAAGTCGGAGCAACTTGCGAAGTAAGGTCGCATCACTTGAACCTGGTTCATCAGCATCCAATGTAATCGTGAAAGATGTGAAAACCCGTTTTGGTCAACCTTTGACTACTGGGCTTGCTTTCATTTATGATTCACCAGAAGCAATGCAGATTGAACCTCAATACATCCTTGATAGGCATAGTGTCGCTACTGAAAAAGCACCTGCTGAAAAAGCACCTGCTAAGGTGCCAGATGCTGCACCACCAGTCGAAATTGAAACTGAAGAAGATGTTTCTGGGGGTGAGGAATAATGTCAAACCGTTCAAGCCTATACACTGTTGAAGATGGTAAATTAATTCGCAAGAATGAGTACTGCAAAATATGTGGTCCTGGTGTGTTTTTGGCAAATCATTCTAACCGCACAACCTGCGGTCGCTGCGGTTATGATGCTACTCCATCAGTTGCACCAGTTGCAACCGAACCTGCTGTAGAAGCACCAGCAGAAGCCTCAACTGAAGAAGAGTGAAACTCAGTTAGAATTGCTAAATTTCACCCATTCACCTGAATTCTTCAAGACTAACAACCCGTTTGATTCGTGGTTGAAGAAACAGACGCCCAAATCTTTCCTTGCAGTTCGAGTTACTTGTTGTTCATGCCAAGTTATATCCTCGCGCCAAGCGATTATATCCCATCCACTTTTAGTGAATACCGCATCACAAAATGGCCCTCCTTCAATAATGTCTTCAGTATTATTTTTCGGATCCCACCTAATGATTTCACCACTTTCAAAACCGATTAACCAACCGCCTTTCCCATCGGTTCTTACTTGGTCAAGTATCCCCTTTTTCTCCAAATTACCTTGGGCAATTATTTCACCTGTAGCCCATTCTAATGCCACCCATCCTGAACCCTGTCCCCATAACCAAATGCATTGTTGTTTTTCGATAGTTGGATGGGGTGCAGTTGTTACCGCGTGAATGATAGATGCATCTGGGATGTGTGTTTGGCTTAACCATTCAATTTCTTTCACTCGCCAAATTTCTTTTGATTGTGAGTCAATACAATAGATTCCCCGATTATAATTTACAAAACAAATCAGCCCTTCATGAGATGTTATTCCGAGTGGTTCAGCATCTAATGAATGACTCCATTCAGCGCCTGCTACGGGGACATCTTGCCCCCTTTTATTCTGCTTAAGTCGTAACAGACTCATGTCAACCCCATTAGTAAATTCTTCATTTAATGGTAATGAAGCCATGCGGGCGAGTGATAATTCAGGCAGAACCCAAGTTGCAATCATTTTGTCATCAACAATAGTAGCAGCTTCTATTGAACTAGGAAAAGGCTTCACTGCTCCATTTTTTTGCTCTAATGTGTTGTTATCAATTCTTGTAATTTCACCATCTACGCCAATAATAATGAGTAAATCCTTGTATGGTAATATTTGACTTGGGGGAAAAGGAATTGGTGGGTAGTTAGGCATATCACATATCTCCAATAAATGGTATTGGTTACTTACTGAAGTCCGAGTAACTGTTTTGCCGCTTCAAGTGCATTATCTAGGCCATCAGGGTTTGACCCTCCACCTTGAGCAAAAGTTGGCTTACCACCGCCACCGCCCGAAATGTGAGTGGATATTGAATTGAGAATTTCCACAGCATTGTGTCTTTCAGATGCCACGCAAGATTCAGTTATGGCAACCAGGAGTTTCCCCCCTCCTTCTCTAGTTCCAAGGATTGCTACTGTTGGCTTTGCTTGGTCACGAGTCAATTCGCCAACCATTCCTAACAGTTGCCGCATATCTCCTGTGCCTTCCATAATAACATAGCGAACACCCTCTTTTTCGAAACTATCATCTCCCCCACCGCTGGTTCTCAGCCTGACGATTTCAGTCTCAAGATTTTCAATAGTTTTCTTTTGTGATTTCCATTCATCAAAGAAGCGTTGAACTGCTGTAGGTAGTTCATCTGCATTAACTCCGAGGACATCAGATGCTTCTGCTAAAATGGCCTCTTGTTTGCGAGCGTACTCGCGTCCAGTCTCCCCTGCCACAATTTGCAGACGCTCTACTCCGTCTTGAACCGCACTACTCCTAATTATCCTGATATCACCAATTTGGCCTACTTTATCGTGGTGCGTACCCCCGCAAGCCTGAACATCATGGTCACCTATTCTGATGACACGAATTTGCTGATGTTTTGGCGGTCCACCTTGATACAATTCAAACCCGAATTGGGCATCTGCATCTGCTCTATCTAAGACCAATTTTTCTACTGGTAAATCTTGGCTAATTATTTCGTTAGCATGGTCCTCAATTTCATCTAATTGTAAGCGAGTAAGGCGCTGATAATGAGTCACGTCTAGACGTGCATAGCGTTCCCCTTTGTTACTACCTGCTTGCCAGATATGTGGCCCCAGTATGGCTCTAGCAGATCCTCCGACAATGTGAACTGATGTGTGGTGGTCCATCAACTGTCGACGCCTGTCAATGTTTATTTCCCCACTTACTTCTCCCTCTAGAGGCCCATCAGTAAGGTGCAAGACAACCCCTTCATTGATACGTGAATCAAGAACGTTCACTGCTTTGTCATTAGTTAGTGTGCCAGAATCTCCTAACTGTCCACCACCTTCTGGATAGAACAAAGTTCGGTCAAGAACTATTCTGTGTGTTGGCACTCCAATAACTTCACTTGAGAGATTCAACTTCCCTACATCATCTGATGATAGTGGCTTGCAGTGTAGGACTTTTGCATTAAATTCTGATTTTGTTGTATCTTGATAATAATCTAAGGAAGTTACTGGTAAATCAATGCCATCAGATAGCATTCCATCTGTTTTTTTGCCACGTGCAGTATCCTTAGTTTGCTTGGCATGTCGTGCCGCCATATCTGCTGCCATCCCAAGTCTAACGGTTAGGTTGGGCCAACCTGCAGATTTCGCGATTTCAACAACCATGTCTGGTTGTAGCCCTCTGCTTTCTGCAAGGTTGAATAAGATATCATCTTCAATTTCTTCAGCACCTAAATCCACGTCTTTGAGTGCAGTGCGAACAGCAGCTTCACCTGCCCTCAGCATCTGTACGTAACGTTTCTCTTCTAATTCAAGGATAGTAAGAATTCCATCTCTAGTCTGAGTGAATTGTCGCCCAACTAAATTGACATCTAAGTGGTGCTCACCTAATTCTCTCAATGAAACATCAATCCCTAATTGGTCACGCATTTTCAGCGTCCTGCGGGCTAACATTCGTGCGAGATAACCCGCCTTCACATTAGATGGTACAAGGCCATCTCCAAGCATATTACAGAGGGCGTGCAGATGGTCAGGGATTGCATAGATTGCAGATAGTGGTTCGGTTATTGATTTCAAGTCATCTAGACTAATATCTACTCCGCGACTGGTTAACCTTTCTACCAATTTTTCGTAAAGGGCTGACACATCAGTGCCAACATCAATGTTGAGGATGCCTGCTAGCATTGATAACTCAGACAATAAAAGGTCAGCATCAATGCCTTTCATCATTCCTAATCTTGAATCAAACCCTGATGATTCCCTAAGCCAACTAACCGTTTCGGGGTAAATTGCTTCATAGATTGTAGGGGTTCCTGCAGCAGCCCAACAGAATCTCTCCAGTCCATAACCGGTGTCAATAATTTGTAAGTCCATCTCAGAGTATCTTTCTCCTTTGATTTCGTATTGTCCTTGTGGGTCCTCCTCTAGGCTCATGAACACAAGAGTGGCTAATTCTAAACCACCGACAATTACCTCTACTGCTGGCCCAGCGTTTCCACCTCCTGACCAAGGGTTTTCTACGTAAGTGATTAAACTTGAATCAATTCCTAATCTTTTAACAAATAATTCATCGCATAGACGCACACATTGGTCTATCCAGTAAACAACATCACCATCTTTAGGGCGATTAAAGCAGTGATGAGCCATCATTTCAAAAGTCGTCAAATGTCTGCCCGAACGTCCAACTGCTGCCACATCAGTCAATCGGATACAGGGTTGAGAAATGGTTAGTGGGTTTGCAGGCGGAGGTATTACGCCACCTGTGACATCAGGTTGGAAATCAGCGATTGATGCGATAGTAAGGTGGATGTCATCTCTCCAACGAGCAATTACTGGGTAAGGTTGAATCCTAGTATGTCCCTGTTCTTCAAAAAATGTGAGAAAGGTTTCTCTCATTTTGGTTAAAAGCGCATTTCCACGTTCTGGGAAACCAGCAATCAATGGCTTTCCGATGAAGGTATATTCGTCTTCAACTGTGTCACCACAAGTATCTCTATTTTCATCTCGTGTCCAAAACCACAAGTCCGATACGCGACACTTCTTGCGTACGAAACCGGTATCATGGAAAAAGGGGATATCAATTTCGCCAAATGCCATGCTAACCCCTCTTCTATTGCCGCGAAAACGAGACATCTCTTGAAGTCAACTAACCGGATTGGGCGAAAAACGCTTGAACAGGGGGCTTGTGGCAGTCTCTAGATACGAGGTTACTGCCATGACACTTGAATGGGAACAAAACATTGAGAAGGTCGATGAAGCGTTGTTTCGCATCAATCGCCATGGGTCAATGAGGACCGACGCAATGTTGGTTGCAGATGATGCACATTTTGCTGCAAGTGGAGACGACCGCTCTCCGGGTCAACTAGTCAATACAGCAACCTTGCCTGGGATTGTTGGCGATGCTTGGGCTATGGCTGATTGGCACTTTGGCTATGGTTTTCCAATTGGAGGGGTGGTGGCTACTGATCTAAATTGGGGCGAGCAAGGAGGGGTGATTTCACCAGGTGGTGTAGGTTTTGACATCAATTGTGGTGTGCGACTATGTTCAACAGATCTTGATATTAGCCAGATACCCGACCTTGCTAGATTAGCAAAACACCTTGCTAACAGAATTCCAGCTGGGGCTTCAGGTAAAGGTGGCGTCTTACTTGATAACCAAGAATTACAAGGTATCCTAGAAGGAGGTGCTGAAGCATCAGCAGACCTCGGTTGGGGTTTGCATGAAGATTTGAGCCACATTGAATCAAATGGCATTCTTGAAGGGGATGTCCACAGCCTTTCTCAAAGAGCAATGAAACGTGGCTCGAAATCACTGGGCACTCTTGGTTCGGGGAATCATTTCCTAGAGTTACAGGTTGTAGATAGGGTTGAGGATGAAGAAGCCGCCAAAGCCTTCGGACTTCGACTTGGACAAATATGTGCAATGATTCATACGGGGTCACGAGGATTAGGCCACCAAGTTTGTAGTGAGCATGTCGCTGCTCTAGAGTCAAAATATCGCAATCAAGGTGATAATTGGTACAGTGAACATTGGGACATCAGCCTCCCAGACCGCCAACTGGCGGCTGCGCCATTTCATTCTAAAGAAGGGCAGGATTACTTCTCAGCGATGCAGTCAGCAGGGAATTTTGCCTTCGCTAATCGTAGTGCCCTGACTAAAAGATTACGTGATAATCTTGCTCATCACCTTGGGAATGATGATGCGAATGTGCAGGTAGTATACGATGTATGTCATAATATTGCTAAAGTGGAAGAGCATGTGATTCACGGCTCTTCTTGCTCTTGCTGCGTACATCGTAAAGGTGCTACAAGAGCCTTAGGGGGTGATCACACTGAACTCGCAACCCGATTTTCAGGGATTGGTCAGCCAGTATTGATACCTGGAGACATGGGGACTGCTTCTTGGGTTCTAGCAGGACCGAAGTCTGGCTCAAACGATGCATTTGCATCTTCGTGCCATGGGGCAGGGCGTCAACTTTCTAGAGCAGCAGCAAGAAAAAGTGTTGACAGTGAGGAATTATTGAAATCGCTAAAGGAGAAAGGAATTCATGTTCATACAAGGACTCCTAATATTTTAGCAGAAGAAGCACCTCAAGCGTACAAGAATGTGGATGATGTAATCCGATTAACTGCTCAAGCAGGTCTTGCTAGACCTGTTGTAAGATTACGTCCGTTAGCAGTCATCAAAGGCTAACCAAAATTTGGTTAGGTGTTCTCACATACAATAGCCGCGCTTAGGCTGATTAGGAATGGTTGGGGCTGCTCCGGATTGGACGCCATCAGATTCTTCCATAATTATTGTAAGTAGTGTATTTACGAGTTTACGATGCTCATCTAAGTCTGCTTGCAACTTTTCAACATGCTCCTGGAGTAGTACCATTTCGCCTGTGATTTCCGTCCGCCGCAGAGTCAGGCTCGTTTCCTGGAGTAGTACCATTTCGCCCGTTAATTCCGTTTGCCGCTTAGCCAAGCTCGTTTGTGTCATGTGCATCCCTAAGGAATTTCTTCCTCAACGGCCATCCAATCGCGCAAGCATATAATGTTTGATGTTCTTGATTCGCGGGCGCGCGTGTTTCTCAATAAATGCGATATCGCGAAATCTGAAAACGTTGTCGCGCTGCCCAACTTCTAATTTTTTTCTAATTTTGCTAACCCTGAATGATTACAAATCAACATAATCTGCAGATTTTTCATTTCCCGCGCGATTTAATTAAATTTACCAACTTACACAAGTCAATATATTCGGTTGAGAATTAGAATTATTGGTTGTTGTTTTTCCATTCAATTAATTGTTCAACACTCCAACCATTTTCCTTGTAAGACAAAAGTGCATCGTCAGGCCAGTCTGGTAACTCCTGTTTTGCATCCACTAACCACTCTTCATCACTCAAACTAGGTGGTGGTGCTTGTTCAGGTAGTGGAGCATCTTCAGGCACGATAGTAGGTTGTGCAGTCACCCCGCCAATTTCCTCTTTGCCGAGCATCTTCTCTGCGTATTCCTCTGCGTCCTCCCATTCTTCATCTTCTTCCCAATCATTTCGGTTGCGCATCATCATTGCTACGATAGCAATCACGACACCAGTTACAATAATTGCTAGTAAGCCTAGAATCATCCCAACATCTGCACCTGCGCCGAATATGCCACTTTGGCTTTCTTCTTCCTGGACATCAATTTGAGGTTGTAGTAATGTAAGGTCAGAATCATCGCCATTCCACATGATGTATAAATCAGGCATACCACTATCCCATGCTTCCCAATAGAATGCGACTACTTGCTTTTGTTGTGGCCCAAGGTCAGTAATATTGTGTAATTCATAATATTGTAATGTCCCATCATCTAATTCTTCAACCAATGTCACATTGAGACTCCCCATAGTTGAACCATTATTCCTAATCGTTGTTTGGATGTACACATTCTTGTATAACATTGGAGTCAAATCATCGATTTCAACTTTGGAAATAACTGGTTCAAATACTCTGATAATTAATTGCGGAGCACGTGGTGAATCTGCTGTGCCTTCACCAAACAAATCATTTCCTGCTCGGTCTTCACCGACCAACCAAACCATCAACTGGTCTCCTTCCTGTAGTTTAATGTGAGATGCTGGTGTCATATCAATATTTGACGAGTAAGACCAAATATCTCCATTTACAGTATCATGCTGTAACAATGAATAATCTTGGCTACCGGGTAGATTTAGTCCACCACGTCGATACACCCAGTGAATGG
Source organism: Candidatus Poseidoniales archaeon (assembly GCA_012959435.1). Classification (GTDB taxonomy): domain Archaea; phylum Thermoplasmatota; class Poseidoniia; order Poseidoniales; family Thalassarchaeaceae; genus MGIIb-Q1. The sequence continues at coordinate 16,420 of DUDF01000058.1, forward strand.
ATACACCATCTTCAGACATACCTCCAGATTCAACCACATTAATTCTGACATCAACTGTAGATATACGGTCCGTTTCGATGCTTGCAAGAATCCCTGGTAGGAATTCTGCAACTGGGGGGGTGCTGTCAATCGTGAGAGAAATGTCAGTGTAGGATATTGATTCACCTTGCCCCGGGATGTTGAGTATATCCATTACGACCGGGAGGTCGTTGGTTGAAGGGAATCCTACAGGCACCGAAAGGGTGGTGTTGAAGTAGGATTCTGTCAAGTCAATAGTTGCATCTGATGAAACGCCACTCGCAATCATTATTGTGAACAATTGTAAGTTCTCTGGGATTTCAACAATAGGTGCCCCTGAACCAGCATAAACAACTTCACCTGTTATTGCAAAAATATCTCCTTTACCAAGGAAAAGTTTTGAATTATTAGATTCTGAAATTGGTTCAGATAAGTCGTGCAACATGTCAATGCTGACAGTTAGTTTGTTGTCTAACTTCCATCTCAAATCTCCGATGTTGTTGACATTAGCAACTGTTTGAGTATCGTCAATCACATGGATCCCAGGCATCATCCAGTTATCACCGAATGTTGATGGGAATTGCCAATCCAAAACGAAGTTAAGAGTGACTCTGCTGGATGTGTCATCCAATGCTTCCATTGTGACATCCCCTGTATTGATGAAACTACCAATCGGGGTTGATGCTGTGGATTCTCTTGGGTCAATGTGTATTTCTCCTGCAGGAGCTGAGGATTGCCCAGTCATATAGATGATAATTTCATCAATTGTGTTGATTCCATTTTCATCTTCTATAACCATTGAAATTTGGTGGTTTTGACCAACTAAAAGATGGTCATTATTAGTATTCAATGTGAATGAATTCTCCAATAAAATAGTATCTGCATCTGTGCCAATTACCATTGTCGCTTTGTCATTTTCTAGCCCAGCCATGCCATTATTTTCAATTGGAAGCCCAGCCCAATCGGTTCCAGAAATGTAGAGACTGAGCATATTATTTGCTGGCACTGAAGATAGATCGAAACCTATGAATTGGATTTGTTGTTCATTTGAATTACCAGGTATTGAGATTGGGCGAGTCATGGTCTGATACTCATTCTCATCAGCAATCCCATCTCCGTTGCTGTCATCATTGGTTCCTTGCCTCCAGTAGTGAAGGGTAATATCATCACCAAGTGCTTGTGCATCAGTGACAGTGAGATGAAGTGTAAGCGAATCATATGGGTCCCAGACATGGCCATTTGCATCAAGAAGTCCATTCGTTGTTAATACTTGGAATATTTCGCTTGTTGGATTTTCAACATCTGTGAATAATTCAATAGTTCCCATGGGGTTTGACTTATCCTCGCCACCAAATGCTCCACTCGCAGGACCAATACGCACAATTCTTGAGGTGAGTGTAGTGGTTGTTTCATTTGTAGGTAATGTCAAGGTGAGTCTGAACGAACCATTGTCGTGGCTGTTAGCTGAGTATTCTGTCCCAGAGAAGTTGATTGCAACGGAGTATGCATTGGTTAGTGGCCGTAAGTTTGCATTGTCTTGGAAGCGCACTGCCCCAGTCACAAAAATGTCTGACCCACCAGCCGCGTAGAAGTCTTGGTTCGGGTTGATAGCGATGATTCTGTCAAACTGATCACGTACCTCAAGTTGGTCGATTTGCAAGTCATTCTCGATTGCATTTTTTCCAGGTCCTCCAGATATTGCAAAAGCCGGTGCTAATCCATCCCCAGTAAGGTTGAGAGCCCGAGCCATCCAATCAATTTGATCAACATCATCCCACAACCAACTAATTTCGAATCGCCATGTTACGACCCAATCATCACCACTCAATACAGCTGTTGAAGATGGTAGTAGGGTAGCCATAGTGCTACCATTACTGATGAAATGCCCCCCATTAGTGAGGTCATCTACATACCATGTGAGTAATTCTCCATCCGAGGCTGTTCCAATCAACATCACTTCGCCAATTTGGTTATTGTCATCAAGGTGGTGATGTCTTGTGGTAATTTCGTAAACTTGCCCATCGGGATACATTGTTTCAGGAGCCGTGAATGGGCGGTTAGTAATCATCAATTCATGGATAATTCCACCATCTAGGCCAACAGCGCCAGCATCTGAGATATAGGTGAGTGGTATGTCAATACTTGCGGGAATACTGCCTACAAGTTGCGCAGCGTGGTAGTCAAACATTTGCTGTCCAAGTCCTGTGACATTTTCAGTCAAGTCGTAGCCAATTGAAACGCTCAAGATATCAATAGATTGGGAGAGACTTGAGGTGAAATCAACATCTACGATTTTCCAAATCCTCCCAGTACCTGGGTCGGTGTATGTTGTTGTTAGACTGTTGATTGCAGCAACCATTGAGGTATCTAATGGTGCAAAATTAATGTCAGATAGACCGCTGTTGTATGGTACTGCTTGCACCCCTGCAACACTCATTGTGATGCTACTAGTTGTGGTTGAGTCAGGGTGGAAAGTAATCACCCCAGAGTTTACTGTCGCATCATCAGGGATTAGCACTTCAATCCCACTTCCTGTTGACGTAGATGTGACACTAGCGCTGGTTGTTCCGGTTGTAGTCTGCCCGACTGAATCAGTTAGATGGATGTAAGATTGCCACCCATAATGCCCGAAGTTCGGGGCTGTGGGGAAGGTCCAATCAATTGTCCCATCATCTGTGACATCAATTTCAGGATTCAGGGTTGGTTGTCCAAATGCCCCTTCAGCAATCGCATGTGATAGTGACCCAGAAGATGCGATACTAAACTGTACACCATACCCCGGCTCAGGGTTTGTGAATGAAATTAAGTTGCTTAGGCCGGTATTACCAATGATTGACCCCTTGCTGTCAATGAGTTGAACAGTTACACCATTACCCACGCCTGAGATGTTGACATTTTGAATTGGTGCTGTTGAGGTTACAAAATCTCCTCTTATGGTTAGAGGGATTCCAGTAGGATTTGTCCAGTTACCATTGACAAGCACAAGTCCGGCGTCAATATCCCACTCATTCTGTGCATCTAGTCCTGCAAAGTAACGTACCGCTCCATAATGGACATCTGTTACTAAGGGCGAAATGAATGGGTCATTAGTACCCATATTCAGTTGTATTTTAGCAGTAGGGTAGGTGTCCCTGTCAATTCCTGCAAGAGATATAGGGAAAGAGAGATTATCGTATCCATCAAAGGCATTCCCTGCCGAATCAGTTATTGTTCCTGTAACCCAAGTCCCATTTGGTGTTAATGCGGAGATGTCAACAAATCCATTTCCAAGTTCGTCAAGAGTGATGGTAGGACTTAACCAAGTTCCAGTATTCTCAAAGAAATCAACTTCTACTCCAATGTCATCAAGATACCATCCAGCATCATTGACGATTGAGTCAGATGCAAATGAAAATCTAAATTCAACATACGAGCCACTGTAGTTTGATAGGTCAGCGGTAGTAGTATCCCATGGGACAGTACCGGTGTATTGTCTTCCATCAAAGACATCCAAATTATTCAAGATGTGAGCGCCAAAAGTTATTGCCCCATCATACCATGATGAACCATTTGCAATTACGGGGTCAAAGTATTGCCAAGATCCATTATTGACTTTGATAAAGACTGCTCCACCATCCCAGCCTGCTTCTGAATGCCGCCATTGATCAAAACTCAATCTAGCACTTGCTCCAAGTGGAATCATGTATCCCGGTGAGTAAAGATGTGTGATGGAATTGCCATCATAATCATTGTCTAAATCAATAGCAAAGCCGTAATTTCCTGTAGGCCACGAGGTTGGGCCAACAGTTCCGCCAGTTGGCAATTGTCCATATTCCCAAATGTCTCCCGAACCAGCATCAACTACATTCCAGCCACCAGGTGGCATGGTGGGTGAATCTTCAAATCCATATGTTTCTAGTAACCCACCTGCTCCAATAATTACGTACGCCCAATCTTCAACAGTGGTACTAATTCCATAATGAAACATTGTTCCAGAATTCGTCATATGGTCATCAAAATAGACTGAAGAATTGTTTGAACTACCTGAACGAACTTGTATACGGTCAAGAGTTAGTCCTTCTTGACCGTCTAGGGTGCCACCATTTGTGACTGAAGAGTCTGTATCAAGACGATAACGAAGATATACATTTGATTGGTTGTGGAAAGCGGCAGGGATTGCCAAATCAAGGTCAAGCAAAGTATTTGTTTCATCACCATAAGTAGTAGTGCCAATTGTGTACCCATTACCAGGTATTGCCCCAGCCCTACTACGGCAAGCAGTGGTCGTGATATTTGATGTGCTGGAAATATCTACCCATGTGTTGTTGTTTAAAGAAAGTTCAACGCAGAAATTATCCCAACCTGATCCCTCCAAATCCCACTCTAGATGAGTTCTGAGAATTGGGTTTCCTGTGACACCAGAGAGATTCATTGGTTGATTAAGTTGAAGGGCACCAATTGCGTTGTTCGAGTAACCACAGGTTCCAGTTGAAACATAGCACCCGTGGTGCCAGAATCCCATTCCAGCCCCGATGTTTTGACTTGTGATGTTATCAATATACCATCCGGGTCTGACTGTACTGTTACTGTCAGTCCAGATGCGGTAGCGGAATTCAATCTGTGTTGCGTTACTGATTCCAGTCAAGTTATCTAATTCGAATACAGAGTGCTCCCATCCGCTGTAAGCGGTTTTAGCCCAAACAGGGAATCCATTGGTCCCATTTGTTGTTGTACCTGCTGGGACAGATGCATTTGGTGATATCGTGTTGCTGTATCCCGACACAGGTTCCATCCAAGTCCAATTACCAGCATCTAGGCGATATTCAACCCATACTCCATCCATGTTACCATTGATGTTACTCGGTGTGTGGATGTGGTACCAGTGGTCAAACTCAAAAGTGAAATTGACAATTGGTGCAGGCAAGGTGATTGGGTCACCCATGAGCCAAGAATTGCTTCCCGCTGGAACTCCTCCATTTGGATTGGTTCCGACTACTAAATTACCTTCTGTTGCACTTGCAGGGATGGTGCCGTTGGCTACTGTATTCCCTCCACCAGTTGAAGGAGTCCCTGAATAATTCAGGTTTGTAGGCAACCAAGTTACACCAGTACCGCCGGTATGAAGTCCCGCTGCTAAACTCAAAAGAGGTGCACTGTTGAACTCGTCAATATTACCGTATGACCCATTTGTGTCAAGTGACAATATATCGTTAAAGTGAGTTGATGTTGAATCAACGTAGGTACCTGAAGTAAAATTTGAATTTGTAGTTAAACCATCCCATCCACTGCCATTTCCTAAACTGGGGAAGTTACCAGACTCAATGTTCAACCAGCCGTCAAGGATGGTTGAGTTTCCCGGTACTGACCAACCGTCAACCGTCCTATTGTTTCCAGATGAGGCAACTACATTTGGTCCTGAATATTGAGTCAAATCTGCTGCGCTAAGTGGGGTCAGAATCATCAGGCCAAGGATGAGAATTACCTTTAATCGAGTTGTTCGTTGGGTTGACATAGGCTCCTCTCCACCTATGTGGCGGTTGTTAAAGCCCTTCAATGCTCCCATTTAATTTCTAACACGCCCCCTTAGGGGCGTATGAAAGTTTTACGTTATTTTTCAGAGTAATTAATCCAAGTTTGCTAAAAATCAAGCGTTTACAATATTTCCATAACTAAGGTCACTGGAATTTGAATGAGGAATGGGATTTGTGTGAGTGACTGTTCAATAATGTCACCCTACCAATTACCAAATAACCCATGCAATCTAACTCAAGTAGTGCTAACTGAATGCCTTTGTCTACCGGCCACATCATATATCAATGGGTTTCCCATTCATGGCATGAGTCATTTAAAAGATGTTCAGAAAGGATATTTTTCACATCTAATAGGTGCATGGAAATTTTCGCTAATATTTTTATTCGGAGCGATCCGCTGTATCATTCACGGAGTCATTCCAAACTTTGACCAAGAGTGTGCTCAGGATACAGCAAAAAAAGTCAAGATTGATTGATAATTCATTTCAATCATCTTCTCTATGCATTGATTCCTCACTTTGAGTGGGCAACAAAAAATCCCGTTTACTCACACGGAGTATAGGGATTAGTGGTCATTTAGATAATGACGCCGAGAGAGAGATTTGAACTCTCGCGGGACGAACCCACGTGATTTCCAGTCACGCGCGATACCAGGCTATGCGATCTCGGCTGCGAAGTGGGCGAGCCATGCCCCACCTTTCATGGTGGCGATGGTTGAGGGTATGATTGGTTTGAGAATGTGTGACATGGGCATCGTTAAATCAACCCCTTCGGTCGCCGCTTCACTGCCACTGTGGCTTAGCGGTATAGCACCTCATTGGTAATGAGGAGGTCGCGTGTTCAATTCACGCCAGTGGCTCTTTTTTTCTCATTGATTCCACCATGAATAATTTCGTTGAAAACACTAAATCTCAATTCAAATGAGGGTGTCCTCTTAATGGCTGATTAATCATCGGCCACCACATGGAGGGAGAGGAGCCTGAGTCAGAGCAGGCGATAGGTGAGCAAATGCACACCGGCATGCGACTATCTAGCATGCGGCTTGAACAGCATCTTTCAGTTAGCCAACCTTGGTTAGTTCCCTTCCATGACTTGAAAGTAGAGATTTCATTTCATTACCGAAAGGTGAGAGAAACATGGGGCCGTAGATCTCTCATTAGTCTGATAATTGGTGCACTTGCCTTCCTTACTGGTTCGTCAGACCTCTCGAGTGGAGAGTTCTCTGGTGGAGGAGATATTTGGAGGGTTGGGGTTGAGGGCCTCAATGCTGTTGAGTGGCAAGCTTTTGCAATGATGATTACTAGTTTCGTTCTTTGGGCCCTTTTCCTAATGCGTACCTTGTCTGAGTACCCCCTAATGCGTGAAAAAACAATCTATCTTTTTGTTGGTTGGATTTCGGTTCAGGCCGGTTTGGTAATTTCAATGTCCGGAGCACCAAAATTTCCATTTAATTCTACCATTATTGATTTTATGGGGATGGTTATTGGTGTGGCTGTCCTTGGATTTTTGAGTTTTAATACATGGCAGGCTGTGATGCAAACTCGTGATTTACATGTTGAAACTCAACATAGTCACCCTGACCCGCGAAAGATGCAAGATGCAATCCGAGACCATAGCCTACAGGCGTGGGTTTTGATACTCATTGTTTGGGGTTCTTTAGTAGTAATTAACGGATGGTTGGGGGCGCATTCGGTGGCATACCGAGATTCATCTGGGATGGGGATTTATCGTGTCTTATACTTCATCTCTGGAATCTTTTGTGTTTGGTCTCTAATCCACCTACTGTGGTATCCTCAAATGATGTTGGGTGCAACCGGTCAAGAGATTGAGAGTGACCGCGCCCGTGAAGTCAGTCGTAGTTTACGAGGCGAAGGGGAAACGGTGGCAGGACAGCGTGGTAATTGCCCATCTTGTGGCAGCAATACTCCTGTAACTCGTTTACCTACAGGTGTACTAGAGGTGGTTTGTGCAACTAAAGATTGTCATGGGGTGGGGGCGCCTAGTGAGCGATGTGAGGATTGTTCCTCAGTATTCCCAAATCGAATCACTTGTGAAGGATGTGGAAGTAGCGCCCCAATAAGCAACCATTTACCAGATCAAGAAGCGTGGTGATAATTTGTCTCCAAATAGGTTTAGGGAAGATTTTGCTCCTTTGAGGAAAGAGGACCCGGTTTGTTATCTTGACAATGCTTGCACTACATTGAGGCCAGATTCAGTGGTTGAGGCTGTTACATCTTACTACACAGAAACGCCTGGTTGTGGCGGGAGAAGTCCACATCGTTGGGGTTCTGCTGTGACTTTGATGATGGCGCAAACTCGCCAAGCAGTGGCAAATTTCATTTCAGCGCCTCGAGAAGAACTTGTATTTACTCTGAATTCCACCGCCGCAATAAATCAAGTTGCTCATGGTATTCGGTGGCAACCTGGTGATGTGGTTATCACAAGTGATAAAGAACATAATAGCAACCTTGTTCCTTGGTTACAATTAGAAAATGAAGGGGTTGTTGACCTCAAACAGGTTTCTTCTAATGAAGACAATACCTTTGATTTACAGGCTTTTGAGGCTGCCTGTGCCCTAGCAGGTGATAATTTACGACTTGTTGCAATCCCCTTCACAAGTAATCTAGATGGGGTCACAAACCCGGTCACTGAAATCACCAAAATCGCTCATGATTTTGGGGCCGAAGTCTTGATTGATTCAGCTCAAGCAATTCCTCACAACAAGGTCAATGTGAAAGATTTAGGTTGCGATTACCTTTCTTTCAGTTTGCATAAAATGCTCGGTCCAAGTGGGGTTGGTGCACTATTCGCAAAACAGGAATCAATGGCTAATCTTGAGACGATGAGTGGTGGTGGCACCACTATTATTTCAGCGTCAAAGGAGAACTTAGAGTTTCTACCAGGTCCAGCTCGCTTAGAAGGTGGTTCGTCTAATTATGCTGGGATAGCTGGTGCTAGAGCGGCAGTGGATTACTTGACAAATGTAGACTTCGGATGGCTTTCTGACCATGAAATCAGATTAAATCAAATCATAACTGATGGTGTCAAGGACTTAGATGAAGTCACCATTCTTGGACCACCTAAGGCTAGTGACCGTGGCGGGATGACGGCGATGTTAATCGACGGAATTGATGTACATGATTTGGCAATCATTCTTGATGAAGCCGGCTCCATCATGGTGCGTTCCGGTTTCCATTGTGTTAACCACTGGTTTGAATCTAAGGGGGTTACTGGAGGTTCATTGAGGACATCCGCCTATCTTTACAACACCGAAGAAGAGGCGCGGCAATTCGTTGATGTGTTCACTGAGGCTGTTTCAGCACTCGGATGATCTCAATGACTTTGGCAATTCTTATTCTAACCAAGTAACAATCGCCCCAATATTCCGACGGTTTGAAGTCAAACGACCATTCGCCATGATATTGAGTAAACATGGATGAAGGGGAGGGCGTTGATTGGGCAACCACCGAAATGCCCGAACTTGACATCACCCATAGAAAATCTATTTCATTAGATAAGCGACAAATTACTGCTATTATTTCATCGATTATTTCTGTACTTCTGTTACTTTCTTCAGGTTACATTTTATACAATTGGTATCAGAATTATGATGGTTCTAACAATGCCAATTTACCACCTCCTGATGAGTATATCACGTGGCAGAGTGACTTTAGAGCAATGACTGGAATTGATGGTGTTTCTGCCACAGGTTCAGGGGTTGGGATATGTGTTGTTGATACCGGTATTGACCTTTCACATCAGGACTTTGGTGGTCGCCAATTATCCGGCTGGAAGGATTTCATACAAGATCAGGAAACGCCCTATGATGACCAAGGTCATGGAACGGCAATGTCAGGATTAATTTGGGCTGATGGTTGGATGAAAGGAGTTTCCCCTAATGCTGATTTATATGTTGCAAAAGCAATGAACTCACAAGGAGAAGGTGTAGATGAGACAATTGCTGCAGCAGTTGATTGGTGTGTCGATTCAGGAGTTGATATCATTTCGATGAGTTTGGGTGGTGCTGGTGGATTTAATTTCATACTCAGTAGTACAGACGAATTAGAAAATTCAGTTAACAATG
>DUDF01000059.1:0-22782 GCA_012959435.1 Candidatus Poseidoniales archaeon
TAAATTTAGTGGGGCTTCCTTGAAGCACAGACTTGATGATGGACACAACCTTCGGCAGGATAGGGATTGACGATGCACACGGCTCGACAAATAACAAATTCCGAAGGTGGAATGACTGCCGTTATTGAATTCCTAACCGCTTTCGTCTTATTTCTCATCATCCTATCAGCTTTCTTTTCACTTGCTGGTCTTCAACTCGGTTCAAACCACCCAAGAACTGACCAATTAGATGATTATGCCCTCGAAAGTTTACAACGATTAACAACTGATGCTGGTTGGTACACACCATACGATGAATTTGGTAATCGCGATTTAGCAAATGCTACTACTGAATGGCATCGCTACAACGCTACTAATCTACTAAACGGGGTAGTTCAACCGGGATTGACTGGAACATTGGGGCAACTCGATACGGAGCGACTAGATGGGATTGCAAACATCACTCAAGATCAATTTATCAAAGGGCTTGGACTTCCATCTTGGGCTAGTATCAACCTCACAATTCGAGTGATTGAAAGTTCTGATTCTAACAGGATTGGTTTGTTATTGTTTCAGGATGGCGCGAGCCGCGATGCAGCCGCTAACAGCGCTGTAGCGCACCGTTTAATGATGCTAAATTATGAAACTGTTGAGATTATCTTAGAAGTTCATGACGCCGGACGAATGCCAGCCCATTTAGTCATCTCAGAATTCATGGCAGAGCCGGAATTAGGATATCCAGAATGGATTGAATTGGAAAATCGCGACGGTTTTGCAGCCAACCTTACTGGGTGGGGGATTGGACGCTCGTCAAGCGGAGGTGTCCACTCACTAATTGGCAACGGTGCTTTGGCAGGCGGAGACGTGATGCTCTGTTCTGGTAAACCCTCTCTGCAAGAGAATCAGGGGGCTGATGTTGTCCTTGACCTTGGGCTTTCAGGAATTTTAGGTAGAGGGGCCATTGATGGGCTCAACAAATACGATGACACGCTAACCCTCACGTGGACTTACCCCGGAATAGCACAAACTGAAACTTCAATGGAAGTTAACTGGGTCACTAGTTGGGATATTGACAACAATATTGCCCTATATTGGCTTGGTGGTGGTGCTTCAAATTCCTCAAATTGGGGTCGCTCTACTGACGGAACTCCTGGAATCCTTTGAAATCATATTTGATTGGATTCCACTTTGTTTAATCCACGCCTTAAGGCGTGTTCGTTTGGCAACGAGTTATTAGAGGTGGTCGGACTTTGCATCTTTGATAGGCATGCTAGGGGGACCACAATACACACGCGACCGCTGTGTCACTGGCATTCATGGATTGGATGAAATTACCCGTGGCGGGATACCATATGGAGCAACAGTGCTTATTGGAGGAACTTGTGGTTCCGGTAAAACTACGTTGACCATGGAATTTCTAGTTCATGGCGCTCAAATGGGAGAAGCATGTGCATATTTTGCAGCCACAGAACCATCTGTAAAATTACTTGAGAATATTCGACAGTACACCTTTTTTGACATGGAAATGGTCGATAAAGGGCTCATCAATGTGTTTGATATGGATGTTGTTTACTCATGGCTTGGATTAACAAAGGCAACTTTTGACCGAGACGATATCAACTCACTAGTGAAAGCGATTACTGATATTGTCAATACCATCGGTGTAACTCGCCTAGTTATTGATTCAGTGACCACATTGTGTTACAAGATTCCAAATGACCAACTTATTCGCGACTTCCTATTTACTCTCGGGAAAACCCTAGCCACCCAAGGGTGCACATCTTTCCTAGTTGCTGAAATTACTTCTGCGGGTGCAAAGGCACACTGGTCATCTTTCGGTGTTGAAGAAGCGATTTTGGACGGAATAATGGTGATGGGTGATATCGATAGGATGGGGCACTTGTTACGATTTTTACAGGTTGTAAAGATGCGGGGTACTGACCACTCTCGGGCAAAATACGCCTTAGAATTGACACCCATGGGCGTAATGATGACGCCGATGCTAAAGTGGGGGGTTGATTCATCATGATTGAGTTAGACCAGAGGATTGCCGAACAACTCACAGAGATTTCGTTGAATTCTTCGTTACAAGTTCGTTGCGGCTCTAGCAACTCGTTTCTTGTGACAGCATCACTAATTGAGCCACTCATCAACGAATTTCAAATGGGCGGCGTTTACATTTCTGCTAGCCGCCCTGCACCTGAACTAATTGCTACCCTACAAGAAATTGATATCCCAACTGAAGGAATACAATTCATTGATTGTGTCTCGTCTGCATTGTTGGGTGGTACCGAAAACCAATTCACCAATATTTCCTATATTGATAGCCCAATTATGCTTGAGAACATTCTCCTCAGAACGCTGTTTCATTTACGGCAAATGCCCACTGAACAAAACTTCGTCATCCTAGATTCAGTAAACGCATTAGCAATTTACAATGAAGAGAAAATGCTGGCAGAATATCTTCACACTTTCATCAATACCTTCCGTGCCCGTGATGTATTGAGTGCAGTAGTAACTGTGCCTGACCAAACTCCTCCAAGTGTTCTTGCAAACCTTGACCTATACTGTACTGATTTGGTAGACCGTGGGCAGGTTGTTATTTCCTAAGGTGATGATTTATGGGGCAGCGAATCAAATTTGATCCCGAAGATGTTGAGTTCTTCGGGGAAATCGCTAGCATTGGCTCTCCAAAATTTGACAAGATGATGAAGGGAGGAATCCCGCGTGGTTTTACAATTCTTTGCATTGGAGAGCCAGGAGCTGGAATGGACTTATTCATGAAGCAGTTCACATCAGTAGCTGAAGACCCTGCGAACACAGTATTGGTATCAACTTCGGAAAGCCAACACGAGATTTTACAGGTTTTCCGACGCTATGAATGGCCACTTGACCTCAAGGTTAGATGCCTTGGTGAAGAATACAATGAACAGGTCCTTGAGAAGGACATGGAAGCTAGTAGATTTCGCCTAGAAGGCTTTACAATGCAAGATATTCAGAGACTTGCTCAGACGAGATTCGTTGAAGAAGATTCAACCGATTATCTAATTGCAATGGCAAGTCAAATTACATCTCTTGGACCATTCTTCCGATGCGCAATTGATAACCTCGATTTCTTTTTCCAAAGAAACGAAGCAAGAAGAGTTATCTCAATGATTAGAATTATGCAAGCACATACTCAATTAAATCGTGGAGTCTTGTTACTTTCTGCATCAAGCGGTTCAATCCCAGAAAGTGTACAGCGAGAATTATCTCTCATCTGTGATATCGTATTCGATTTCGAAGTCAAGATGATTGCTAACAATTTCGAAACCAGAATGGTAGTTAGAAAATTCCGTAACGCACCTGAAAATCTGCGCGTTTACACCTACCGTGTAACTGCCGAAGAAGGTATAACACCAGAGACAGTGGACAGAGTTGCGTGAGAGGAGATAGATGAATCAAGCAAGAAGACTGAACAGAGAACCGGAAGAGGCGGTTTCTCCAGTTATTGCAACAATTCTTCTTCTAGCAATTACCGTTCTATTGACCAGTGCGGTCTACTTGATGATGTCATCAAGCGTACAAGCGCCAAACAAAGGAGTACCTACTGCCAAAGCTAGTGTTAGAATGCTTGACAATGGATACCAAGTGGTCACAATTACTGAAATGAGTACACAAATTGAGACTTTCAAATGTAAGTTCCAACTAATCCCACCTGAAAGCATCAGCATAACTTCAATTTCAGGGCACACATCTGATGCCGATGTATACGGAGTTTCAGGCCAAAATATCTCATTCCAAGACCGAGATGCTGGATTCACGGTCAATACCGGCGATTACTTCGTGATCGATGCCGCAACCATTGGAAGTGATAGCGGAGAATGGACATTTAGGATGCTGTTTGAAGGTAGTGGCGGCCGAAGTAATGGAGAAATTTTCGCAGTTACCCTACCCGCAGCCTCCTGAAAATTTCATGTGTGCGGCACAAAGGGCTTGAATGGCAAACCCTCTCGCAGGTTTGAGAAGAATGGGCGGACTTGAGGATTGGCAGCCATACCACGCGGTCATTGGTAGAGAAGCAACTGGCGGCTCTGTCCCAATTCAGCCACAAGATATCACAGCACCAATCCAATGGCAACTAGCACCATCAAAAAGCCACATGATTCGCTGGCTCCTGCTTGCAGCTCAAGGCGAAAAAGATGTGGCGTTAAATTTCTCAGGAACACCAGGGGAAGATGTTGAATCAATGGCAAGATGCCTAGACCAACTAGGTGTCAACATAGAAAAAAGTGAGTCACAATGGGTGATTTCAGGAGTAGGAGTAAACGGCTTCAAACGTCCAGTTTCAGTGCTAAACTGCGGGAATTCAGGGACTGCACTGCGTCTGCTAACTATAGCCGCTGCTCGATTAAATTACCCAATAATGCTAGATGGAGACCATACGCTACGCAGGCGCCATTCAGAAACACTACTGCACATCTTGGAGTACCTTGGAGCCCAAGTTAGTCATGGAACGGGTTTGGAGTCTCTACCCTACCTCGTACACGGTCCAATGGAGCCTGGAGAAGTAACACTTGACGTCTCCCGCTCAAGCCAACCTCTCTCATCCCTTCTCCTCTCAATGCCAGCACTTGAAGGTGAAATTAGGGTCAACTTAGCAGGTCAAGGTGTTTCACGATTGCACGCACAACTCTCTTTTGAACTGGCTGGGAAAACTGGCTCTGAAAATCAAATGGATTGGCGCCCACACATCAACCTCAAGCCTTGGATTGTGGAATGTCCTGATGTTGTAGAGATCCCGAGCGATAGGAGTCTAGAGGCATTTTCAATACTCTATAAATCGGTGCACAACATCGAAGTTGAGGTCACCAATTTACCATCAGATGAGGATTCACTTGGGGCTGAAATTTTGGCCACCTGCGCGGGTGGCCAAGAGTTGTCTGATGTTGAAGAAATGAAAATTGATTTACGAGACTCAAACGATTTGTTGCCACCACTAGCAGCGATTCTTGCTCTTGGCAATGGTGGCACAATTACCGGTGCTAGCCATGCCCGCCACAAAGAATCAAATCGAATTGAGAAGACTTCCGAACTACTCGCACAGTTCGGATTGACTACCACTCCAACAGAAGATGGATTGGAAATTGAGGGCGGTCAATCACCAAGTGCACCAAATGAACTTGTCAAAACTCACGCTGACCATCGACTTTGGATGACTGCAGCATGCTTAGCGACCAAAGTCGGTGCAACTCTTTCGCATCCAAACTGCTATGCAGTTTCAGACCCAGATTTCATCAACAAATTGAAAATCACTTCTCAGTAAACTGAAACCGAAATATTCGGTACAGCCAAGAAGCAAGATAAAGGGCAAATAAAATCAAAATTATGGTCATTACAATCTCTAAGTTCTTAGATTCTAGATTAAAAATAAATATTAAAATGAGAAAAAAGGCGACTACACAGGAAATGATACGGCCCAACATAGTTGATTTCACCAATTGTTGACAAGTGATACGGCCATTCAACACTTCGTCTCAATATCAAGTCAACCGTGGCGACCAAAGTGATGGTCAAGCGTATTGACATCTAATTTCATCACCGTAGGCCTGCCATGAACACAAGCCCACGGATTCTCAATGGTTGACATATCAGCTAGCAGTCGTCTCATCTCTGCAATCGACAACACCTGATTTGCCTTTACTGCGCCGCGACATGATTTCATGAAGGCGATCTCATCAGCCAAATTTTCAGCAACATTTAGCGGCCCTGCCTCACCTGATTCTTGTAATTCCGCAATCAAATCAATGAGAAATCCCTGCAATCGGGAATCTCCAGCAAGCATTACAGGAACAGAAGTTAAGGCGAGTTTTTCGCCTCCCTCTGTGAATTCAAAACCAAGTTCTCCTAACCTATCTCGTGAAGCCTCAACCACTGAACTCTGGACCGCTGAAAGGTCTAGATGTATCGGCTCAATGAGCGGCTGAGCCCCCCAGTTAGCCATACTGTTTCGCAATCTCTCATAGCGAATTCTCTCGTGCAAAGCGTGTTGGTCAACCACATACAAACACCCCTCACCTTGTGCTAAAATATACGAATCTGCAAACTGGGCTAATGGTTCCATTACTGGCACATCAGTTACAACTTCATTCTCACTTTCTATTTCTGGCTCATCAAGAGGTGAAACCGCTTCACCCGCCTTTGAGTGTCTGTGCAATTCTCTTTCCGCACTGCTTAACGCCGGTGATACCGGCGCTTCTTCTAGACCAGGGAGTGTCTCTTGTAAAACCGGAGAAGATGAGGTTGGGCGTGGCTTATCAGCCTGTTTTGAATCAGTTTTTGCACCTTGATAAAACGATGTTTGCATTGTTGGTTCCACCCTCGCTGGCGGGTTTGCCCATGATGGGGCCTCACTACTCACTGATGTTGTGACCGGTGCTTGCTTCTTCCCGCCATCAACTGCTCCAAGTGGGAACTCTCTAGTTGGCGCTTCACCAGTTGGGACTTGTTTCAGTGTGTGCTTGATTGCTCTCTCCAATCTCTCTAGCACACGCCATGAATTTCTCAATCTCACTTCTCTTTTGGTTGGATGAACATTGACATCAACTTCGTCAGTAGGTAAATCGAGTAGTAAAACAACAACTGGATGCCTGCCAACCATCAATCTGGTGTGATAGCCCCGCTTGATAGATTGTAGAAACGGTTGTGCTGCAACTGGCCTACCATTGATGATGATGTGGACATCATCAGATTTCCCTCGACTAATATCTGGTGGTGAAATCCACCCTCTCCAGCGCTCTTCACCTGGGGCCTCGGCATCAACATCTGAGCATGTCAGAGAAATCATTTTCTCACTAGAAGCACCCAGCAAATCGTACAGCCTGTCGCGCATATCCTCGGTTTCAGGGGTTTCAAGGATTGCTCGTCCATCCACGGTCAGTCGGAATGAGACTTGAGGATTACAAAGTGCGTGTGACACCACTACATCCACCACTTGTGCGGTTTCGGTCGCTGCTCTCCTCTGGAAAGCCAATCTTGCTGGTTGGTTAACAAACAGATTTCTGACCTCTATTTTCGTGCCATTGGCCATACCCTCGGGCTCTGCAGCATGCACATCACCATCTTCAACAACAATTGCTCTACCTTCGCTAGATTCCGGTCTGCTTGCGACTTTCAAATGTGATACTGCGCCGATGCTTGCTAAAGCCTCGCCGCGAAATCCAAGTGTGCCGATGGCTGCCAAATCTGATGCATCAGTTAGTTTGCTAGTAGCGTGGCGAGTTACAGCCAAAATGAGTTCTGACTCTGGTATTCCATGACCATTATCGGTCACTGAAATCAAATCAAAACCGCCGCGTTGGATCTCAATGTTGATGCGAGTTGCCCCTGCATCAACCGAATTTTCCAATAATTCTTTGACTACTTGAGCAGGTCTTTCAACGACTTCACCTGCGGCAATAAGCCCGATTGTTTTGTCATCTAATTGAACAATCGTTGGCGGAGTGATTTCCTCGGATATTACCATCGTCACTCCTCCAACCATTCATGCTGGCCTCTTAGAATCCCTTTCAACTCGTAAATCAAATCCATCGCTTCGCGCGGCGACATTGCATCAGGGTCCATTTCCGCCAACCTCGCTAACGCAGCAGCTTCTGTCGGCTCAAGTCTCGCCCCAATTGGCACCTCTGCAGGACCATCTGTGGCTTGGTCCTCCGTTTCCGGAGTTACGCTAGCCCCCTTTGGTAACATCCAGCCAAACAATGATGATTGGCCCACATCCCTCGAAAGTGGTGTTCCATCTTCGCCAGCCCGCGCCCCTTCGGCCTGAGCCTCAAGGAAGAGTAGCAAATCTCGTGCCCTCTCAACCACATGGGTAGGTAAACCTGCTAGTGCGGCCACCTGCACCCCATACGAGTCATCACATGGCCCATCCTCAACAGTGTAGAGAAATTTGAGTTCATCTCCACTTTGTGCCACCTGAACATGAACATTTACCAAGCCATCAATTTCTGCTTCTAATCCAACAAGTTGGTGATAATGAGTAGCGAATAGGCATCTGCTTCCAACTCGGCTGGCAACATCTTCTGTCACAGCCCAAGCAATTGCTAAGCCATCAAACGTTGAAGTCCCTCTACCAATTTCATCGAGTAGAACGAGCGACCTCGAAGTCGCTCGCCTGAGAATATGTGCGACTTCAATCATTTCAACCATGAAAGTTGAGCGCCCTCTGCGAATATCATCGTGCGCTCCAACCCGCGTGAACACTCTGTCAACAAGACCAATTCGTGCTCTTTCTGCTGGTACAAAAGAGCCAGCCTGCGCTAATATCGAAATTAAAGCAGTCTGGCGAAGATAAGTTGACTTACCACCCATATTGGGTCCAGTCAACAACAAAAATCGGCGCTTTTTGTCCAATGTCAAATCATTGGGCACAAACGATGCTGTCGCTTCTAACACTGGATGGCGGCCTGCCTTAATGTCCAACTTGTCATCCTCGCTCATCTCCGGCCTTGTCCAGCCAAACCTTCGTGCATGGTGTGCAAAGGAGCAAAGAACATCTGTTGTGGCAACCTTTCTAGCAATTTGTGAAAGTGCTTGACAGTGTTCCTTTACTTGGTCTCTCAACTCTCTGAAAAGTGCATATTCTAGCTCGTTCCCTCGGCCTTTTGCATTGAGAATTAGTTCTTCCTTTTCCTTCAATTCCTCTGTGATATATCGCTCTGCATTGACCAATGTCTGCCTTCTCGTATACTCTTCAGGCACCTTGTCTAGATGTGCATTTGAAATTTCAATGAAGTAGCCAAACTGACGATTATACTTCACTTTGAGTCGGGGGATTTCAAGCCGCTCTCGCTCTGTGGCCTCTAAATTATCTAACCACTCTTTACCCTCTGCTACCGCACTTCTATGGGTATCGAGTTTTTGCGACCAACCAGGCTTGAACAGGCCGCCTTCTCGAATTGTTACTGGCAATTCATCGTTGAGTGCTTCTGAAATGAGAAGTCGTGTTTCATCCAAATCCAGCAGATTTTCAGCGCATTCCAACAGAAGTTCATCACTGCCTTCAGTAAGAATTGCATGTAGAGAAGGCATTCTTGCAAGCGCATCTGAAATTGCTACAAGGTCTCTGCCATTGGCTCGACCATACGCGAGCCTTGTTGAGAGGCGCTCCAAATCTCTACTGCCTTTCAGCGCCTCTCGAAGATTTCGCAGTCGCCTATTTGCATTGACTAAACTGGCGACTGCACCATGCCGCTTGGCTATTTCTTGACGGTCAAGAAGCGGCATTAACAACCACTGACGTAGCATTCTACGACCCATCCAAGTTCGGGTGGCATCAATTGATGAAAGCAGACTCCCCTGCTTATCGCCACCCAATGTATGAGTGACCTCAAGATTCCTCAGAGTCGTTTCATCTAACACCATGTAGCGTTGTTCTTCTGCAAACTCAATATCACGCAGTGGCACAGTTGCAGTCAGATGAAGGCGTGACAGGTAAGATGTTGCCATCCCACAAGCCTCCATCGCCATCGGCTTGGAGTCAAGGTCAATATGGCCTAAATCAGCGACATCTAATACCGATTTCAAACTTGCAAGCCGCGCTTTACGTGGCACTTCATGAGTTGACAAAGTCAAGTTATCAACTGAGGCTAAAATCGATTTAACCATATCAGCAGAAGCATCGTTACGACTCATCACTAACTCACGAGGCTGCCACCTCAACAATTCATCACGCAGTCTCTCAAATCGACCAGCACCGGAAAATTCCCCTGCCCAAGCACGCCCAATGCTAGGATCAACAATTGACCAACCAAGAGTATCCGACTGCAAAATAACTGCTGAAAGCAAAGCCGACGATTCTTCACCAATCAAACTCTCTTCGTAAAGTGAGCCAGGAGTGTAAACCCTAGTCACGACCCTCTGGAGTAATTTTTCACCAGGGCGAAGTTCCTCTTCTTGCTCGCAAAGTGTGACCTTGTAGCCCGCCTTGAGCATTTTTTGCAAATAACCCTCAACCGAGTGCCACGGTACTCCTGCCATCGGTACCGGATTAGCCGAGTTCTTCTCACGACTTGTGAGAGTGATTCCTAGAACGTCGCTTGCCAAAACTGCATCATCGTGAAACATCTCGTAAAAATCGCCCATTCGGAAAAATAGGACAGTATCTGGGTGTTCAGCCTTGATGGCGTGAAATTGTTCCATCATCGGTGTTGACATGCCTACCCCTTCTTCCACTGCAACTCATTGAGCGCTCCCGCCCTACGGGCGGAGTTTCAGCGGGTGTGTGACGCTCCATAAGCAAACCGCTTCAAATCAGGTGGTGGCTTCATTGGATGATTGTTGAGAAAGTTTAACCCCAACCAAAATCAAAATGAATCCGGCAAGGAATGACCAACCAATTGATTCATTGAGCAATAAAACCCCAGAAAGTATGCCAAAGAATGGTACCAAATATACGTAAGTTGCGGACGCGGTTGCCCCAATTTTATCCACGCCATCTGCAAACCAAGCATAAGCTAAAACTGTTGAAATTGAGGCTAGATAAAATATCCAAAGCCAGCCTCTTAAATCGGGTATTGCAGCGCTGCCAAAAGTGACTAAATCAAATGCTGCTAAAGGTGTCAACAGTATCCATCCTAAGAACGAAGCCCACGCAACTATTGCAATGGGAGATGGCTTATCTTCAATGTCATCAGATTCTAAAATTTGTTTAATTAAATTGGTTGAAACAGCCCAACATGCAGCAGCACACATTATCAAGAAATCACCCATCAATCTTTGATTCATTGGCAGGTCTGTATTTGGACTCCAACCAGTAACAATTCCAACCCCAGCAAGACCAACTATCAGTCCAAAAATTAGATTGCGATTTAATTTCCTATGTAAAAGAGGGATGGCAAGCAGTGCAGTGAATGCAGGGTTGAATGTAATTAGGATAGATGCATCGCCTGCAGCAGTTCTTGCCATCCCGTGCATAAAAAATAATTGATACAGAAATGTTGAGAAAAAGGCGATCCACGCTAACTTCCAAAACATATCCCCACGAGGAATAAAAATTGCTGGTTTACCCTCTCTTGAACCCCGTTCTTTGAAGTACAACCATACGAAGAAAAGTGGAATTGTTATCGCGTATCTATACCAAGAAACAATTGCTTCTGGAAGTGCTAATGCTAACTCCCTCCCTGCTGCCCAAGCAAGCCCCCAAGATGCCGCTACAATAAGCAACTTGAGGTGGATCGAAAAGCCGCCGTCAAAGAAGCCGCTGGTACCCTCGCCCGTACCAGCAGATGCACCATCACTCATCCTTCAGGGCTAAGTGTCGAGAATAGATGAACCCATGCTTAGATACTGTGGCATTTTATGATTCAGTTTCACCAAGGTTTCAGGTCATTAATATAGAACATATGCCCAATTATCACAAGGCAGGAGATGACTAATATCACAAATATCAAATCTCCAAACAATGCCAAACTTTGGCTCACATCGTCGCTAGCCGCTGGGTCAAAACTGAGAACCCCTACGTAACCATCGACCCCAGTACCATAGAACTGAACTTCACCATCTGCTGAAGTGCCAATTTTCGCATCAACTGCAACCGAGTTGGAAATCTTATGGGATTCCATCTGCGAGATATCTGAAGAAATACTGAATATTTCCAAAGAATCACCTCTCGCTAACCAAAATACTCCGTTTCCATCAATTGCTGCGGCCGTTGAACCGCCCACACCAGGGAGGTCAATGATTGTTGAATCGGACAATAATAGCAAGGTGCTAGTTCCACCCGCAATTACCATCTCAACATCATCTCCCCAATCGCCATCATTGATGAAGTAAGCAGAATGAATCTCCCCGCCTGCGCCGTGATGCAATAGAGTTAGAGTCGGAGCATCTCCAAGCACAGCATCTGCGCGAATGATCACCTCGCCTGCAGGACCAAAGGATGGGTTGCCGAGGTCAGTGTCATATCCGATTACTACTGCTAAATGCCCTCTTTTTGATAGATGTACACTTGTCATTACCGTACTATCAACAGGTGCAGGAGTTCCGTCTGAAACTTCACCTTCTGCAAAAGTGTGTAATTGAGTGACTGAACCATGCTTTGTAATCATAAAACCTCTCTCGCCATCATTACTGGCTACTGAAATAATATCTGGGGCAACCTCATTACCCCAATCCAATGCAATGTGGGTGAGCGTATTGCCGTTGAAACTTGCCAAATAACCATCATCTCCCGATACTAACCATCCGGAGTTAGTTACGGCAATATAGTGCGGGACAGAATTTCCTGTATTCACTATCGAAATGCCTGATGTTGTTGAGAAGCGCAAAGGCGATACATCTGCCCGTCCAACTAAAATCAGAGCCTCAGTCCCATCATTATTCCACTGCACTTGCTCAATTGTCTCACCATCCTCTAGCATTGGGCTTTCTTCAACCCCTGGAAGGGTCAAACTAGCTTCCAACCAGAATGCACCAACGAGTAGTGTCACGATAAAAACTGAAAACCAAAACCACTGCTTTTCACTCTCTTCTTGAAAATACTCACCAATAGTGACTAGCCATGAAGGGGTAAGTGGCTCCGCCATCAGAGATGCCAAGACTACGACAGGCTAAGTATTGACCGCCCGAATTGATGCTATTCTAATGTGAATGCCGTTAAATATGGGTGGGCGGTCGCCGGCCTTGACTAAGGCAGGGGAATGGAACATGGCAAGAAAACCCGCAAAGATGTACCGCAGCGCGAAAGGACAATCTTACACTCGTCGGGAATACACTGGTGGGATTCCAAACAGCCGAATTACAAACTTCCACATGGGTAACCGAGTGGCTGGTGAAAAGGGTGAATTCCCTGTAGAATTGACACTAAAAGTGGACAATGCTTGTCAAATCCGCCATACTGCCTTGGAAGCAGCTCGAATTATTGTGAATGCAACCATCCGTACAGCAGCCGGCGCACATGGCTACTCACTTCGTGTTCGTGTATATCCTCATCAGGTCCTGCGCGAGAACAAACAAGCAACCGGCGCGGGTGCTGACCGTGTATCTCAAGGAATGCGCTGTGCATTCGGCAAAAATGTCGGCACCGCTGCCCGAGTATCAAAAAATCAGAAGGTTATCACCATCCAAACGACTTCAGAGCACTTTACTGCTGCAAAAGATGCTCTTCGCAAGGCTAACTGTAAGTTACCAACCACATCATCAATCGTTGTTGAACGTGGCCATGAACATCTCAAGGGACTCGTTTGAGGCTAGAGGATGTCATCTTCGCAACCCTCTGACGAACGGGTAATTAGATTGCGTGAAAGCGTTGTTAATTCACCAACTATTTGGAAAGGTGATTACGCTTACTTCATTCACCCTCTTTCAGACGGTGTACCTCGACAATCTGGTGAAATGCTAGCAGAGGCACGTGACATCGTATTAGAGATGGTCAACTGGGATGAAGTAGATTTGATTCTTGGAATTGAAGCGATGGGAATTCCGTTAGCAGCTTGTATTTCCATCGCAACCGGAAAACCACTTGTAATTGGCCGTAAAAGACCTTACGAACTTCCTGGTGAAGTTAAGGTCGACCAATCAACTGGATATTCAAAAGGATGTATTTTCATCAATGACATAAATCCAGGTGAGCGTGTGTTTGTGATTGACGATGTCATCAGCACAGGTGGAACACTACGAGCCGTTTTAGCAGCAGTGGAAAAGGCTGGAGCAATTGTCCAAGATGTTGTAGCAGTCTTTGAAAAGAACAGTATCGTAAGTGAATTAGTAGCAGAAACTGGCTGGCCAATCCGCTCTATTGTGAGAGTCAGAATGGATGGAGACCAGGTAATACTACTTGACTGAGGTGAAATTATGGATCTTAACCGCCACGACTTCCAACTTGACGAATTAGTTGAAAAAATCCGCACAGGTGACCATCGGCTTGTTGCCCTTCAACTCCCTGAAGGTTTGAAAATTCAAGCATTAGAAATGATTGACGCATTAGAATCTGATACAGATGCACAAATTATTATCGCCGCCGACCCATGTTATGGGGCCTGTGATTTAGTTCACCACAAGATGAAGATGATGGGAGTAGATTTGGTAGCACATATGGGACACAGCCAAATGAATATTGATTCAGGAATGGAAACCCAATTCATTGATGTAACTTATGATGGGACCCCTGAATTAGCACCAGTCATCCCTTTCTTATCAGCCCACAGAAAAATGGCTCAAGAGCGACTCACTGAGGGCAGTGTACAGGAAATTGGTGAAGCAGAAGCACAAGAGAGGTTCCTTGATGCAGTTGGTAGAATAACTCCTCTTACCGATGTGAAATTAGGGTTAGTGGGTTCAATTCAACACCTACATTTGCTTGAAGATTACAAAGAGATGTTAGAGAACGCTGGATTTGATGTCATTATTCCAACCGGCGGTGACCGGCTCACTTTCCCGGGTCAAGTTTTGGGCTGTAACTACTCAGGTGACGACTCCTCGATCGGCCACTACTTGTTCCTTGGTTCTGGTGACTTCCACCCTATTGGGCTAGTTCTCCACACCGGAAAACCACTATCTATCCTAGACCCTTATACTAGTGAAGCTAGAGAAATGTCACTAGAACAGATTGAGCGCATTTTGAGGCAGCGTTTTGGCTTAATTATGGCCGCTGATAAGGCACATTCTTTCGGTATATTAATTGGTGAAAAACCTGGGCAAATGCGGCGCAGCATGGCATTAAGGTTGAAGCGACTACTTGAGAAACATGGCAAAAAAGGATACTTGCTGGCGCTCGAACATGTTGGGCCAGAATTGATTGATTTCTATCCAGTAGATGCATTCGTCAATACTGCTTGCCCACGAATTGCCATTGATGATTCGGTCAAATATGCGAAGCCACTTTTGACCCCATTTGAGTTAGAAGTAATTCTCGGCGAGAAACAATGGGAAGAAGGCTATCAATTTGATGAAATCCCATGATTTCAAAAAAATATTTGCGCTTGCAACTCAAGATGTCGTTGCGCTAGTCAGTGTTTGGGAGACTTTGTCTAATCGTGCAAGGTCCACTGCTAACTTGTTCAATCGTAACTCAGCATCATTGATGAATGGATTAATCACTGCAAAAAGGCCGCCATTTAGGCAGTAGCGATGAGAAGGTCGGCCACGGCCACCTTCGTTCTGTGCCTCGCATCTAACCATTTCTTCATTGAGGAGTTCTTTCATAGCCACACTGATTTCTGGTTGACGAAGCCCACAGGCCAGTTGTAACTCTTTACTACTCAAGTTTCCGCCTTCATGTAAAGAGACCAAAACGTATGCAACATTTGTTGAAACCCCAATGTTCTCTAGCATTTCAACAATCAAATTTGCTGGTTCGGCTGAGGATGCTTCTGAGGCTAAGGTTATCTGCGGCATGACACCCAGCGGACTTGGTAAGAATATAATCTCTATGCCGGATAGAAGTGATTTTTGCACTCAGAGTAGATTTTTCTAGTCTGTAAGTTTTGACCATTCCAACTAACCTATAGTGAAACAAGTCGGAGGTTTTGACCACTCATTACCTCGATATATGAGCAATTCATCTCAACTAATCTCTGCTTCAATCTCCTGTCCACTGTTAACACTGGCCAGTTTTCCTGTGAAGCAATGATAACTAACTGATCATCAGGATGGCTTGCCTCTTCTGGGCCAGCAATAAGTTCCGATCTAGATTTCAAAAAATCAAGCAGAAGAGGAGATGTGGTTTTCTCCTGAATCATCTCCAATTCATCTAAAACACGGTTCAATAAAACAGGCTCAAAGGTCCCAACCACATCAGCCATTGCTAAATCAACATTAAAGCCACCTTCAATGATTGCAGCCCAACCGCAAGCATCAATCAGAACTTTGCTCATCTAATCACCTCTAATCATTGGTAAATTATGGCTGGGTAAAATCCCTGCCAACCCCACATCAACTAATTGTGGCATAGCCAATCAGTCGCCATCTGGCTCCAATCCTTCTCGAGAGAGTAATTCTCCCTCCTTTAGAAGCACATATTGGTAGCCTAAGTGAAAGTGTTGCCTTCTTTCCTTTCACAAAAGAAACTACACCCACCGAAGTTGCTGTTGATGCATTGACCATCAGCATTTCATTAGGTTGCAAAGGTCGTACTGGATCAGGTGACCCACCGCCTCCGGTCACCATTTCCTTCAGGAGAGTCAGTTCAAGGTCTACTTCATTCCAAATAGGTGGTAATTCACCCTCACGCGCCACTACTTGCCCAGAGAGTTCGTCTGCCTTAGTGATACTTGGGTCTAGGGGAGTTGCCATTCCACAAAGCCCACCTGCGTGCATTGAATCTAAATCGTTGCCTCCACCCTTTAGACTGATGATTCTAGTGTTGATAGGTACCCATGTTGCCTTCTTTCCTTTCATTACCTTGCGACCCGGAGCGACTACTACTTTGTCACCGATATCGAACTTTCCACTTACGATACTTCCTCCAATGACCCCACCTTTGAGTTGGGGTGGTCTTGAGCCTGGCCTATTGATGTCAAAGGACCGTGCGACATGTAGGATACCAGCCGCTTTGGGGTCTCTATCAGGAGTTGGGATGAATTCCTCAATAGCTGAGATTAGAATGTCAAGATTAACATCGTGATGGGCTGAAACAGGGATTATTGGTGCGCTTTCAGCGATTGTTCCTTTCAAGAAATCCTTGATTTCATTATATGATTTGAGGGCTTGTTCGTGGGACACGATGTCAATCTTGTTTTGTACCACTACGATGTTGTTGATACCAGCGATTTCTAGCGCCATCAAGTGTTCAAGAGTTTGGGCCTGTGGGCACTTTTCGTTAGCAGCAATCAACAGCAAGGCGCCATCCATAATGGAAGCGCCGCTGATCATCACGGCCATCAGTGTCTCGTGACCTGGTGCATCAACAAATGAAATCACTCGACTGAGTTCTTTTTCGTCGTCCTTCTTTCCATCTGGCCTTTTACCAGTGGTGTAGTACTCACCCTTCTTGGTCTTGTAAAAAGCAGTGTCTGCATAACCTAACTTGATTGAAATCCCACGCTTGCGCTCTTCAGAATGAGTATCTGTCCAAGTCCCAGACAATGCTTGGGTGAGGGTTGTCTTACCGTGGTCAACGTGACCTACTAATCCAATATTGACTTCAGGCTGACGAGGTAACTTGCTCACCAGTTGAAATCCTCTCCTTGTACATCTCTATCACGACTCGTCTGAATCGCCGCCGCTGTCACCAAAAAGGTCAGCGAGCGACTTCTTGCCGCTATCAACAACCTTCAGGTTCAACTGGCGGGTGTCTTGATTGATTGTGTTGCCACGGAAAAATCTGCGCTTGCGGATTCCATCGTAGGTGTATCGGTAAGTATCGCCTTTCTTCTTTACGAGTTTTTGAGCCTTGTATCCAACACCTTTGCTAACCAAAACTGCTTGGCGGTTTCCACCAGCGATATCGCTACGCATTGGTGTTCCTGTTTTATCAGAGCCACCAGTGATTTGTAATTTGTATCCAAGAAGTGACTGGTCTCCATCACCCACGAACTGTCCATCAACCACATCTCCGATTTTCTTTCCAAGAAAGTGGTTGTAATTTGAACCCTTAATCTCAACCGAATATGACCTGCCTTTACTTGCAGGGTCGGTGTCATTCACCGCCGCCATAAATGAGGTATCTCCTGTAGCCATGGTAATCAGTGTCCCGCCGACAAGCGACCCGTATAAGGCAATTGCGCCCTGTAAGGGCTACGACATTTTACCTTCATTTGCCCTTTAGGGCACTCTCAAGCCGTTTCTCAATGGCTCCGGGTAGGGCCGCCGGCATTGAGAGATGTTGTGTGCGGCCGCGTCCTTTAGAACGGCTAGATATATGCGACTCAATCAATTCCAAGTCTTCTAAACGCTTGAGATGCTTCCAGAAAGTAGTGTGGCTACGTGGATCTTCTTCATATTCTTCACAGACTACACGATACAACTTTTCTGCATCACCGGTTGTCACCTCAGGCTCCTTACGCAATCTTCGACAAAGTGCTAGTAAAATCATCTGAGCGTGTTTGTTGAGGTCAACGACAATACTCGGTTCCACTGTACGGCCTATTTCTTTTGCCAGAAATCGCACATCATTGGCGATTACTTCGTCTCTACCTGCCCTCTCAGCCTTCTTGATTGAATCTTCTAACAATTCAATAGCAACTCGAGCATCACCAGTTTCAGCGGAACGTTGTCCTATCGTACGCAATACACCATCAGAAATAGACCCCTCATGACATGATAATGCTGCCCGCTGTGTAGCAATGGCAGTTAATGCCGTTCCTTGATATGCTTCAAGTCTGATGTGATTGCTTTGGCCAAAGCGCGACAGCACAGCCCCTTCTAACTGGTCAAGAACTTGCTCTTGGCTGATGATTATTAGTGAAATTGTGCCTTTAATCTCACGACCTTCATCAATTCGCAGAAGTTGATAGAGAAGGTCGCCCTTGTCAGCTCTAAGTAAATGGTCGACTTCATCTAAAACCAATAGCAAGTGTTCATTTCTGCCATGTAATTGCTTGCGTATTGATTGCAAAACCTCGCCGCTACCAAAACCGCGCTCTGGGTGCCTAGAGTCAAGATGTGTGACAATACGCTGTAAAACCTGTGCTTTAGAGGGGAAATTTCGGCAATTAACATGAACTAACTTGAGTGCCCTTTCCTCACCAAGATGCCTCTGTAAGTCCCTTGAAAAAACGTGTGAAAGGACTGTCTTACCGCATCCTACGTTTCCGGTGATTGCTACGCGACAAGAAATTTGGTGGTCATTAATTTGTTGAAAAATGCCAGCCATCTGTTGTAACTGCTCATCCCTTCCAACTAATTCTTCTGGCACATAATCATATGATAGGGGCTCAGCATTGATGAGAATCTTGCCCGCTCCAATTCTGTCTAAATATCCCGCCACTCGCTTACCTCCCAATGTCTCGCTGACCATTCAACCCACAACCCGGTTTGTGAACCGTTTGCTTCCAACTCCCAACGTTCTTAGCGATTTTGGTCATAACTAACCAAAATCAACATTCTCGGTTGACTAATACTAACCTCACTTGGGCAAGGTGAACAACTGATCATCACCATGCCCATCTAATAGTCCAATTCTTACAGCAGCATCAAGCCATGCATGAGCATAATTTATCGCCCCGAAAGCCCGAACTAAATCACCTGTTTCCATGAAATGGCGCGCATCTGAGGCATAATCATCACACATTCCCATCATATCGTTCAATTGTTTAGCCTCAGGGGTGCCTTCGCTGTGTATCGGTGTCGCCTTTCCTTTGGCACGTGAAGTCAAATCAAGGTACTTCTCAACCAATTCTTGAGTTACTTGTGAGTTCATCCACCGGCCTCCTTAATGGCCAAGATTCGCCGCACATCCTCCTGCCTACCTAGAGTATTGTACAACTCAATTGCTCGAGTTAGCAAACCATTTTCTTCAGCATCTCTCGCTGCCTCAAAGATAACTTGGCGCTGCTCCCAGTCAATTCTTTGACGCTCTTCTGTAACCAATTTTCTGAGAAATAAATCACGTTTTGAGATGAGTTTCGGTGATTCCCACCATCGAATTAATCCATCTCTTGTTGCTGTTGTTATGATATCTGAATCGTTGCTAGAAATATGCACACCTGCTGGCCACGATTCGCCTTCTGTAGGAGGTATTCTGTCAAGGACGCCATCCATTGTTAGCATCCACCAACCATCACCAGTCATTGCAGCTTCAAGTGGATCTACTCCCGATTCAATCAACTGTTCAAGTGAATCCCAACCAAATGGATTTGGAACTCCCTCGAGAATAGCGCCATCCACTGATTGGACCAGTAATTTGCCATTTGTTAGGCGACTAGCCCAAGACCAACGCCTATCCTCAATAATTCTCTGTGAATTTTCACCAAATAGGCGTAAACAAATGAGGTGTCCATCGTCATTTATGGCAATTAGATGTTCTCTGTCAAGCCAACCAATTAATTTTCTAATACGCCCAGGTCGAAGGCGACTAATTCCCCTACCTTCTCGATTGAACATATGGATGTGGTCGCCCCGGTCAGCCAACAGCCAACCACCTCCGGGGCGAGGTAAGCAATCTCGGAATCCACCACCAACCGAACGACCTTCCCCGAGAGGATTGCCGGTTCTAATATCTAGAAGGTGAAATCCAGGACCGGAAAGAACTGCTACACTAGTTCCATTCGATACTAGCCTGTAAACATCAAACTGAAAAGTCCGCTTCCAGATGAAATCCCCTAAATCATTGATTAATCTTACAATTCCACCAGTTGCTATGAGGACCCCGTCATTGAGAGTTGCAATAGCACCAACTTTTCCTTCAAGTTGATGACTCCAAGAAACTCGCCAATCACCAGCCATCAGAATTCGCCCCCAGCACCTAGATTGATTAGGTGATCTTTGGCTGGCGCACTTATCCTATACATGCGACTACGTCCCTGTTTACGAACTGTCAGTATACCTGATTTTAGTAATCCATTGAAGATTTGTGAAAGCCGTGGCCGCCCCACTTCTAATTCATTCTGAAGTTGATTGTCAGAAGGAGATACTTCTCGCTCAACTGCTTGAGTCAGAATCACTGTTTCAGCATTATTGAGGTTAGTTAGCGCGTTAATATCGAGCACAACATCTGGTTCCCTAGGTGGTGCAACTCGTCGTATAGAACTGAGCGCATTAAGAACCTCTTCTGGAGTTGCTTCTGGTTGCTCCTCCCATGATTCACTTTCCTCTACTGGAGATTCTTCATCCCACTCAATTGTCTCCACAAATGGTACTGTGGGCAGAGGTGTTGCTTCAGAATCAGGTAAATTTGCTGAGATTCCCGAATTCGGTTGCATCTGCTGTGGCTCGATATTTGGTGAATTTCCCAGAGGAGAATCCATGCCATCTTGAATCCAAAGTTCTGTATTTTGGTCATTAGTATTGATGCGGCGCAGATAGTTAGGGTCTGACTCTTCCTCGTTCGGCTTCGCTTCCCTAGGCCCTTGGGTCTTTCTCGGTGCACCTTTGTTTTCAGCAGCAGTGTCAATTTTTGCAGTTCGATTACGTGAACGAAGCCCACCGAAACGGCCACCGCTAAACTCTGGTGCTGTGCCGTCCGCCATCTCCAAAATCTCTGCACCACCAATTTCATCGCTGAATTCGCTCTTCCATTGTTTCCCACCATCGACCTCTGAACTAGAGTCAAAAGAGTCGGAATCAGGTTCATTTTCTAATTCTGAAGGAATCACTGGCTCTTCGTTGTCTTGGGTCGAACTTTCAACAACGGTATCTTCGGTTGAATCTAATTGTGGGCCATTATCATCTCCAAAATCCTTCCACATATCTGCAGCATCCGATAATGATGGGAATGAGGTCTGACTTTCATCAAATTCAGGTATCTCTTTTGGCGTTTCGATTTGCTCAATAGTTGATGATTCGGTGCCCGTTAGGGATTTTTCTTCTTCATCATTAGAAAACTGGATGCCCTCCGATTGTGTGTCAATTTCAGCAGTTTCTGACACTTGAACATTTACTTCAGTCATTGGTGGCGCCGCATCAACCACTCGCTGAAAGGTGGAATCCTCCACTACAGTTGTGGGCTTTGCTTTAACTTCAACTTTCAAGTCCAATTTACGCCCGTCAATCAGCGGCATCCCACGCGTCTGATCTACGACATCACGCAGAAATCTCATAGCCCTACCTACATGGCCACCACTTTCTTTCATCACCAAGTCAAGAAGTGCATCAGGAGCCGTCCAAGACGAACGGCTCGCCTTGTGTACTCGCTTACCAATCAAGCGCGCCATTTCGGCTCTTGTGAGAGATTCTAGAGGTGGTGTAATATCCATCTCTGAGAGTAGTTCCTCCGGGAATCCAGATTTCTGCCCATGGGTTAGTGTAATGATGGTTAAAGCACGTATTTTTGTCAATACTGGCATCAGTTGAGATAGCACTTCAGCAAGCACCGGACCAGGGAGTAAAGAATGGTCAAAAATGATCACTGGAAGAAGGCCTGTTCGGCCAGCTAATTCTTCATCCAAACGGTCAATCATCATACTATGTACAGGGGGTGTTTCAAAGTCCTTCATCAAGTCACAATACATCTGATGTAGAATGGTAGTAACTAGGTCTCCGGATGGCCAAAATACGGTATGTATTTGGTCGGCTGTTGAAGCCACACATTGGGCCAATGATGAACGTCCAGAACCCTTCTCACCTACTACTGCCACAACACGAGGGGACGCGAGTCGGATATTGTTGGCTAAAGCAGTAAACACTTCATCTCTGCCAACCATCAACTCCAACTGTTCTCGACTTAGTGGCCTAGTGTCAAAAGGATTAGACCTTAGGGCAGGGAGATTCAACATCTCTAGTGCTGCTGATTGCATAATAGGAGCGAACTTGAAGTCCACTTAACATATTTACGCATTTTAAGTTGTGAAAATGATGCGTTCAGAAGCGTTGAACAAGTCACGGCGTTGCCATTTGCCGACAAAACTGCCCGTGATAGTGGAAAATAATTACCGCTTTAACGCGTTAATAACGCATTGGAAAAAACGTTAACCCGTTATTCTCGATAAGTTAACGCTTCGTTAACGCATCACCCCAAGAGGGCTGTCAAGGATTTGTTCTAGAAAATAATATCATCAACACCACCCCATACTAGCAATCTAGATGTTTTGATAATGCTCGGAATGCTTTAGGGGGTCCACCCTAGGCATCAAGGTTGAGGGAAGTCAATGCCTGTTGATAATAGCCGCTTGAAAGGGTTCTACAAATTGAGTGTAAAAGAGCGCCGAGATATGATCGCCGAACTAG
>DUDF01000059.1:22813-25710 GCA_012959435.1 Candidatus Poseidoniales archaeon
TGAGCTTTCTGAGTCCGCTGCGGACCGCATTATTGAGAACGTAATTGGCACCCTTGCTTTACCAGTGGGAATAGCAACAAATTTCATCGTTGATGGCGAGCATTATCTAGTACCATTTGCCCTAGAAGAACCCTCTGTTGTAGCCGCCGCAAGTAACATGGCAAAACGCTGCCATGCAACCGGCGGATTCGTATCCAATAATACCGAACCAATCATGATTGGGCAAATCCAAGTAGTCGGTTGCGATGACCCTTTCGCGGCCAAAGAAGCGGTCCTTTCCGCTACTGATGAATTAGTATCCGCATGCAACGAAGTTGACCCTATTTTAGTCAAATTTGGAGGCGGTTGTAAAGACCTAGAAGCGCGTGTTATCGATACTGAATCTGGACCAATGGTTATCGTCCATATCTTAGTTGATTGCCGCGATGCAATGGGGGCAAATGCAGTCAATACAATGGCTGAAACTATCGCCCCAAAAATCGAGGTAATTACTGGTGGCACAGTAATATTGAGGATTATTTCAAACTTAGCAGTTCATCGCCTAGCAAGAGTAAGTGCGACGTTCACCCCATCAGAAATGGCCAATACTGGAGAAACACCAGAAGAAGGGAGCAAAGTCATCGATGGTATACTACAGGCCTACCATTTTGCCTCTGCGGACCCGTTTAGGGCTACAACACACAATAAAGGCATTATGAACGCTATTTCGGCTATCGCTGTGGCTTGTGGCCAGGATTGGCGTGCAATTGAGTCAGGAGCGCACTCATACGCCTCTCACGAGCGTATTTATGGCTCCCTTACACACTGGGAGAAAGATGCTGATGGAAATCTAGTAGGATCTATTGAACTACCAATGGCAGTAGGTTTGGTTGGTGGCGCTGTTAGAGTACACCCTACTGCTAAGGCAAATGTTGCAATAATGGGTGCAAGAACTGCAGATGAGTTGGCAAAAGTGATGGCTGCAGCTGGAATTGCTCAAAATCTAGGCGCTCTTCGAGCGCTAGCCACCGTTGGTATCCAAGCAGGACACATGAAGTTACACGCTAGAAACATGGCAGTTACCGCTGGTGCTAATGATGACGAGGTTGACAACGTTGTTGAAATCGCTCGCGCATCGGGCAGGATTACTGCTGCTGCAATTGAAGCGGCACTTGAACAAGTCCGCAATGAATGAATATCTAGTGCCGAAGCACCCTACATTTAGGAGTTTTGAACTCAATCGATTTTGCGGACATTGATTGCGTTTGGACCCTTTGGACCCTCACCAATCTCAAACTCCACACTGTCGCCATCTTCGATGCGACCCTCAACTTGGGAAATATGAACGAAGAGGTCATCTCCCTCGTCTCGTTCGATAAATCCGAATCCTTTGCTCTGATTAAACCACTTTACTTGACCCTCGGCCATAAATCCACCTCGCCCAACCCATACTACTTGAATACACACTATTGAATGTTGAATAACAGTGGGTGATTCTTGAAAAAGTGCATACTCCGAACAAGAAAATCATTCTTCTCCGGCACTTTCTGCTAACGAGCCGTTCTCATGGACCTCAAGTGGTATTTCCTCTCCAGTAATCGTGGATTCAACCTCTTCAGCATTGATTTCTTATTCACCAGAAAGCGCATCAGCTAGTTGTGACCCTGTCAAACCTAATCCTGCTGCCTGTTCTTTGAACCATTGTGCAACCTCTGCTGTAGATGTATGAGGGCACCCAAAGTATTCAGAAAATCTCCTGGTGGTGCTTAATCGTCGAGTGTTTCCGTCTCGACGCTTGTCAATTAGGCCCAATTCCCTCAAATCTGAGACATGTTCGTATGTAACCTGGCCAACCATTTCCACCAATTTATTCTGAGCCATTGGTTGGTGATAGGCAATCAGTGCTGCAGTTTTAAGCAACCTCTTGGGTATCTCTGTCCTTGCAATCTGTGGGATGTGGTTAGCTAGTTGAGGCTTCACTTCTAGTACCCAATAGCGGTTTATTTCAGTTAGTTGAATCGCTGTTTGTTCTCTACCAGAGATCAATTGTTGTAAATCCAAAAGAGCCATTCTTATGGTTGACTCAGTAATTTTGAATTGCTCAGCCAGTTCTGCTTGAGGTATTGAGCGTCCTGCGCCAAATAAAGTCGCTTCGAGTAAAGTTGTGAGTTCTAAATCATCACTCATGCAACCACCTCTGGTGCAAGATGTTCAGTAATCGCATCAAATGTGCCCAACTCTGGCCACTTATCTTGGAGGAATATTTCCCCATGTGGATATTCTACCTGCCAAATGTCTGTATAACCCCTGTGAGTTAGGAAAAGTGCTGATACGAATCCAACTATGCCACCTTCTGCTTCAGCATCCTCAGGGTCCCACCCTGCATCAATTCCTTTGACTTTCAGTACCTCAGTGACTGATTTCACTGTGACCGGCTCACCTTCAGGTGATAATTCTCGAATTGATGCCCAAGTTTCGCGTATTTCCTCTTCCAAGTTTTCTTGGTGTACTCGTCCCTTAACATTGGCTATTGCCTTCTTTACTTCCAATGCATGCTCCACTCTAGCGCCCTCTCTCAAGCGGCGCTCTTCGGCATCATCGTGTGCTTCAGATAGACATGAAAGTAGTTCTGCAAGAGTTACTGGGCGGCCACCATCACGCTTGATGCGCCCATCAAACAATCCGGGCAATTCTTCGGATGCCTCACCAGCCAAAACTGTAGTAGTGAAGTGGAAATCGTCGTCATCGTAATCAGTTTGCCAACTGGGAATATAATCCCAATCATCATCTATTTCTTGGTCGGCATTCTCCGCTCTCTCCAGCAGGTTTGCGGCTTGCCCATGCAAGATTTGCCAAGCCATGCGAATAAGTCTCCCACAAGTTGGTAAATCGATGTTTTCAGCTTCTTGAAGCCGTTC
>DUDF01000060.1:0-964 GCA_012959435.1 Candidatus Poseidoniales archaeon
AGGTGTCTCCTTAGGAGACACCTTCTGCAACAAATCGGGGGATATTTGATGAAGGAAGGCAGGGCTCATAGGTGAGGCGACGCCATGTTCCGCAACCCTTTGATATCCCTGATGATAGCAATCATCGTGATTAGCCCCTGGGCAATTGCATACCAAAATGTGGATTTAATTGATAATCAAGAGATTTTTCATTCATCAACACCTCCATCTGCGAACGATGATGACTACACCGATTTTGGCAACGGCTCGGCTGGAAATTCTTACTGGGTAGGAAGTTCAGGAAATCCTGGAATTCAAGATACTTGGTTGAGTGCGGCTCAACCTTCCAACAATTATGGTAGTGACACTGAATTGAAAACTGGCTTCTCAGCGAATGCAAGCAGTCGCTGGAATACCCTATTTGGAATTGAATTATCTCAAGCCAGTATGTTCAGCAATGTGACAATACAATCTGCAACTTTGGCACTTCATGTAAAGCAGTTTAGTGGGCAACCAGTTATCCGAAGTTGGGTAGTCTATGACGAAAGTTGGGATGCAGATACCACGGATTGGAACTCCTGGACAGTTGGTGGGGCACTTGGTAATACTGACTCAGGTGGCCTAATGGATGAGGTGACGATAACATCTCAAGGCTGGATTGAAATTGATGTCACAAGATCTGTCGAAGTTGCTTATGAGCGCTACATCAATGGAAATGACCCCTCTGCATCTGTACTCTTAACCGGTCCTGCATGGGGTGAAGAATGGGCTTCCTTCCACTCAAGTGAGTATGTTTTCGCATCTGATAGACCTCATCTCAATGTCACATATGACTGGGGAATTAGTGTTCTACCTTTGACCGCACAATGGGTTGACGTCTTTCCCAAAGCACCTCACCGTATTGATGCAGATAATCTTCTCAACCTTGAAGCCCAGGCGAGAAGTGGTACTGGCTATCCTATTGCAGGGACGGTTTCTTGGTCCT
>DUDF01000060.1:1008-4266 GCA_012959435.1 Candidatus Poseidoniales archaeon
TATTACGGGGGTCACTGGCTCTTTAGCATTGCAAGTTAATCCTGGAACGCCTGTTAATCTTGACCTAGAAACAAAATCTGTTGAATTAACAATCGATGACTCTTTCCAATTCAACACTACATTTGTTGATGCGAATGGTAATTCAGTTGATAGTGCTACTTTGACTTGGTATTCGGATTATGGTATTGTAAATGAAACAGGATACTATCAACCCACATCTGTAGGTTCCGACCAAGTCACTGTGATGTGGCAGTCATTATTCGCTACCGCCGATATCACTGTATCACCTGGGTCAGCAACGAATATCACTATTGAATCTAATTTATCAGTTGCCTCAGGTGAACAAGTTCCAATCATTTACACCGTTACTGACAGAGTTGGAAATTTACTGCCAAATCAAGCCGCCGGCTCAATTAGTTGGGATGTGGGAAGTGGCTACGTTGATGCCGTAGGTATCTACAGCGGTGGGGAAGTTGGAACATGGCGCATCAACGCTACTAGCACCAGTGGGGCTAGTGGGCACACCTATGTGGAGGTGACGCCAGGTGCTTTGTCCTCCATCGAGTTGATTGCTCCAAACGGCTCTCAGCCCGCTGATGAAGCAGTTCTTCTGATTGTGAACTGGCATGATGTAATGGGAAATATCGCCCCGGTAAGAATACCGCTTTCAAATTGGAGTGCTGAAGACGGAAACTTCCGAATGACACCGGCGGGTGTTGAATGGCTGCCAAGGAGAGAAGGTGTTTGGCAGGTTGGAGTTCACGTTGAGGATGAATGGTCAAACGCAACAATTTCAGTTTCGCATGGTTCAGTTGACCGCCTATTAATTGCTACTGAAACAGAAGTTATCAGCGCTGATGCAGTATTACCTTTGACTCTTACAGCAGAAGATTCCAAAGGAAATCGCTGGCAAGTAAATGGTACTTGGTTGGTCTTAGAACCTGTGGCTGCTCCATGGTTAAGCCCCACAGTTAATGGTGCTCAATTCGAGGGTGTTGTTGCTGGCAATTGGACCATCAAAGCAGAATATAATGATGGAAATAATAATTTTTCAACCTATTTGATGTTGCAAGTAATTCCCGGCTCTCTAGCACAAATAATTCTCTCTGGTGAAGGTTCTCAAGTCTCAGCAGATAGTTGGATTGATTTCGCCCCAACCTTCTTTGATGAAGATGGTAATCAATTAAATGACATTCAATTAAACTGGAGTTTTATCCATCGTGGCTCACAAACGGACAGAACTGAAGAGATGCGAACAAATGAGGCGATTTGGTACCCAGTACTGTCGGGTCACCATGAAATTGAAGTCGAAGCAGCAGGCGTTTTCGCCTCATTGGGGATTGACATTAAACCAGGAATCGCACATACAATTCGAGCCTTGGAAACTAATGGACTGGTAGTAGAAAGTGGAAATATTACTAGCATTCAAATAAATGCAACCGACCTTGATGGTAACGATTTTGGTAGCGATGTAACATGGTCTATCCCTCACAATAGTGTAGATTTGGCCAATGGCACCAGGGCAGGAGAATATCTAGTCCGTGGCAAGGGAGTTGGAACCCATAACTTACAGTTCCACTCTGGCCTAGCAGATGGTTCAATTTCAGTAACGGTACTTCATGGAGGAGTCGTCAATATTGTCATTAACATCGTCAAAGAGAATGTAAAGACTGGTGATATTATTGATGTTGAAGTGACCGCCTACGACTATGGTGCAAACAAAATTTCACTTAACCCAGACAATGTTCATTTGACGAGTAGTGCAGGTAATTTCGGCCATTCTACTGGTGATTTTTGGCAGATGGCAATTCAGAATTCTGGGTCTCAGCAAAGAATTAGTGTTATTTATGGGACCGCTCAAGGTGAAGCTTTCATTGATGTATCTGCAGACCCGCTGAGAGCCTTTGGGGATTCAAATTTAGCCACAAGCCTGTGGGCTGGAATTGCTGTGACCGTGGTTATGTTTTTACTCTTAATAGCAAGACTACGACGCAGAAGCCGCGAAGAGGAATCGGCTCTTGACCACCATTTCGGAATTGATGAACCACGCAAAGCCGCTGACCCAATGGCTGGCTACAAGCCATCAAAGAAAGCAAGAGCAGCAGCACGCCAAGCCTTCACACAAATGCAACCGCAAATGGCTCAGCCACAGTGGGGTGGTCATCAGCAAATACCTCAAGTGGCCCCAGCAGCACCTCTAGAATTGGCTAGTCCAAGCGACCTTGCACAACCTGTTTCCCCCGAAACTATGGCGGTTCCTCAACAAATTGAACCGACTCAACAACCAACTCAATCAGAACCTGAAGTATGGACTAATAACACATCAGATACCACAACTACTCAATCAACTGAATTGAATGAATCTTCTTGGACAACTGAGCAAGTGTGGGAATGGGGCAGAACCCAGGGCTGGAGTGATGAGCAAATCGCCGCATACGAAATGGTTTACGAAGAAAGTGTGAGAAACCCACCTACACAAATTAGTGACGTTTTTGAAGTGGAGCAAAAACCTGAATTGGCTGAAAAACCTCTGGAGATTGTCAACCCTGAACCCACTCCGATAAGCGAAACAGTAGTAGAGGAAGTGGTGGAGCCGGCGCCTCAAGAAAGTCAAACGGGCAAGTCAGATGTGCGTGAAAAAGGAATAATGAAAGCAATGTCGGGAACTACTCAAGGAGAAGCAGGCTGGTACCTAGATGGTGAAGGGAATCCATCTCGTTGGGACATTGATGATGATGGCATATGGCATCGAACAGGCTAGAATAACAAAAAGGAGATGTTGAAAATGGCTAGAACATATTTCTCTGCATTTTTGCTATCAATTTTGATATTGGTCTCAACTTCCTATATTCCTATTCTCAGTGACCAATTGGATAATCAAATTGAATATGAAAGCGAAAATGCTTCGGCGCGAACTTGCTCAGGGCCAGCAAATACTGATTCAATCGTAATTCTACCACCAGGCCCGGTTACCTTGCCAGCAGATCAAAGCAGATTGTTCAATGCCACTTTATACAATTCTGCTGGCACACCATTAGGTGGTACGCCGGACTGGAGTGTAAGCGAAGGTAGCATCTCACCCCAAGGCGGTTCTGAAGCAATTTACTACCCTAATTTAATTGGCAATCATACCGTTTGGGCTTGTTCAGCAGAAGTAACTGCGTCGGTACAAGTGATTGTCACACTTGGTGCTACTCAAAGCATTAATTTGTCAGGTAACAAGGAAAACCTGAGTGCGGATGAAGTGCTTCAATTGAC
>DUDF01000061.1 GCA_012959435.1 Candidatus Poseidoniales archaeon
TTGAGGGGTAAGAATTAGCAAACCCTCATCCTCTACTTTTTGCGTGTCTTCTTCATTTCCCTCTACGGTCATATAGAAATAAGCATCAGGCACATCGGTTGCATCATAATCTTCAAAATAGAGGAAATAAGTACCATTATCTAGCATTACTGAAACATTACCTTCGCATGAATGGCCGGGATCACCATTTTCACAAACTCCAGTTTTGTAAATAGTTGCACTTTCTGAAACCTCCTCATTCAAGGTAATCGCAGCAAAGGTTTGGTAATATGCATAACCCGAGATACTCCCAACAAGTACCATTGCAAGCATCAAACCCATGGTTTTTCCTTTATTCTGCTTGGCCCAGGCAACGGTCTTCTTCAGCATAGTCGCTGCTACTAGTCATTGGTTAAGTATTATGTCATTGAACCGTTCAAAATAATTTGAACGGGTTGTGAGTTATTTGAATAGTAGATGATCTTCGAATTGTTCATGAACATTGAATCTGTACCATCTGGAGTGCTACATATCATTCCCGTGAAATCACGAGGGTTTTGTCAAACCCCTCAAGACATTATGGAGGTGTACAATGGGTGTTCAGTCCCCCAGTACACTGCCTACCCTAGTATTCAGAGATTCTCTTAATTTTCTAAAGAGTAGTAGCAGATGACGGACATTCATTGCGAAATCCACAATTTTTACAATTTTTCTTTGTGGCATTTACTGCTAGTTTATCCAAATCCACATCTTCTTGATTAGCTGAGTGGATGAATCGGAGTTCCTTGAGGTCATGTGCTAACATCACTTGGCTAGCATCTTTCCAAACAGCACTCCCATGCTTTTTCCATCCAAGCCAACGGTGGTTTACCCAACCAATTCGGTGGATTACAAATTGGTCAACTGAATTTGGTAGACTTGGTTCCTCAAGAGCCCACTTCAACATTACACCCAATTCTAATTGTTGAATTTCAGAAGGCACACGACACCACATTTGTGTTGA
Source organism: Candidatus Poseidoniales archaeon (assembly GCA_012959435.1). Classification (GTDB taxonomy): domain Archaea; phylum Thermoplasmatota; class Poseidoniia; order Poseidoniales; family Thalassarchaeaceae; genus MGIIb-Q1. The sequence continues at coordinate 983 of DUDF01000061.1, forward strand.
AAGTCGCACCAAGTGCCACTTCTCACCAATTCTTGCAATCAAATCCGGAACGGTATACACTCTAGAATTCCCCACCCAGTGTGCTTCTAAGCGATTTAGAGGAATCCACTCATCTACATGCTTCCCACTAAGTTGAGAAAGTAGTGGCGCTCTATTTAGGGATGAGATCCGAGGAAATCCATCTCCAATCATTTTGCTGACAAGGTCATCATCAATTTCTCCACTACTATCTTTCAGATTATTCCTTAGTCGGGAAGTCATCTCATTTTTCGCTTGACCTTCTGACCATTTCTCGTCACGGTATTTCATCAAAATCCAGTCTTTCACGCCCTCACTTACTGCACGTAACATCAAATCAGTGTGATTCCTTCTGTTTCCAAGTTGCCATGCCTGGGCAACCTTCGGGACTTTAGATCGTGGGCCACCTGGCCATCCACCACTTCCTACCACATGAAAGTGGACATACCTTCGGGGGCATTCATTCAGCATTCGTACTCTACTAGGGCTCCAAACAATTGATTTTGTCAACATTAACCGCTAGCCTAAATTTCAGGGTTCTTGATAATATCCCTTAAATTCACTTCAATTACAGTTTCATCTAACTCCCCGCGCTCGCGTAGGCGCGAAGAATTATTTGCCAATCAACGATTTTCAGAAAAAATAACTCTCAAGTGAGAAGTGTATTTCCGATAGGCCCTATCAGCAACCAAACGAACCACCAGACAGCCATGCCAATCAGCAAACAACCCCACAAACGCGGAGTCTCAGTATGCCCAAGGTAACCAAGTAGTCTTGAAAACGGACCACCAATTGAGGCAATCCCGCGAAGAATTAGTACCACGAATCCAGCAACGAAGCAATGGAAAATTAACATCACAGGTGACAAAACAAGGCCAGTTAGAGAAGCCGAAGCAACTGAGCCAATACCTTGAGGAATCAACAGTGGATATGCCAACCACGACAACCAAGCTAGCCAGTGCCCTAGCAACACATCTCTAGTAAAATCTGGCCCTAATCTCCATTCACGATAAGACTCAGGCATTCTTTTGTGTACCTCAGAAGCGATGAAATTAACTTCGTGTACTTCACTGTGAATCGCTAGACTAAGGCCTTGCCAAGCAAGCCATATTACTAATAAAAGTTCTACAAACGGCCAGATTCCACCGGCAACAATTGATAGGACTGCAACCGGTACGCTCCAAATCGCAAATCCAATTCCTGCAGCCAACACGGTACCACCAACTCCAGCGAAGGGAGGGAGAGGTGTATCAGGCACATCCATTCGCTTTCGTGGGAATGCAAGGATGAGTAGTGGTAGGGCAATGAGCGTTGGAATTAGGAGATAGAATAGATTGAGCATTGATTGGTCCGAGCCTTTCATGCTCTTTTCTACTGACTCAACAATTCGTTGGTCTGACATTGATCCTGAGGATGAAGTTGAAATGAATCCTGCGGAATCAATAATTATCACGCCATCTGCAATTCCAGATGGTAATTGATTTGCGACCTCGCCTTTTGATTCATCAATTAATAGCGGCCAACTTTCATTGAGTAAATTTGCATAATAGTCGAGGTCAGTAGGTTGAACACCTTCACCTGTCGCAATCTGAGCGAAAGCAACAGAATCTCCAAGTCGTTCACTAGCATTGTCAAAATCTCTTTTTTGTTGTTCGGCATTAGGTGAACCTGATGTGAATACCCCAAGTACAACAGCATCATGACCAGACAACAGGTCGTTTAGTGAAACTGATTCTTGACCAGTAGAAGGATGTTGTAGTAGCGAGAAGGTTGGGGCCGAAGAATCATCTCTTGTAGCCCCGAACTCTAATGATGGCAAAGTAGCGGCAGGAGCCATTGAAGAAAGGGCTAGAACCAGTAAAAGAACTAGTGTAGGCCAAGGTAATAACCCACTCTTCAAGCGAAGTCCAAGGTATCCCAACAATGTTGATATTGATACTAGCCAAAACCAGCCAGAGCCTGCGATAGCATTGTCTTGAGACTCTACTTCAAATCTGTAAACCGCAACTATGTGGTCTGAATCTTCAGAATCACAATCTTCATTATAATCACCAGCCGTTAGAATAAAACAAGAATCAACCATGTATTTCCCTGGTTGTAACGTGGCATTTGAAATCCAAACTAACGCGGTTCTATTCGCTTCTACAAGTCTACTACCATGAGGTATCTCAAAATGTTCTACATGACTATCTTCAGCAGGTTTGGTTGAGAGGTGTCGCGCTTCTTCCCATCCGCCAAGTGGCCCTACAATATCGATGAATTGCCAACTGTAATCATCACCACCCCACGGACTGATTGGTGTGAACTCAATTCGCACCAAGCCATTTGCATCAGCGTTTACCTCCAACTCTGGTTGCAACATTTCACCTGAAAGTACAGCCCTTGTAGCAGATTGGTAAGCATCCCAGTACACTCTCCCTTGGGAGGAAATACAGCCATGGGTGACCTGAATTGTTAGTGTGACAACATCTCCTTCACCAAGTGTGACATTGTTGTAAGTGCCATTGACATGAAATTCAGTAGGCTGTTCCCAGCCGTCTTGCATTACCTCAGGATCTGTTTCTTCACCGTCAATTACGGTGGTTGTACCAACATCCAGCCAAACGGTGAATGAGGTTGCTCCAGCACCCGGGAAACCCGATTCAAATAGACAAGATGAGGTGTCTGAAACAAGTGATGAATAAACAAAAACATCAGCTTCACCAGAAAGGACAACAGTCTCCACTGCTGGTTCTGACTCCACTTCAATTACGGTTGTTGTGCCAACGTTGAAGGTTCGGAAAAGCGGTTCTCCAGTGAAATATGGATACTCTCGATTCAAATTGACAGGAGCATCTTGTCCTTCAGTGCCGTTGACGAAAAGCATGTGGGTATCTGGCATAGTCCAATTTAGCCCAGGACCAGATGGGATGTATTTGCCCGATTCTTGAGCACTTGCTGGAGCAGGTGAGAATGCAGACAGTGTGACTGCAATCAGTGCAAGCACAATCAATACGCTGCTAAAGCGGCTTGCAGGTTGAACTGCTGTCATTGGTGTTGCGTGGCGTGCACTCTCTCTTCAACCTGCCCGCACCTTGTAGGTGCGCTTTCTACCTAGTGGCAGGGAGGGCAATTGTCATCAACTACAAACGCGGGTGGCATATTGATGAAAACTAGCGTCATGCACCCCCGCTTCGCGGTTATGTTGTCCCTTCTGCTTATCTCAAGTGTTTTTTTGGGATTAATTGG
>DUDF01000062.1:0-24584 GCA_012959435.1 Candidatus Poseidoniales archaeon
CCCATGTTGATGAGCGTGGCCCTAGAATAGAGCCGTTAATACCTTGAATATTCCAATAGTAAACACCCCCCTTTTCTAAGTCCCATCCTGGGGTAAAGGTAGCAAGACTTGTGGTGTTAGAGAATAATCCTTGATTGCTTGTTGCATTCCACGAATAGAACATGTTTGAATCAGTTGAGTTCCACATTCTAACAATGTATCCGGTAGTATCACCTGCATGATTCCATGTGAGGGCCGGTCTTACCGGGGCATCAAGCAGGAAATCATCGTATTGTGAAACGGAGTAGATTACCTGTTGGTCAGTTGGCCATGATAGAATTGGTGTTGCGGGTGACTGAGTCCCATTTTGGTTGTCAACATAACCAATTACTAATTGTGGGCGATAAGCACTCGCACCAGCTTCAGAAGAAGTGAATTGTAGGTAACCTGCGTAATTCGGTGCTTTGATTGCCATTGAAACAGTGCCATTGTAACCTGCCGCTTGTACTAGTGTAGTAACATCCCAATCGTACCATACTCCTCCAAATCCACCGACTGATTGACTGAGGGTTGATGCTGCAGTGGAGTTACAATTAGTTGATAGTGAGAATGAATTCCAAGTATCAGTTTCTGAGAATGAATTACATTCGTACACTCCAACCGTTGCGGTTCCAGATGTAGAGTAGCCAGAACGATACATCTTCAGAGAAACCGTTGTTGCAAGCATATTGGATGGGAATGGTAACTCACCGAGGTCAAACTGAATTAATGCCACAGAATCTTGGCCAGACTGGAAGGGTGAGTTGCCAACTGCAAGTGTTGAGTTACTTCCTTGAGGTGTGTTGGTGCCTGCATTTGGTGTGGAGTCAATCCATGTATCTGGGACGGTTGGCAAATAGCCACTTGAGGAGAACACAGAACCACGGTGCATTAGCACGGTGTGGTTACCAAGTCCATCATCGCTGCCTTGGTCAGCAGGAACGCGGAATTCGCCCCCATCTGTCCAATTACCAACATAATCACCAATTATTGGGCGGACTCTCCAGTATAGCCAAGCATCAGGCCAACCAGACCATCCAGGTGGTAAGTCTCCTTGGACATCAATTGTGTATGAGAGTGGGGTAGTACCAAAAGTCCCATCATAACTGAGTGCATTACTTGAGTCAAGAGTGTTGGTGGTGCTTGCCACGAAACCCATTTGTGAACTCAATTGAACTTGCCATGCGGTCACATTTGAAGGGGCTGGGTGTGACCACTGCAGAGTCACAGGGTCTCTTGCTGATGGTCTTGGAGTGCCGATATCCCACAAGGTTGAGGTAATCGAGGGGACTGGGTTAGTAGCGTCTGCTGGTAGCCATTGAGTTCCAATACGGTGGGTGATATTGAGTACCGGGCTTAGGTCTCTATCTACCGCGTTTTCTGAACTGAGGAACTGTTTGAAGATGGTGTTTGAAGTGCTGCTTCCTGTGAAAGCCAAAAGCAGGGTATCATCACCGCGTATACGAGCCGCTTGCATTAGTTGTGTCACATTCCATGAATACCATCCATCTCCCATGACGGTTACAGAGTCAACAACACCTCCAATTGACGGACTTGGCCATGCTATTGTTGCATTCAGATTGTTATATGTGGCCTGTGATTCGGTGAAATTAACTAGCAGTGGATGGACAGTCATCGTCATTGAATTAGAGCTAGAAGGTGAACAACTGTAGCAATACAATTCCACATCTGCAGTGATGACTTCCCATGGGTTAGGGATTGGCAATGTGGAAATATCAATCCTCATTATGCTCGTAGACTTGTGGCTAGTACTGAATGTCGAAGGGCTTCTACCAACTGAAAGTATCTGACTATTTCCTGCATTGCTGTTTGGCCAATAAGAGTTGAGCATAGTATCAGCGAAGGACATTGGCAGAGACAAACGAGTCAAAGCCCCACCTTCAATAACTCTCAAACGAGCATCTGTTGAGTTTACTTCTGAGCCTAGTGCATTAGGTACATCAAAGGTGAAACTACTGCTTCTGTTTCCATAGATATCATCTTTGATTGTTTGAACAAACCACCGCTGATTTGAATCGGTGGCGAAGTTAGAAGCAGGAGTCCAAGTCATATTTGTTAGATCAAATCCAGGATCAGTTCTACTGTCAAATATTTGATAGCCATCTCTGACATCATTACTATCATTGTAGATGAAAAGTCTCCAACCATCCACATTAGCTGTGTAATTGGTCCATGATAGCAAGGGCGTTTGGTCACTACCGAGTGAGTGTCCTGAGATATCCCAGGTGATATTTCCATTTGCCGGATCCAAAAGTGAAGGTGTGCCGACTGAGGCAGAGCCAGTTCCATTCCGATACCATAGTTTCAGGAATGGTCGGCTAGATGCCCAAGTATAATCTGCGCTGTAAAACATTGCTTCAGCGTAAGCATTAGTGTCAGAACGTAATGTCATGTTTACTCTGTTATCTCCATCAGTGACAGCATCGTGAACTAATTCAGTCACATTTAGGCTGAACCAACTTGATGCTATCGGACTAGCAATGTCGATTAAGGGGCCTACATCGCCGTTACCTATTCCTCCTGCTTGACTCCACATCGTTGTAGAATTATTACTTGCATCTCCGGTCCATGATGCCCCGGTGGCATTTGTGTCCCAGTTACGAAGGGTTCTGTGAACTGAAATACGAGGTGCATCTCCGCCAACGGTTGTATTAACTGAGAACGGCCAAAGATGCAATTGTGCACTGACAATTCTCGCATTATTGGGTTGCGGGAGTTCACTCAATGGGAATGATATCATTGACGATTTAGGACAATCAGAAGAAGTACATCCAACGACTAAGTGGCTCGCACCTTGGTGAGTTGTGTTCCTATTCGCATTCGCATCTATCCATGTATCAGGGACATTTGGTATGCCTTGATTTGCTACAGCAGCACCGGGTCTAATTACAATGTATGAATTGTCAGCATCAAGAGACCCACTCTCAATATCTGGTACTACAAAGTCAGCAATACTGCTCCAGTTTCCGAGTTGGTTTGTGAGGGAGGAGCCTCGCACTCGCCAATACCAAACTTCACTAGTACTGAGATTAGAAGATGGCGTATAGGTTCGGTTGAGTACATCAAAATCATTTATTTGAACCCATGAGCGGGCAACTCTCAAGTCATTACTGTTGAACGTGTTAGTGGTATCTAATTCAACAACCCAGCCATTTGCTGATACAATACCAGTATGGTTCCAAGTCATTTCAGGTGTTCCATCAGGAGCGATAAGCATTCCAGTTGTTACGGACCAAACGCCATTGATTGGAGCGGATAGTTGAGGTGGGTCGGGTACAGCCATTGAACCAGGGCTGTAATTGATGACAAGTTCAGGATACTCAGAAGAATTTCCAGCATTTTCCTTATCCAACATTGCTGCTGCTCCAGACCCTGACCCGACTATTAGGAAGTCAACAGGGACATTCCATCGCATTGAGTTCTGTACTGCAACGGTGACATTCCATGTGAACCAAGTTGGAGAACCACCAGAAATTGTTGTAGAATCAAGCAGTTGGCCTCGGTCGGCGCCTGATGCTCCAAATCCAGACCAATTATTTGCCCCCTCATAATTCTCCCAAGTTGCGCTTCCTTCATCCCATCTGTGATTGATTAGTTCATACGCTGAGGCTGAAACAGAACCTGAGAGATATGATGATTTCATCCTTAGCTGAACATCTGTTACTGCGAGACCGGGTGGCAGAATGTGACCACGGATATCACATCCAAAGATAGTATATTGACTACTTGAGATTGATAATTCCCCACCATTATTGGTTGAACTTGGGCCGAGGCTGTCAATGTAAGTATCAGCACAGAAAGGTGCATCCATTGTGTGTGATGCATTTGAATGTCGTAATCGGAATTGCCATGTATTATTCGAAACCCAAGTTGAATTGATTGTTGAGATGATAAAGCCTGGGGTTGAGGAATAACCGCCCCAGTCGCCATCTTCAATCCAGCGCACACGCCAATTGTAATCTTCGCCGTAGTCAAGTCCCCAACTTGATGGGACAGTAAATGTCCCAGTAGTTGTGTTGATTCCACTGTTCGTATCGCGGCTATCAACACGATAAAATGGTCCTTGAGTAAAATCCTCATTACCAGCTAATTCAATTCGAACTTCGTCGTTTGTATGACCGGTGGTTGACCAATTGAGGGTTGGGGTTAAATCTGCTGTGATATTATTATTCACTACTAACCAAACCCCTTGACCATCAAGAGGTGATTGTACAGTAACAGTATCAGATGGGCCAGTTCCATCACCCCATGCATAGGTAATCACCATCTTTGGTCGCTGCGTCCAATCGCCTTCTTCACTTCCAGCAAATCTTACCCACTTATTGTTTGCTCCAACTGATTGTAAAAGGAAAGAAATCCCATCTCCAGTTCCCGATTGGTGTACTCCACGCATGTATTCCTGAACGGAATAGGTTACATCAAAATTGAAAATAGGTCCAGATTTGTCGCTATTTAGAATATCCAAAGATGAACCAATATTGTTGGAAAGGCCACCGTTTGGCCAAGACTGATTCCCTGAGTAATTGTCCCAAGATGCAGTATCCTCGCTCCAATTCGTTTGGCTGAATTCATGGATACTAATCCATGCATCCCCCTGCCTGTCAGTTCTCCTCATCTGCATGTAGGCACTGAGTATCGTAGCGTTGGAATGCAATCCAGTATGGTCTAGGTCAACGTGCATGAGCGCTGACATATCATCACGTGACGTGTTATTTGAGTTGCCAATCCATATGTTATCGGTGTTACCCCCACTCAAATTAGAACTGCCAGATAACAACCAAGCATCATGAATAGTTCCGCCATCAACACTTAATGAATCTCGTAGTAGTTCAAAAGTCGCGGTATTATTGCCGTTGTTGGAGGCGCTAATGGAAGGAAGAAGGAATTTTCCTGTTTGCCATTCAGAGAGTTGATCCCCCTTGGATGCCCTAACTCGCCAGTAAGCAGCCATTCCTAAATCAAGGCTTGAAGAACTTGGGATAGTGAAAGTCCCATTCGCTGTCATCGCAAAACCACTATTTCCCCATGATGAGAAAAGCCATGAACCATCGTCTATACTCCGGAAATCATTTGATTGTGAGATATGAACTTCAACACCTGAACCATTCAAACCACTCCATCCTAAAGTCGGAGTAGTATCTGCGGTTAGTGTGAATGCGCCTGTGGTTGGTACGCTATCATTTACTGGCCCACCACGAATAATTGCCGAGCCTGCTGCAGGCGGTGTGCTGTCGTAAACAAATGACATAGTGGGTCGCTTTGCAGTGGTTGGGTGTTCACGGCTAGCAACCGTTAGGATACCTAGGCCAACAGATGAAACGGTGAGATTTACATCGTTGTTATTGCTAGCCAATGCACTTTGAGCGATAGATGTCACATTGATAGAGAATGAAGATGAACTTGAAGAAAATGAATTACTGCGTGGCTCCCAAGAACCCCTATCGTTAGTTCCATTTGCTCCACCAACTTGCCAAGTGCTGTTGTGTGTGCTATTGAACCAAGTGGCATTCCCTTCGTCAAATTCAGCCTTTAACGGCGCAGCGAAGGCATACATTGACCCCTGTGACATCCCACCAGTGATGTAGAGGGTGAGAGTTGCGCTCTGAATTGAACCAGCGGAAGGAATTGGCCCACTTGGCGTTGTTAAAGGGAAACTAAACAAAAGAACACTTTCCATACCGTTGACATTGGTCAAGTTAAGGTTTGCATCACTTCCATGAGTGGCATTTGGACTTGATAAATTCAGCCCAGTATCTGTTGCAGATGTTGACGAGCCAGTAGCCCATGCAGGTCTTGAATCCACATCTAATTCAGGTCCGTTAAGCATGCTTGTCCAAGGTACTGCAATCATTACCAAAATCAAAATTATGGCAGTCCATGTCTTGTTGTTCATTTGCCTCATCACCATGACAATCCTTGAAGGGGAGGTGGTGCCTGCATTAACCGCTTTCGGCGTTAGGACTATGCTACGCATAGAGCCCATTTCATCTAAAATTAATTTTTAGGCTACAGTAACAATGGTTATCGGCGGCCGGTTAAAGGCAGTATCTGGGCGGGGTGTCATGGCTAAGATGTGGGTTGAAAAACATCGCCCCCAAACGGTGGGTGATATTCGTGGCCAACCTGCAGTTATCGGTAGGCTGAAAGCCTATTCGGAGCAAGGTACTTTCCCACATTTGCTTTTTGCTGGCCCACCAGGTACTGGTAAGACCACTGCGGCGATTGCCTTGACTCGAGATGTTTTTCAGGATTCATTTCGAGACAATATTCTAGAGATGAATGCTAGTGATGAGCGTGGTTTGGACAGCATTAGAAACAAAGTCAAGCAATTTGCCAAGACAAGTCCGCTCGGAGGGGCGACTTTCAAGGTTATTTTCCTTGATGAAGCCGATGCTCTTACCTCGGATGCACAAGGTGCATTGAGGCGTATAATGGAGCAATATTCGGAGACCTGCAGATTCATACTTTCTTGTAATTACTCAAGCAAAGTAATCGAGCCAATTCAATCACGTTGTGCGGTGTTCCGATTTAGGCCATTAGCTAGTGATCAAATCGCTAAACAAATTTCAGATATTTCAGATTCGGAAGAGGTAACTCTTGATGATGATGCTAAAGAGGCGATAATCAATGTTAGTCAGGGTGATTTACGAAAAGCAATAACCGCACTTCAGGTTGCTGCCTCACTTGACAAACATGTGACAAGAGCACTAATTTATGAGACTACGGCAACAGCTCCGCCTGAACAATTACACGAGTTCCTTTTGGCTTGTAAAAGAGATGGATTCCACCCCTCTCGCCGTCGGCTTCAAACAATTTTGGACAAATATGGATTGGCTGGGACAGATTTCATCAATCAACTTCACAGGGCGATGTATGATACAGAATTTCTTGAAGAAATACAGAAATTAGAATTAACTGAAATGCTGGCTCAAGTTGACTTTAGGCTGGTAGAAGGTGGCGGCGAAGCACTTCAATTAGATGCAATGTGTTCAAACATTTGCCGTTTACTTAGTGATTAAAATCTATCATTTCTTCACTTTCAGTTTGACACTTACCTCTCCCTAGGGAAATCAGGTGTATAGGAACTAACTACAGAGCATCATGGCACTAAACCGTGACTTGTTTTGGGTGGGCGACTTGATTGCTTGCACTGCAGTAGCACCATTCGTTAGAAAATGGAGAAATATGAAAATTGATGAGAGAACTCGCTCACAACTGATATGCAACAAACTCAAACCAATATTTGATGAAATAAAGGCTTTACACAGTGATTTATTATATCCTGCGTGGTGCTAATTCAGACTACAGTCAAATCATACTCAATGACCCGAGTATTGACCCAAGGGTCCCCATCTTCACTAAGTGTGACAGTTAGGTGATAATCTCCTGCTTGTAGCACGCCAAGATTGATTGCGACGCATGCATCGTAATAGTGCTTTTTAATCGCATTTTGTTGAGATTCACGCAAGCCATCTATGATGGTGGTGCAGTTACTATAGTCGTCAACATCCCCTCCAGCTAACTCTTGAGTAGTTTCACCTGGGGCGTCCAAAAGTGAAGTCAAATTGATTGTTGCAAGACTTGGGTCAGTATTGTCATTGATGTAGAATACCATCCATGCTTCTCCACTACTACCATTTCTGTCGAGTGTAAAAGAAAGACTCTTACTGCTTAGGTTGTCGTTGTCAATCAAAATATCTTCTCCGTCAACAATTACAACGGTCATTTTCCCAGCAATATCTGGTGCGCCGATATCTCCGATTGGTGGGTTTATTAGAATGAATGAAAGTGCTAACCAAGTGAATATGAAAAGCATCGCTGCTCGAAACCAGTTGCCAAGTGTATAGCGCGATTTGTATGGTTCAGGAACCAGAACTTTGTGTAGTGATGGGACAATTGCTACGAGTGTGAGGGGGAGAAACCACAGGACTGATTTTGGGCCATCCATTCCTGGCATCATAACATATCTCATAATGAGTGAAATGAGTGTGCCAAAAGTGATAACTAGCCACATTGAGATGGTATCAGCTACTTCTTTCTCAACATGATCTTTAGGGTCAAAGTTCTCTACTCCAAGTTTACCACCTGGTCTAGCCTTTCTGTCATCACCACTTCTCTTCTTATGGCGGTTTTCAGCCCTTGCCGCCTGCATCGCTGTGTTGAGGTCAACCATGTGCTTCGGTACCGCCGAGCGCGAGCAACCTATCATTAGTTCGCTTGTTTAGGTACTCGTCAGTGCTGTGCACTTTGCATTAATTTCCCCGAATCGTTCAAAGAGGTTCTGCCGGTCGGGCGGTTCATTGCCGGGGTGGCGTAGTTGGTGGCGCGTCGGACTCATAGGGTAGCCAGAAATGGCAGAACGGTGAGCGCTATACTCCCCTGAGGTGTCTGAGACATCCGAAGGTCGCGGGTTCGAGCCCCGCTCCCGGCATCAAAAAACACCTAGTCTTCGAGTTGTTATCGAGAATTTCAAAAATGTGTGTGATTAATTCCCACACTCTCAAAGATGAACATTTTCACAATACTTGAAGGGTTGAATTGATGGGCTAAGTCGTGCCCCGCAGGTTGATGGTAGAGAAGAGTGAGGTTCCCGAAGTCGGCACTCGGGTAAGATTAGTTACTACTACTTGGAATGGTCCGACCGAAGTTGAAGGGGTTTTGTTAGCGGCTACAGCAGCAGAGCATATTACTGTAAAATTGGTCAATGGATACAATGCTACTCACTCCCTGAATATGGTTGAGTCCATCATTGATCTCGGTGCTAGTAAATCTGCTAATTTAGATTCTCCAGAGGTTTCTATGAACGCAGACTTACCACTTATACACATACTCCACACAGGAGGTACCATTGCCTCCAAAGTTGATTATACAACCGGTGCTGTAACTGCTCGGTTTGAGCCAGAAGAAATACTAGCTGCAATACCTGAATTGGCTGAAATCGCTCAAATTAAAACCAAAAAACTTGGCAATATGTGGTCGGATGATGTCCGACCACAACACTGGAACCGAATGGTCGAGGCGGTTGCAACTTCCTTTAGTGCAGGTGCTGTTGGAGTAGTAATTACTCATGGGACTGATACGATGCACATTTCTGCTGCAGCAATTGCCTTTGCGTTTTCGGGAACAGGTGGGAGACCTGCTGGAAGAATTGCCTTGACCGGTTCACAACGGTCATCTGACCGCGGGTCAACAGATGGTGCTGAGAATTTAATTGCCGCAGTCCACTGGGCTGCTTTTGGACCTGAACCATCAGGCGTAACAGATTCAACAGTGGTTGTGATGCATGGTTCTGGTGATGATGGCACCATCGCTGTAAATCCGGGCTGCGCAGTACGAAAGAATCACTCCTCAAAGCGGGGTGCTTTTGTTTCAATCAACCAAAACCCCCTCGCATCAATCTCAATAGATAGAGACGGGGTAAATATGACTCTCACAGATTCATATTCCAATTTACTAAGTGCTAATCCACGAATTGTGAACTTAGAGCCAACAAATTTTGATTGTGATGTAAAAATCATGCAACTCATATCTGGCCCACATCTTCAATCTGACCAAATCGTCCATGCAATGAAAAACGGTTACCAAGGTGTGTTATTCTGGGGTACTGGTTTAGGACATTTACCTCTTGATAACCCAGGGGATGCACCGGAGAACGATGAGGTTCAAGATGCAATATCAAATTACATCGCTGGAGGCGGTATAGCCGTGATTACAACTCAGTGCATATCAGGTCCAGTTCATTTGGACGTTTATTCCAAAGGTCGGGACCAGCAAGAATTAGGTATTCTAGGTCATGGAACTACTTTCACACCTGAGGTTTCTATGGTCAAACTTCACTATCTTTTATCCCTCGGATTAAAGGAAAATGAAATCTCCTCGGCGTGGGCTGAAAATCTGGTGGGGGAGAATCCTTCATCTATTTGATTTTTCAATTGAAAAAATGAATATCCAATTGGAAACTTCACCAATCTTTCTTACCGCTATCGTGATTCACCTTCGGTGATTGGAGTATATTGATGGTAGCAGTTCCTCCACCTTCTAGCGATAATTCGGAGGAGTTATTGTTACGGCGGAAAAGAGCATCTGCTGCTGGTGGGCAAACTAAGGTTGATGCTTTGCGTGCTAGTGGGAGAAGAACTGCTTGGGAAAGAATCAACGCGTTAGTTGATGAGGATTCTTTTGTAGAAGTTGATAGTTTTGTTACTCATAGGAACGACCAATTTAATCTTCATATCCATCCAATTGAAGGTGACGGGGTAGTATGTGGTCATGGCACCGTTGATGGTAGGAGAGTTTTTTGTTTTGCTCAAGACTTCTCAGTGTTCGGTGGCTCAATGGGGGAAATGCATGCTCTGAAAATTGCAAAGCTCGCCGAAATGGCTGAGCGGGCTCGAATTCCACTTGTTGGGATTTGGGATGGTGGTGGACAGCGAGCCCATGATGGAGTGCATTCACTTGCTGGGACTGGAGTATTACTTGACCGAATAGTTGCTTGTAGTGGCCGAATCCCTATGTTTAGTCTTGTTCTTGGCCCAGTCGTTGGTGTATCTGCTTTAGCAGCGGGGTTAGCCGATTTCGTTATTCTTGGCCAAGAGCATGGACAATTATTTCTCTCTAGTCCTTTAGAAACAGAAGAAACTGCTAGTGGGGAGATCACACCACATGAATTAGGAGGCGCTGATTTACATGCAAGTCGTTCAGGTATTGCTTGCATGATTGCGGCTGATGAAGATGATGCGACAGAAATTGTTTCAGAGATGCTTTCATTCTTGCCAGACCATTGTTTAGCAGAGCCACCAATCAGTAAAACCAGTGATGGGGCTAATCGCAGTTGTGATGTATTACAAGATTTAATTCCAGATGATACTAATCATCCTTATGACATACGCAAAGTAATCTTGGAGATTGTAGACGACAAGCACTTTCTTGAGTTGTCTGAAACTTATGCTGACAATATTATCATCGGTTTTTGTCGTTTGGATGGGGCGACAGTTGGAGTTGTTGCTAACCAGCCAAAAGTCCTTGCAGGCTGTCTAGATATTGATGCTAGCATCAAAGCAGCACGCTTCATCAGAACCTGTGATTGCTTTAACATCCCGATACTCACCATCGTTGATGTTCCAGGTTTTCTACCCGGTACAGTTCAAGAGTGGGGTGGGATAATTCGCCATGGAGCAAAATTGCTTTATGCCTATGCTGAGGCCACTGTTCCAAAAATGACTGTAGTTACTCGTAAAGCCTATGGGGGTGCATATTTAGCAATGTCTTGCAAACATTTGGGCTCTGATTTCAATGTTGCATGGCCAACTGGGGAGTTGGCTGTAATGGGTGCAGACGGGGCTGTGAACATCATACATCGCCGAGAACTAAAAGCTGCTGAGAACCAAGAAGATACACACCAGACATTAGTGTCTGAATACAAGCGTAAGTTTGGCGACCCATATGTTGCAGCACGCAATGGTTGGCTTGATGATGTAATAGAACCTCAGGAAACTAGAATCCGCCTCATTAGGTCGTTGCGTTTACTCAGGAATAAGCGAGAATGGACACCACCAAAAAAGCACGGCAACATTCCATTGTGAATAGTATTCAAACAATACCAACTCTGTGTGGTAATTAATCAGTTGAGTATTGTCATGTGTTCTCGTCGCGTTTCATCATAGCGAAAATAAGAACCCCTCCGCCTAGCAAGAGAAAGACACCTGCGATGATAAAAGCAAGTCCACTTAGGCCGCTTGATGTACCGTCACTTGAAAGGCCACCACCATTAGGGTCTGCCTTTTCAACCCAATAACTGGTCTCCTCACTAGTAGAGTAACCATCATTAACACGGAGATTCAATTTATGGTCTCCATACGGAAGGTCGTGAGCAAGGATGTCTGCTTGGCACTCAAATTGATTTGTACTATCTTCAGCGCACGAAGGGGTGATTCCTTTCCAATCTTCACCATTCCATGAATATTCAATTAGCCAGGGGCCATCACTGTCCACATCACTGATATCCAATCTGAGAGATGTCATATTTTCAATAATATCAGCAGGTCTCTGCCATGTGACAATGGTTTCATCATCAATCTGTTCTACGATAATCCGCATTGGTTGCCGAGTAGATTCTGTACCATCAGTAGCAACCAGTGACCAAGCAACTGCTCTACCAAACCAATCAGATTGAGGGGACACACGTAATTGTTCATGCCAAAATTCTAGGGTAATATTTGACTCACCATATTCAAGAGTTATGTTCAATTCATCACCATCTGGGTCCCATACGATTTCCGATAGTGGAATATCTTTGATGGTGTCTTCCTGCAGAGTGATTTGACTGATGTTAAAAATAGGTGGGTCTGCAACTGGAGTTACAATAAAAGTGACATTCAACCATACGCAGTTACCATTTGCTAATGTGTCTCCGCCATCATAATGATGCATACAAAAAGAAATTTCTTCTTCACCATTCCAATGTTCATTTGGCTCAACCATCACATTCGAAGTGTAGGGGGAAACGGAGTCTGGTCCCTCTTGAATTCCCGTAACTCTGATATTATCGCCATAAGAATCGCTCTCTATATCATAATAATCGAGTTGTGTATCCCAATGGATTGCTACAGCATCTAATTCTTCATCCGTCATATACGGGGCTAAATTGAAATTGGTTGAATTTTGGTCTTCCGTCATAGTAAATGTCGGGTGTTCTAGAACCACAAATGGGTCATCAATTGATTGATGCTTCAATTCAAAACAAAATGGAACCCGTGATGGTGGATTACCTGGGGTTGACTCATCTCTTATTTCCCCGCAGACAGTATACCAAGTATCTCCAAGACGCTCGGTCCAGTCAGCCAAATCAACTAATTTTACTGCTCTTCTATCATCTTGTAAGATATAATCTAAATTGGGTTCAGGATCTCCTTCATGTAGTGGCGTGAAAGTGAACTCATTGCCTATGAATCTCAATTCATGTCCATCAACATCTGTTGCTAATTCACTAGCATTTACGATTAATTCACCCTCTTCATCAATGATAAAATATGGCATAGGGATTGCTAATTGTGGTGGCGCATTTGCCCTTTCAAAAGTAATCTTGACAGATGCTTGCTGCCCATCATGTGATGCCTTCATTTCAGCAGTGTGGAATCCAGGTTCCAACGAATAAGGAGACAAATCACACATTGCTGTATCATTGACTGCGTTCCAATTACCGTTTGTCCAATTCGATTGACCTACAACGCGGCAGTTGATTTCAAGAGTGCTGGGTGGTGTATCTAAATCACGCTCAGAAACAGTTGCTGAAATGTGTATCACATCAGTTGAGGTAATCGCTGAAGATGATGCATGCAATTCCCATTCTTCTTCAGTTAAATCATAAAGCCAAGTTTGGTCAAATATGTTATCATTCATGCCACCAAACAAAACTAATTTATTACTGGATTTATCAACAGTCATGCCAGAAAGCCACATTGCATCAATACCCCAACTAGGCATTTTAGTCCATGTTAATTGAGCCAAATCTAATTTCCACAATTCATTGGAATAGTCAATCCCTGAATCAAATTGATTCTGAGCAATGCCACCGAATATGTAGGCGACTTGATTTTCTCTATCAATAGCAGTTGCCATCCCAGCTCGTCCAGTAGGGGAACTTCCCGGAAGGGACAGTTTTGACCAAGTGTTTGTTTCCCCATTGAACATCCAAGTCTCATTTGAGAGATTTTTCCCGCTATCATAGCCACCGAATAGAATTGTTCTATTCCACCCTTCAGAGAAGAACATAGCAGGATTTGAAATCCCACGTGGCGAATTCACTGCACTAAGATTTTGCCAAACTGCATTGCCTGGATTGAAGGCCCAAGTTTCGTTTGTGTAATTACCAGAAACAGCCTCTTGACCACCGTATGAAATATATCGTTGGGAGCCTGAGTCCCATGCCATCGCTTGAGAACTCATTCCAGATGGGCGTACACCTTCTGAATATGATGTCCATGAGGAGGAGTAACCATTCCATGACCACATTGTAGGGTCACCTGTATCACTCTGTCCAACCATTATGCCACTGGCTACTCCATCACTAGCAAAAGTGTTAGTTCCAATTGAATTAGGTCCACTTCCTGTACTTTCCCACTCTGCTGTATCATTCAAGTCAAGAGTCCACATGTCGGAGAAATTGCCCCCGCTCCAACCAGCCGCAAGAACCGTATTGTTAGTCTGATGGTCATAAAATACTACAGGGGAATGGCGTCCTGCAGGAGCATCTAGCAAGGTTTCTTCAAGATTAATAAGATAGAATTGGTTTGCATCAAGATTTTCTGAAAGATAAGAATTTCCATCTGAGGGTTGGTTTGGGTCATTTTCTCTGCTAGATGCTGCATACCAAATTTCATCCTCACCTTTGAGGGTTAAATCTAGGAACGGTGTGAATTTGTTAATTGCGTGTTGTTGTTGTTCTGACTCAGTCATCGTAGCATCGCCATCAAACAAGTTATCGAGGAATGATTGGTCATCTTCATACTGGACGTGGTTTGCTCCAACAACTTCTAACAGTTGCCAACCACCATTCCACTGCTGGAGTAATGGCTTGATGTGTTCATCAATTGGTGCAACAGTATCAACAGTGCCAGTCAGAAACAATGAATGAGCGGGGTTCGCTAATCCAATTGCTTGAATATTTTCTCCTATGTCATCAATATCCAGTCCAACACCAAAAAGAGCCCTTGGTGGTTGGTATTGCCCGGAACTAAAAACAGAGCCCCAATAACTGCTTACAACCATTGCTAATCCAGCACCTTTCCCATGGCCAGCAACACCCCAGTGGTCCATGTCAATACAGCCCTGCGCACCTGCAGGTCCACGATTTGGATTACCTGTTAGATTGATGAATCCAATAGCTTCAATCAATTGTACATGGTCTAGAATTGCTTGATAGGACTCATCTCCCCCTCTTTCTTCTCCGATGATAACCACGAAATAACCAGCCTTAGCAAGCTCCTCGCCTAGCCACGAATAATCATCAAAACCTTCACCATCGTCAGCATGGAATGCTAGCCAAGGGTAAGGTGCCCATGCGCAATCAATAGGCTCATCCTCCCCAGGTTGTGCAGAAGGATAGTATAGGCGAATATCCTTCAAGTTGTTCTCTGAATCTACATATCTAGAATCTTTCCAACCAGGTGAAAATCTATCTGCACTTACAGGTGAAGTGAAATTTGAGGATTCTTCGTTTGATTCAGCAGTTACTGTAATCATTAGGGAGGTCAGAATTGCTGACGCGACAAGTGCTGATAGCACCAATGCCACACCCCCTTGCCTCTTCATGAGTATTTGCTTCAACCCAATTCCCTTTGAATGAGTCGCCGCATTGTTCATATTTTAGGCAGAAATAATAATGTCCATTAATTCTCTAAGTGTAGGCAAATCATCAGCGGCAGATGGGTTGTAAAGGTGTGCCCACCCTTGCAGATGCTGGGCGGCAAGTAGCCATCTCCCATCTAGAAATAAGCCCCATTCATTTTCAATGACCGATTCAAAATCACCATCAGAATAACTGGCTGATAGGAAAATAGGCGCGTCTATACCTGCATCAATTCGTTCGCCTTTGATTTCGGGGATTGAACCTGCTGGCTGATCAAAATCAATGTGAAGTCTTCTCCCAAAATGGTCACAAACATCTTTTGCATCAACCATTGAATCTTTCCATGGCCCTCGAGGTGAAAGTTTACGTCGCCCTTCTTTCCACCATATTTTCCCTCCTGCTTCAGTCCATGCGGCTGCACATGCGCGCGCGGTTGAACCACCCCCTATCATACATAGCAAAGGGAGTTCTAAATCATCTGTCAAGTTGAAATCGAAGCCAAATTCACTAGCAACCATCAACAAACCTGCCCCATCAGTGTTTGCCACCTTCCACTCGTGCCCATCATGACGCATTTGGTTTACCGATGCTAGCATTGGCTCGCCAATGGTCCATTCTGCTCCAGAATCAGGAGGGAGTTGGTGTTTTAGTGGGCTAGTAATAGAAAGCCAGATTTCTCGCTTACCAAGGTCTGCTCCTTCGTCTTCCTTAGCGATTGCAGACATCTTTGCATGACCCCACGCTAGCGCATCAATCAGAGAATTATGGCTGATTTTTTCACATGCACGAAAAGTGATATTGTGGCCACTTCTTTGTAAGAATTGGGCGACTTTATTGAATAGAAATGGAGTCAAGGAGTGGCTGATTGGATTACCAGCCACAGCTGCACAGACTATTGGGCCCTTCGCCATCACTTTTGCCACACCGTGGTTGGTGAAAAGGCTCACGCTTCAACATCTCCACTCTATATTATTGAGTTCTTACAATATTATTGGAATTGTCAATTAATTCAAAAGGAGTAACCGAAATCTGATTTCATCCTTCTAAACACAATAGTTTCAACAAAAAAATGATGAAGACTTGAATACTTATTGGCAACACGAGCCTCCATGCCAAGTGACCTTGAAATCGCACTCGCCGCTAATCCTCTTCCAATTGAAGAGGTTGCATGGAAATTAGGTTTAGGTGTAGAAGACCTTTGCCCACAAGGAAATGGCGTTGCTAAGATATCGTGGGAAGCGCTAAAAAATCGTAGTGACAAACCCAGAGGTGTCCTCATTTTAGTTACAAGTGTGAACCCTACTCCATTTGGTGAGGGTAAAACGGTTACAACCATTGGTCTCAACCAAGGTTTGAATCGTATTGGGAAAAATGCAGTTTGTGTAATCCGGGAACCATCAATGGGTCCAGTCTTTGGAATAAAAGGGGGTGCAGCAGGTGGTGGATACTCGCAGGTCCTCCCCATGGAGGATATTAATCTCCACTTTACTGGAGATATTCATGCAGTAACCTCCGCTCACAATCTTTGTTCAGCTATTCTTGATAATCATCTTCATCAGGGAAATAAGTTAGATATTGACCCATCAAGAATTATTTGGCCTAGGGTTTTAGACATGAATGACCGGTCACTTAGGAATTCTGCGATAGGTTTGGGGGGTGCACTGAATGGTTTTGCCCGTGAGGAGCGATTTGACATCACGGCTGCTAGTGAGGTGATGGCAATTCTTGCTTTGGCAAGTGATTATCTTGATTTACGAAAGCGCCTTGGTGAAATTGTAGTTGGGCAAAATCGTGATGGTAATCCCATAAAAGCTGAAGATATTGGGGCTGCAGGTCCGATGTCAATCTTATTGCGAAATGCACTATTACCAAATTTAGTTCAGACTTTAGAGGGTGACCCTGCTTTCATCCATGCAGGTCCTTTTGCTAATATTGCTCACGGCAATTCAAGTTTGATTGCTGATAACCTCGCTTTAGCAGTATCTGATTACGTGGTTACCGAGGCTGGTTTCGGTTCTGACATGGGCGCAGAAAAGGCGATTCACATTAAGGCCGCTGCGAGTGGTATTCCACCTGATTGCATAGTCATCAATGTCACGGTTCGTAGTATGAAGTTACATGGCGGTGGTTTTTCATCATCAGGTGGACAACGTCCATCAAAAGAAGAATTAACCAAAGAAAATGTAGATGCGGCTTCCCGCGGAGCAATGACAAACTTAGCCCGCCATATTAAGAATATGAAGCGATTCATGGTCCCAGTTGTAGTTTCTGTAAATCGCTTCTCAACTGATACAGAAGCAGAGATTCAAGAATTGCTGAAATGCGCTGATGAATGTGGTGCTGATAATGCAGTCGTTTTTGATGGCCATCAACGCGGTGGGGCAGGTGGAATTGACCTTGCTCATGCAGTCTCAGAAGCTTGCCAAGACCACTTAGCAAATGGCCGACCCTTTGAGCCGTTATTTGACAAAAAGATGGGTATCGTTGAGAAAATGTTGCGGGTTGCAACAATGGTTTATGGTGCTGAGTCAATAGACTTGCACAAGCAGGCAGAACGTGATCTCAAACTAATAAAGAAATGGAAATACGATAAATTGGCTGTTTGCATGGCAAAAACGCAGTATTCATTCAGCCATGTCGCTCACGAAATAGGAGCTCCAAGCGGTTTCACCTTGCCGATTATGGAATTGCGTCTCAATGCTGGAGCAGGATTTGTTGTTGCTGTTTGTGGTGCTATGATGACCATGCCAGGCCTTCCTAGAAGGCCAGCAGCACTTGACATGGATATTGATGAGGATGGAAACCAAACGGGTATTTTTGGATAGACACTTCAATATGCCAAATCCCAATGGTTCTAGTGAGGGATGATTATCCAAATTGCCACAGTTAGTAAGGTAAATGCAAGCCCAATATTCAGAATGTGTGCTTGTTTTGGGGTTGAGAATATTTTACTCAGTGTCACACCTGAAGCAGTCCAAGTTAATACTGCACAGTATCCAAACACGCCATTAAGTCCTACAAGTGTAACTTTTGACAAGAAACCATGACCAAATGTGGCACCAAACGTTGTCATGAGTACGAGGAAGTGTATCCACGCCTTGCCATTGACAATTTGTAGAACTACACCAGTGTTGAATCCAAGTGGTTGTTCTGTGTATTTGAGAGAAGTAATTGATTCAGTTTCTTTCGAATCTAAATCTACTAGTTTGGCATTAGCCATTTTGTAGGCAAGGTAGGCAATGTATAGTGCGCCAATCCACGATAGTAAGGTGAATATTTCTTCATTTTTTTCAATTGCTGTTGATGCCATCCCAACTCCAATGCCTAGGGTTGACCATCCAGTAACCATTCCAAGAGTTAGTGGGATGGTATTTCTGAAACCATGTTTAGATCCGTGAGCAGCACATAGCAGATTGTTTGGCCCGGGTGAAAAACACATTGGGACCATGAAAGCAACTGCAGCAGTTAGGGCAACAATATCCACATCATCACCTACTAGGGACTATTTTAGATGCTTGCTAGGGCCTGTGCAATGTCGTCCCATATATCCTCGACATCTTCAATTCCAATACTCATTCTAACAAATCCAGGATTGATGCCTGCCGCAATCCGAACTTCTTCTGGTACAAACATATGGCTTGTATTGAACGGGCATTCCACTAAACTTTCAACTCCTCCAAGGCTAGTTGCCTCAAATATAATTTCAAGACTACCGATGAATTTCAGTGCTGCTTCATCGCCTCCATTTACAGTGAAGGCTAACATCCCTGTACCTCTAGGCATGACTTTTTGAGCAATTTGATATTGGCTGTTTCCCTCAAGCATAGGGTGATTTACTGAGTCAATACTAGGGTGGTTTTCTAGCCGTTTTGCCAGTTCCAAGGAATTACTAACATGTATTGGCATACGTGCGTGAAGTGTACGTATTCCTCTTTCTAGAAGATAACATGCATGTGGGTCTGGGCATCCACCAAAGTGTACCTTTTTAGGGAAGAGAGAAGCGATTAAGTCAGTGCCTCCAACAACTGCTCCACCAACAATATCTGAATGACCACCAAGGTATTTGGTAGTTGAATGTATAACCAAATCACAACCCATTGCAATTGGTTGAGTTGCCCACGGAGTGGCGAAGGTATTATCGATAATTAGCAAAAGATTGTGGCGCTTGGCAATTTCTGCAAAAGCAGGGATATCCGCTACTTTCAAGGTTGGATTTGATAAAGTCTCAATATACAATATCTTAGTATTATCTTGTATGGCTGCTTCGTAAGATGAGGGTTCAGTCATGTCAGCAAAAGTGACTTCAATGCCAAATCGTGGTAATTCATCAGTCATTAATCCATAGGTTCCACCATAAACATCTGGAGCAGATACACAATGGTCACCATGGGAAAGAAGTCCGAGAAGCGTTGTTGAAATCGCCGCCATTCCGCTAGCAAATAACAACCCGTCCTCAGCACCTTCTATGGCACAAATCTTCTCTGTCGCGGCATCTGAATTAACGCTTGAAAGACGTGAGTACAGAAGTGTATGTTGAGCGCCAGCAGCCCAACCGGCATATCTCTCTTCAGTTAACTTGTAAGTTGATGATTGGAAAATCGGGGTGTTGACAGCACCCTCGATGTGTTTGGTTCCTGAGTGAACTGCTTTTGTTGCAAACTGGTTGTCGGTATCATCTGATGCCATAGCCCTACGAGGGGCCCATTTGACTTCAACAATACGCCACACAATGTTGTTGTCTGTCGGATAAAGGGTGGGGTTGGGTGGTAAACGCCGACACTATGACGGAAGTAATAAGAATAAGTCGCCGATACGACAATCATGCTTTTCAGTCAACTTGATGACAAAGACACGCAAATTCTTGAACTTCTAATTGAGGATGCTAGAGCTAGCACAAAGAGTATCGCTGATCGCCTAAACATCCCGAGAGTGACGGTTCATGATCGGATAAAAAGACTTCAAGAGAGGGGCGTTATTGACAAGTTTACTGTCAAAATTTCACACGAAAAACTAGGCCTCCCATTACATGGTTTCTTACTTGCAAATTGGGCTGGGAATAAAGCTAGGGAAGACCGTAGAAGTGTTGCCAAAGAGATTTGTAAATTACCATTTATTGTTGGTTGTCATATAATTACAGGCCAATGGGATTTTATCATTGAGGTAGTTGCTCGTGAAATGGATAGCCTCGGGGATTCAATCTTGGATGAATTATCAAAAATTGAGGGCATAGGTCATACACAGACTATGGTTACATTCTACAGTTACTCTGGTGCGGCTAGCGGCGCATAAACTGAAATGAGTAAAATTGAATACCTCAAATTTGTTGTTTTTCATTACCGTATTTACACGCGAGAAGTTGAATAGGCATCACGCAATACGGTGAAATGGGGGGCGCAAGATGCAGATTCTAAAACGAGACGAAGACATGATGAAACTTCGTATTCAACATGAGGATGACCTTTGGGTACTCTCACAATTAGTGAAAGGAAACAAATCTGCAGGGATGGTTTCTCACCGACGTGACCAAACAACTGGGACTCAAGAAGGTGGCAGAGCAAAATCAGCAGAGCGGAAGCCAATGTGGATTCAAATTTCTGTTGAAGATTCAGAGTTCCAGATATTCTCTGATAATTTAAGATTGCACGGGGTAATCACCGAAGCGCCGATTGACAAAGGGTCATTTCATACTCACAATGTTGGTCTAGGTGATGAGTTAGAATTGATTGCTGAGACCGGATGGAATCGTGCTGATGAACAGTTACTCAGCGAATCTGTACAAGATGGTGGTCGTGCATTAATTGGCATTGTAGTGGTTGAAAATGACGAAATTATGCTATTCGAAATTGCATCTCATGGGATGCGGGATTTAGCAACATTCACTCTTCGTGGTGGTGGCAAACGAGAGAAGAGTTCTGCGGTTGTTAGAGATGGATTCTTTGCTAAGGCAGCTAAAGAATCCTCACTGTTATTCAGTAAAGACGCCTCTCTCGTTGTTTGTGGACCAGGCATGGCTCGTCAGCAATTTGAAAAATTATTGCGAATGAATGGCTGCGAGCAGAAAATACTCAATGTTGGCACCAATATTGGTGGTCGTCCGGCTGCTAACCAGGTCTTAGCAGAAGGTTTGGCTGCTGAATTACTTGGAGATACAGCAATCGCAAAACAAACCGAATTGATAGAAGAGGCATTGAAGAGGATGGCAACCGATGGTCCTGTTGCGTACGGTTACGACATTATTGCAAAAGCACTTGAAGATGGGGCGATTGAAACTTTGATTGTCAATTCTGAACTTCTAAGGGATGAGGAGAAGTTGATTGGAGATGAAACATGGATTGATTTTACCAATCGACTTGATGAAAAAGGTGCTCAATTAGTTCAGGCATCAGATGGACACGATGCCGGCCAACAACTCAATGGTTTAGGCGGGGCAATCGCCTTGCTACGCTGGAAAATAGATTGAAAATAATTCAACATATTGTTTCTAGTTGTATATTTGCTATCAAGCAAACAGAATATAGGCGCCGATGCCAAACATTGTGATATCAACAATGACATGGCTGACATAGGATGGCCATATGCTTCTATGACGCAAATAGAGCCATGACCACATAACACCGCCCGTAAATACACCTATTGAAGCGAGAGTTATTGCCCACCATGGGAACATTGCTGCACTAACAAATACGTGATGTGATGTGAATGCTAAACTGGCTAGAATTACTGCCCATTTCCCACCAACAAAGGTCTCAAACTTTTCAAAGATAAACCACCGAAATAAGTACTCTTCAAGTAATGAGTTGAATGTAAACCAGTAGACGAATGCTGCAAAATATAGCCAAGGATTAAGCAATCCAAAAGGTTCAATATGACCCCTAATTTCACTATTATCAAGGCTATCTTGGGCTAAAACCCATGCTATGAACATCACTACGCTCATGGCAATACCGAGAATGACTCCCTCTTTGATTCCCCCTTCAGGACACGGTGATTTTGAAACTTCTTTTTTTTCTATTTTAATCCGCCAAAATGCTGGGAACCCAATCTGCCAAACTTTACCGAGCATCCAAACTACCGAACCAATAATCCCGCCAAAAGCGGTCGCGATGATAAGTGAAACAGTAGCTATTGGGGCAGTGAAGAGTAGAGCCAATCCTGACTCAGTATTTTCTTCCATTATTGTGCTCACTCAATGTTCACATTTGAATTATTTGCCGGCATCAGCATTTTGCAATGACTTTCAATTCTACTGCAATAGGAGTTGGTAGTGCTGTGACTGCAACGGTTGTTCTCGCAGCCATTATTTCTGAGAAATATTCCCCATAAATTTCGTTAAATCCTTGGAAATCCCTGTCCATATCTACTAGAAAGCATAGACAGTCTACCACATTTGAAAGTGATAGATCAACTTCTTCAAGAATAGATTTGATATTCTCTATTACTTGCTTTGTCTGAGCCTTGATATCATAATCAATTGGATTTCCATTTTCATCTTTAATTGCGTCGCCAACAATTTCGTTGGTTTCAGGGTGTCTGGGACCAATTCCAGATATAAAAATCAGATTTCCAACACGTCTTGCGTGAGGGTATGCGCCCACTGCTTTTGGTGCGTTTTCTGAAAAAATGGGTCCATCTTTGTTCATCATTTTTCCAACAGTTTTCTTACCTACAATTGAGCCAGCTACGGCACCGACTGGTCCACCAACTGCAACTCCTGCAGCAGCACCTATTGCGCCACCAGCATGTGAAATGACTGAGGAACCATATTCATCATACAAATCATCAATGACATCTACAGGAGATGGCCATTCCTTTTTCTCTTCGTCAGAATCAGAATCTTCTTCATCTTCTGGCATTAAATCATCCCCTTATCAAGAACATCTCTGTCACCAGAGTAAACATCAACATCATCTTCATCAAATTCCTTATCACCAATTGAGCCAGATGTTGGAGTAAGTTGGATGACTGCACCTCCAGACCCATGGAGTGCTGCGTACGCTAGTACCTCTCCATTGTAATTGTTTGATTGTCCCATGGTTGCTGCCATCCACCAAACTGGTTTGTAAGCAACCACTTTTTGAACCCTAATTTGACCATGAATTTCACGACTTAATTGACTCAAATCTTCTAAACGACCTTGGCTAAAGAACTCCATTATTTTCTGATTCCATTCTTCATCCTTGGCACTGTGAATGCGGTCGTCTTGTGGTTCAATATGTTCTGTGAACATGCGATTGGAAAGTGTAGCAACTACCACTACCACAGCTTTCTTTCCTTGTTGTCGGAGGGTATCTCTAGCGGCCTTCCCTAAAACAATTGATTCTGCTCTGTTTGAATAGACGTTTGAGGAAACAATACAAGCAGGAATCCGGTTGTCTGGATTTAGTAATTTTAGGGCAACTACTGAGCCGGTGTCAATCGGAAATCCATCATAGGCGATAGTCCTTGAATGAAGTCCTCTTTCGCCACAATTCTCATTATACCCATTGGCAAAATCGGCATCCATTTTGAATTTGTAAGGCATACTGCCAAGAAAGTGAAAATCATCATCAACATGTGTCCATTCAGGTTCAGGGTGTGCCTGTATTTGATGACCAATGATACTTGGCCATGTAGTTGAGTAGATGAGAATTAAATCAGCATCACTTTCTTCAATTCTCTGTCGAGCAGTATCAAAGGCAGAGCGCAGTTGTCCCCACCCCTCATTCTGTTCAGGGACTAGAAGTGGATGGGGTTGTGGTGGCACATATAGGCCAAAGCAAATAGGGGACTCACTCAAAGTACAACCTCCCGTGTTTCAGGATTTGGATCCCATGCAGCAACTACATTTCCGGTCCCAATTACAGATTGATAACCGTAGATTTCAGCAGGGTAATCAGGCATACCTAAGGCTTCCATCATCCAACTTATTGAGCCTGAATCTGTTTCAGCCATTGTCTGTTCAGTAAATTCAGGCATCAAGTCAATTACTTCCTGCATTTTCCCCTCACGCATTAAATCAATCAATTTCATATCCCAAACATAATTGCTGTGATTGTAGATATGTTGCTTTGACATATCTTCTGGAATAGGAGGCTCTGTAGTAAAATGTCGATGTGAAAGACTGTGTGTTGAAACCAACACAACTCGTTTATCACTCTCAAGAATAGCCTTACGACAGGCCCGGCCGAGTGCTCGAGCTTGTTCATTCATGACTTCTACT
>DUDF01000062.1:24856-25130 GCA_012959435.1 Candidatus Poseidoniales archaeon
AGGAAGTGAGTTCCGATGTAAGTTTGCCAGTGTGGTGTGAAGATAACTAAAGCATCGTAGTCCAGTGTTTTGAGTTTGTTTGCTAGTTTTGCATAACCCCATCTCAGGGTTTCCCAACCGCCTTCTGAATGAGGCTCATTCTGAGGTGGATTGTCAGCGTAAACCACGTGTGGTGGGTGCGGGGCAATACAACCTGCGACAATCTCTCCCATGCTATCACGATGAGGGAGGGGTAACTTGTTCATCAGTGTTAGCATCATCCAAAACCGTCAAG
>DUDF01000063.1 GCA_012959435.1 Candidatus Poseidoniales archaeon
CAGCAGCAGCTCCACCTTCAGCCATCACAGTGTGTGCTTTACCAAGCATTGACTTGCAAACTATTGCAACTGTTGCACCTTTGCGTGTTGCTTCAATCGCAGCCCTCAGACCTGCTCCACCAGCGCCAATAATGACAACATCATATTCATGAGTTGTAACATCAGTCATCATAATCCACCCCACAATACAGCATCAGTCCACCAACCCATTGTGCAGGCATAGATGTAAAAGTCTGCAAACATCACCCAAAACAAAGAGAATAAAGCCCAGTCTTTGTGATGCACATTTAGGTACGTACTGAAACTCCACAGTTTGTACTTGAGACGAGCAATACCTGAGGATGTCCAATCACTTGTGCCGCCCCCTACTAGATGGCGGAAAGCATGACACCCAAGCGCGTAACCAGATAGAAGTATAACATTGAGTGCGAGCACTAAGGTACCTACTGAAAAGCCGATCGCATCAGTACCATTAGCAGAATCATGGAATTGTGTTGACAGTAGGACGTCGTAGGATAGAATTGGTAAGTAGGCAAGAGCGGCATACATGAAATATCGATGCAAGTTTTGAACGACAAGCAGTTTTGTTTCACCTTTGTATTCATTCCAAGGTTTGCTGACTGCACAAGCAGTTGGCTGAGCCATAAAAGCACGATAGTATGCTTTGCGATAATAGTAGCAAGTGCCTCTAAATCCTGCTGGGAATATTAGAATAAACATTGCTGGAGACATCCACCACAGAAATTCGGGGATTGGTCCGCCAAGCCCTTCACCACCAGGGAGGATAAGTGGGCTAAACAATGGACTCAATACGTGACTATGCTGATTTTCAATGGCCATGGTTTGAACTCCTGCAGAACGACCAAATTCTGAAAATATCCAGAAATCTGCTTCCATAAATCCGCGCCATGTAGAATATGCTATCATTACACCTAGGTAGATGGCCATTGCAGTGGGGCCTTTCCACCAAGCATCAATTCGGTCCGTTACACCAAAACCACGGCGCATAGGTAATTTGACTGCCTCACCCATCAACTCCAAACCCTATTCAAATTGTGGCGGGTGCCTATATTCTATCAACTTCACTACTAAAACTAGAGTATACTCCATTAGGAAAATTCTGATTTCAAAGACTGTGCGGCCATCTCAATTTGTGATTCTTCAATCCCTGGGACTTCACAGAGAGTAAACAAAACTGCTGAATCATCACCCCTGATTCGTGTATTATGGCTGTCACGATATGGATAGAGGGCAATTATTTGGTCAGCCACTGACAACACTAGTTCTTGCCCTGTGCATGGTTTTGGTTCTGGAAACCCTATACCTAGGAATGGCTCATTTTGCCGAGCCATTCGCATAGTCAATTTTGTATCACTAAGGTGATCGGTTGAGAGCGCACCGATGCTGATGCGATTTTCAGCTGAGATGAGATTGTATCGGTCAACTATTGGATTGATGCGTGGAAATGGTTTACCCGCAATTATGCGGCGCACCAATGCTTCTGCAGATGGGCGCCTCTTAGTCGGGTCAATTCCGAGTCGCCAATAGAATTGACGGTAGGCTGCAATATCTGGCTGATTACGGAGATTCTCAAGCGTAGATGAATTACGAATTACTGCCAATCGGGATTCAAGTTCTTCCTCTTCGAGAGGCGGCCAGCCAGTACTTGGCTTCTGAATAAGTAAGAGACGCGGGTCAACATCTGGCAAATCGCCTACTCGTTCAATGTGATATACAATCGCCATCTAATGTGCGCTTGCAGCCGTCAGCCTTGAATGTGACCGCTTACATCAATTGAGTAATGGACTACGAGCCGTTGAGTATTTGCCTGAAATGTGGCTTCATGCCTGGTGCTTTCATCCCCGGGATGAAATGCCCAGAATGTGGCGATGTCATTCTCTAAAGTCAATTTATTTGCGTTGATATTAACACCCAGTAATTACAAAAGTTTAAGAGGGTCGGATTAAGCACCAAATATACGTTGAGTTTTTTGTTATGCATTCCTAACTAGATCA
The DNA here is from genome assembly GCA_012959435.1 of Candidatus Poseidoniales archaeon. GTDB lineage: Archaea > Thermoplasmatota > Poseidoniia > Poseidoniales > Thalassarchaeaceae > MGIIb-Q1. The sequence goes on from DUDF01000063.1 coordinate 2,016, forward strand.
ACAGCACCGTATAATCGGTAACTGAAGAGGAATTGCTAACTATGGTAAATGATAATAATAAAGAAAAGAAGGAAATGGTAACAACTGCAAAAGAATTAATGAAATTAATGATTTTAAAACTAAACGAAGAATTGTATGGACAAGGAAGTAAACTAAGAACAAGAGCTTTACAATATTTGGGGTTGCTAATAGAGAAAATGGAAATTGAGGTAGAAAGGGAAAAAATGTGTAAAAAAATCTATGACTGGGAATATGAAAACAATATGTTGCAGAATGAAGGAGAAGCACAAGGAGAACACACTTGGGAATTTCAATATGAATGGCTGTAATTGAATCGGACTATTCTAAACCAATCAAGCTAGAGATGAGTAATCAACATCGGCTTCCTCGATCTCAATTTCTTCAACATCCATTTGTGCCAACTGTAACTTTCCGCTCAACTCATCGTTGACTGCGTGCCAGTATGAGTACGCTTCAATTACCCAGATTCCTGATTCACGAGTTCCGTTTCCTGAGCCCTTAACACCACCAAATGGTAGGTGGGCTTCAGCCCCAGTAGTTGAATTATTGATTCCAGTCATTCCAGCCTTTATGCCAGTCTTGTAACGGTATGCTTCTAGCCTGTCATTAGTGTATATTGCACTTGAAAGCCCGTATGGACTTGCATTAGCTAGGTGTAATCCATGCTCAAAATCATCAGCCTTGACGATGGTAACAGCGGGTCCAAAAATCTCCTCGTGGAAACATTTCATATCTTCGGTCACATCAACAAAAACATACGGCCACATGTAGACACCTTCGGATGCATCTCCTTGGAATCCAATTGGTTTATTTTCGTTAGTGATGCGCCCTTTACCAAATACGCGTCTAGCCCCACTATTTTCGCACATTTCGACATCCCTTAGGAAATCCTTAGCATATTTTTCAGATAGCATTGGACCATACAAAACACCAGGGTTTCGCGCCGAATCTCCAATTGTAGTAGATTCTACTTTCGCCATGAACATCTCCATGAATGAATCATAGATATCCTTGTGGATAATCAAATTACCAAGACTTGTACAGCGTTGACCCGCTGTTCCAAATGCAGACCAGTAGGCTCCTTCAACAGCATTTTCAAGATTTGCTGAGGGCATCACAACGAGTGGATTTTTACCACCGAGTTCAAGGCTTGCCGAAACTAAGTTTCTGCCACAAACTTCGCCAATCATTTTTCCTACAGCAGTACTGCCAGTGAATGATATCTTGTTGACCAATCCTTCATCAACGGCATCAACCAAATGCTGACCTGCCCCACTTCCTTTGCCATGGATTAGGTTGATTACTCCGTCTGGAAGCCCAGCCTCGTGCATTATCCTAGCTAATGCAAATGAAAGCAATGGTGCATCTTGTGGTGATTTCCAGACACAAGTGTTTCCGCACATGATTGCTGGAATCATCTTCCAGAAAGGAACTGCGGCTGGGAAATTGCAAGCGTTAATGATTCCACACACACCAAGTGGTCGGCGATAAGTGAACAATTCTTTATCTGGTAATTCTGAATTTACTGTCTGCCCATAAAGCCGACGACCTTCAGATTGGAAGAAAAGACAAGTGTCAATTGCTTCTTGCACTGAACCTGCAGATTCTTTCAGAGTTTTGCCTATTTCGCGAGTTTCAAGTGCAGTGATTGCATCTTTGTGTTCCATCAATAAACGGCCCATATTTCCAATAATTTGTCCGCGCGTAGGGGCGGGGGTGGCTGCCCACCCAGGGAAAGCGGCTCCTGCCGCTGCAAGAGCATCATGTACATCAGATTTTGTTGATAGGGGGAACTCCCCGAGACAATCGGTTTGCCATGCGGGATTTGTAGATTCAAATGTGCCTCCATCACTTGATTCAGTCAACTGCCCATTGATGATATTGTATCCTTTTACTTTCGGCAATCCATTCGGATTATCGTTCTCGAGGTGCTCAAGCCCTACTTCCAACACATGGGTCATGACCTGTTCGGGGGCGGTTCCGTTCATGAATACTACGCGGGATTCGCCCTTCTTTACAATCCAAGCCGCAATTTCGGGAAATCATGCCTATTTACCCTTAGAATCATGCACTGCGCTACAATAAGAGGGTAATAAGGACTGAAGAAATGGTAGTTACGAAAGTGCATGGTTTTTAGTGAGTCCGCGAATCCGGTGTTCTGTAGTCGGAGTGGTGACAATGGCAGGGGACGACAAAAAAACACTAAATTTGAAAGTAGCGAAAGCAATTCCTAGCGATGTTGGACATGGTAGGGCAAGAGTTCCATTTGATAATGATTTGAACCTAAAACCTGGCGATATCATTGAAATCAAAGGCGACGATACCACCGCTGCAATCGTATGGAGGTGTCGACCTGAAGATGCTAACCTAGGTGTTATTCGAGTTGATGGGATTATTCGAAAGAATGCTGGGTCACAACTCGGCTCTAATGTTTCCATTCGCAAGGTTGAGGCAAAGCCATGCACTAGACTCACCCTTTCACCAGTAATGGCTTCAAAACAGAAAGTTCGTTTTGGGCCAGGGATTGAAGGCTTCGCCAGAAGAGGGCTCAATAAAAGGCCAGTTGTGGCTGGTGATAGAATATTCATACCCGGTATGACGTTATTCGCTGAGGCTCTTCCATTCGCTATTATGTCCACAACACCCAAAGGCATCGTTCAAGTTCTTCCTGAAACTGAGATTGTAATCAAGGATGAAGCCATTGACGAAGAGGTTTCCCCGAGTAGTACCTCTGTAACATACGAAGATATTGGTGGCCTTGGCAATCAACTACAAAAAGTCAGAGAGATGATTGAATTACCCCTCAAACATCCGATATTGTTCCGCACATTGGGGATAGACCCACCGAAAGGTGTTCTACTACACGGCCCACCGGGAACAGGTAAGACGATGATTGCCAAGGCAGTTGCTAACGAAACCAACGCCCACTTTACCTCAATTAATGGGCCTGAAATTATCAGCAAGTATTACGGTGAATCTGAAAAGCAGTTGCGTGAATTATTTGAAGAAGCAGCAGCACAAGCGCCTGCAATTATCTTCATTGATGAATTAGACAGCATCGCACCAAAACGAGAGGATGTTACTGGTGAAGTTGAGCGCCGAGTTGTGGCTCAATTGTTGACATTAATGGATGGTATGCAAGGTAGAGACAATGTTGTTGTAATCGGGGCAACCAATAGACAGGATGCTATTGATCAAGCATTGAGGCGACCAGGGAGATTTGACCGAGAAGTTGAGATTGGTGTGCCAGATAAAGCCGGTCGCCAAGAAATCGTTGACATTCATGTAAGAAGTATGCCAATCGCTGATGATTTTGACATGGAATGGGTACTAATCAATACTCACGGATTTGTTGGTGCCGATATTTCAGCGCTTGCTCGAGAAGCAGCAATGAAAGCATTGCGGAGATATTTGCCAGAAATTGACCTTGAGGAAGAAGAAGTCCCCCCTGAAGTTCTAGAAAAGATGGAAGTGACAATGAGCGATTTCAAACTCGCCATGAAAGAAGTTGAGCCAAGTGCCCTGAGAGAGATTTACATCGAAGTGCCTGAAGTTAGTTGGGATCAAGTCGGAGGTCTAGAGGAAGTGAAAGATCGACTCAGAGAAAGTATTGACTGGCCACTTACCAAACCTGAACTGTTCAAACACTTCGGAATTACAGCCCCTAGAGGGGTACTATTGTTTGGAGCACCAGGAACAGGCAAGACATTGTTAGCTAGAGCAATTGCCTCAGAAGCCCAAGCCAACTTCATCACTGTCAAAGGACCTGAGTTATTCTCAAAGTGGGTTGGTGAATCTGAAAAGGCTATTCGCGAAATATTCAAAAAAGCGGCTCAAGCAGCTCCAAGTATTATTTTCCTAGATGAATTTGAGAGTATTGGAGCTCACCGCTCATCAGGCCAAGATGATGGTGGACAGACGGTTTCAAATCGGATGGTTGACCAAATTCTAACCTGTATGGATGGAATAGAAGCACTTGACGGAGTGGTCATTGTTGCGGCTACCAACCGCCCAGAAATGATTGACCGAGCACTACTAAGGTCAGGGCGGTTTGAAAGAGTCTTGCACATACCACCGCCAGATGAAAAGAGTTGTCGGGAGATTATCAAAATCCACACAGCAAAAATGCCTCTAGGGAAGTTTGACCCTACAGACTTCGCTAAGAAATTGGATGGTTATACTGGTGCTGACATTGAAGCAGTATGTCGAGAAGCAGCTCTTATCACAATGCGTGCAGGCAAGAAGACTGTTACCAAGAAGCACTTTGACTCTGCAGTAGGCAGAGTTAGAGCAACTGTGACTCCTGATATGCTTGAGTACTATGCTAAGTTGGAAGTCAGTCTCACTAGTGGGATGGATAGTGTGAAGAGAAGTTCTGACACACTATCTGGAATTGAATCAGTTTGATTGAAGCTAAGAACTAACCCAACGGAATTACCGCAGTGAATCGTTAAACCACTTGGCAAGGTGAGTCAGGATGAGAGGATTCAAGGGGTAAGGCCGCCTACGACAAAATGATGACAGCAACCTTCGGGCAGGAACTGATTGGCCTAGTTGTTGTTGATTCACGAGGAGATATCCTTGGAACTGTAGCTGACTTGATGTTAGACTTGAACAGCGGGGCTGTGGGAACACTTGTAATTGAGTTACAACCATCTCTTGATGCTGACAAATTACCATGGCCTTCGGAAGCCGGCTTGATGCTACTCCCGAGTGAAGAAATTGATAGAGTTGGACCTCAAATCGTATTAAAGCGGTGATGTCAATGAGATTCACCTGCGCACAACCGTATTAAGGCAGTCTCAGTCGTCAATCTGTTAGACCTATGGTCTAGAGGGTGTTGGAGTGGCAATCACAGCGAATCAATTGTTCGCTCGAATGAATACTCGACAGTTTAGGAGAGGGCTCACTCTATTCGCTTTTTACACCGTTTTGGTTCTTCTTCTAGTAACTCTTCTGGGCAGTTTCATAAACCCTGCAAATTCACAATTATCTGCATATGATGACGATTGGGATGATATCTCAGCATTCAGAAATGACCTAAACGAAATGGGAGTAGAGACTCATAGCCTAGTCAGCAGTCCCTTATTGCTTAATGAAATTGAAAATCCCGAAGAAACTGTATTCGTGATTGCTGGTGTGGAGAAAGACACTATCAGCCTACCTAGATTTACTGGCGATTCTAGTGTGGTCCAATTCAAAGAAGGTGATGGATACACAACAAGTGAAATTGAGTCTATCACCTCGTTTGTTGCCCGTGGTGGCACCATCATTGTGATGGATGACTTCGGCTACAGTTCAGGGGTGGCATCTGCTTTCGGAGTAGAATACAGCGGCCACAAATTATATGATGCCGGAGCATGGACGTTGGACTACAACTACATCTGGATTAATTCAACAGACGGTTACAAGTACACCTCCAATGTATCTCAAGCTTGGGTACACCCGTGCTTTGCTGACAGTGATGGAGATGGATATGTTGACTTGATCGACCCTGACCCCGGGCATCCTGGGGTGCCTGGTGTGATGACCATCACTGCAGAGGAGGCTGGTCTCTGTGCCCACCACCTGACTGGAGACGGTAGTGAACCATGGGACTTTTACCCGGGCTACAACCTACTACTCAACTCACCATCTGCCTTTGACCCAGACCATGCAGATGACTCAGAGAAGAATCGCTATGGTTTAGGGTATTCTAGTACAGATTCTTATCTTGACATCAATGATGACGGAGACTTGACTGTAGGACCTGCTGGGAGTGGGTTTGAGGGAGATATGCAGGGGCCATTCACAATTTATGTGAAATACTGTCTTTCGCGCAACTGTGTGGATTCAACATCAGGGAAAGCACATTTCATTTCAGATGGTAGTTTGCTAATCAATACTGTTTACGATTATGAAAACAAGTATGGCAGTCAAGTTACAGATATTGATGCGAACGATAACCGAAAATGGGCACTTGATGCAATAGCAGAAGCACTTCTAATCAATGAGAACGGAACTCTGTCTGCTAATCCAGATGCTCAGGTAATCTTTGATGAAAGCCGTCACCAACAAACATCTTTTATGGGCGACGCCTACAATCTAATCTACTATGTCTTAGTTTACTTCACGAGTGATTGGATGGCAATGTTGCTCCTCTTCCTAACCCTTTTCATAACGTTTGAAGCAGTCATCATCCGCAAGACTGACCCCGAACCATGGAGACATGTTTTCAGCATTATCTACTACGGTTTTGGTGATTCAAGGCGTTATGGGTACTATAGTCGTGCAAACAAAGTCAAGCAAGTTCTTCTCTCAAGGGTGCGTAATCTGAACACACTAACTAGGGATGAGTTTGATGCATTGCCTGCACGTGAACTTCAGAAGATGATTAACGACCCTGTATTGGTAAAATTCGTCTTTGAAGACCGGAATTACTCTCTTGAACAACTCGTTGCAGTGGTAAAGCGCGTAAAACTATGGGGGCGCAAGTAAGCGGGGTGATATTTGATGTGGACTAGAAAGGCAGCCCTGATGATGACATCTGGAATCGCACTTGTTCTCATTGGTATGATGATGTCAAATTTCCAATTGATGGTAATTGGAATCGCTTTTATTTCCTTTTTAGCAATTAATGGCTGGATTGTAGGTCACGCTGAATTACATGTTGTTCGCACTCTTTCTGCAGATAATTTGTACAAGGGAGATGACCTCTATGTAGAAGTAGCAATTACCAACAAATCTCGTCGCCGTACTCAACAATTGGAGATATTTGACAATGTGCCCCATGAGATGAAAATGAAAAGTGGTCTCAATTATATGATGGTCAATCTAGGTGCAGGACAAACCACCAGAATCAGATATGTTCTCCGCTGCCCACTCCGCGGGCACTTCTCTATTGGGGCCGTTTCAATCAGACACCGTAACACCTTCAACCTATATTCTAACGAGATGTTCATCGACCATCGCTCTGACATCATTGTATTCCCTCAAGTTCGTGATGTTGAGGAAGCAATGGTCCGTAGCAGAACACCAAAGATGTATACTGGGGCAACTACTCTACGAACCCCTGGACCTGGTACAGAATTCTTCTCTCTACGCGAATATGTGCCTGGAGACCCTTTCAAGAATATTAATTGGAAGGCGTTTGCCCGTACAGGTGAACTGATGGTAAACGAAAAATGTCGAGATGCAGTAACTGATGTTTTCCTGCTTCTTGATAGTAGAGATGTTTCAAGAATCGGTACTGTGTTAAAAAATCCATTAGAGATGGGGACCGTTGCTGCTGCATCTCTTTCTGCTTATTTCTTACAACGACGAGATTCAATTGCGTTAGCAGTTTATGATGATAAACTTTCATACCTACCTGCTGATGGTGGGGATAAACAACATTTCAAGATTCTAAGTAGCCTTGCTGGCGTTGCCCCAAAGGGCAACATGCCATTACAAGCTGTCACCAATGCATTAGCACCAAGATTCAGTCGTGGTAGTCCGGTTTTCATCATCTCTAGTTTAGAAGGAGATGGAACGGTACCACATGCTGTACGTGACCTCGCAGGCCGAGGGCACGAGGTAGTGGTCCTCAGTCCAAGTAGTATTGACTACGAGAGATTGGTAACGAGAATACCAAGAATGTCCTATGAAGTAATGAAACTCGAGCGTCAAAATAGGCTGACTGCACTAGCAGGGTTCGGTGCTCGCGTAATAGATTGGATGCCTGATGTAGAATTATCACAAGCGCTATTACAGGTCAAGATGTTGTGAGGTGAAAAAATGGCAGATGATGTAGAACTACAAAGTGAGGGGAGTCGAACTCTCCACCTTAAGGAACTACGTGTTCAATGGCAAATTGTTGCCTTGCAAACAATTGCAACCCTCGCCTTGATTTGGCTGTTCTTGCAACTTGGATCTAATTTCGGCTCCTGTGAACCTTCACATGTGAATGGTGATGGAAACGCACTTTGGTGCCCAGCCCTCGACCATACACTATCACTAGACTTCTTTGAGGCAATACTAGGAAGTGAATCAGGGAACTCAGCATATGACCTGCCTCTTCCTGATTTCTTTACCGGCCAAGGTAATGAGGGACCAGGTAGGTATTACGTCCCCCTCCTTCTATGTGGTTTGCTAACTGCTGGCTGGGTATTACTCAACCTTCAGGCCCCACAACTAAGACGAAAAGTTGTTCTTGGAGTTTTGATGGGATTGATACTATTCCTCGCTGGTCGACTTCTTATTGGCTGGTTCTTTGGAATGATTACAAGTTGGGATTTGTACTGGCCAATTGATTCTCCGGGCTCAGCAAGAAACCATGCTGAAACTCTAGTCTATCCGTTAATTCTCTATACACAAATATTCATTGTTGCACTCTACTTAACTCCTGTTTGGACCGGAATGATGGGAATATGGGGACTTTCTAGAAGGATGATTGGCTGGTCTCTTGGTACCACTTTGATTTACCTTGGAATCCATGCTCTGCTTTCGTTTGAGGCAGTTACTGTATACTTTGACCTTGGACTAAATCCAATAAGTCCACAAATAAGTGAACAAATGGTACTTGGCGGTATGGTTTCGGAAACGATACTACCGCTATTGATGATGGCGATGTTGATGATTATCTTCTCTGAATCAGGATTTGCAGTTATCAGACACTTGGAGTATGCATTCCGACTCCCAGAATCTTGCAAGAAAGACCCTGAGTATGTTACTCAATTTGACAATATGTTGAATGGCCATCTTGTCCATACGGTTGGAATCTTCAGTTTGGTAATATTCTGTGCGATGTTGGCTCTGAAATTCGACGACTTAATCCTTAACTTAGTTGCACTCTTTGGTTCCTCGCAATGGAGTGGACAAGTGCAAGAATCACTTGAGTTGAAATTGACTTACGGTAAAGTAATATCAGCTATGATGATGTTGATTTTCGTTGCAGGATTGAAATATATCCTACCATGGAATCGTATTGCTTCATTCGTTGAATCATACCTTCCAGACATGTCATCTGATTGAACGCACCAACTAATTTGTTGCTGCAAAATGAATTGTGTGAGTGAGCAATCTAGCGATTGAAAAGCCAAGTACAGGGAGTCCACAAATGACAAGAGGGACCTGAATTAATCCAGGAATTGAAAGGTCAGCCGCAAGCGCTGGAGCAATCATCAACACAGAGGCACCAACACAAGCGATTGAAACAAACTTTTCCAAACCAGTTGGATAGACTTGTTGTCCCTCGAGTTCTATCCCTGGCATCGGTTGTGCACCTTCGCTAGGGTCATGTGAACCACTCACAACACACACCTCACAAGTCAAGGTCGGAAAGTTCATCCTCGAGTGAGGCTAACTCAGAGCGCTGTTCAGGATCTACAGGTGGCTCTACACCATTGATGGTATCACCTCGAGTAGAAGATGCTGAATCCATCTCTGCTAACTGCATATCAATCTCTGCTAAATCACTAATTTCTTCAACTGTTCCAAGTACCTCTGAATCTGGTAAACCAATGGTCATCCTACTAGTAAGGTCTACTCCATCACTGTCACTAGGGGCATCAATTGGTTCCCATGTTTGACTTGAATCGGTTGGCTGTACATCATTTGCCGAAGGTGTTGGGGCTGATTCCGTTTGTTGTGGTTCTGAATTCGGATTCATATGAGCAACGGCTGCATTATTGATTTCTGGTCGCTCAACTGCAGTAAGTGAATGTGACTCAAACGGCAACATCCCACTATTTTGGAAGGCCCATAAATCTCCAATAGGCACTTCACCAGTGAGACCACTGACCTCCAACCGATACTTCAATTGCTCTAAAACTTCAACAGTACCTTCCAGACCAACCGCTTCACCAGTAGTTCTCTGGTCAGACTCAATGTAAATTTCATCTAGAGCGTGCTGAATCAATCGGCGTACTTCCTTTGAAACAGCGGGTAGCGCTTCTGGCATGTGGGATATTTTTTCGAGATGTTCAATTTGTTCACTGGGTAAGCCAAGTTCTGACATTTGGCGTAATACTTCTCTGAGATGCATCAACATCGTAACTGACTGCTCGTAATCATTGAGCAGGTTCTCTAGGTCAAGGACAACGTTAGACACTGTTTCTGCAAGTTTGTGCTCTAACCTGTTCTGAACAGACCATCGAGTCAACCCACGGACTGTGTCGGCGGTTTCTGGAGCCTGTTGACTTAGTAAATCCATGACTTCTGTAGAAAGTAAGTATCGTGGTGTTTGAGCAACCTCGTCAACAGTGTGCTGAATAACTTGCAAGCCTCGCTCAACTGCTCGGTCAAGCAATACTACGCTGAAACCTCGCGAGCGAGCTGATGTCATTCGCGATAATACGGGCTCAAGCATTGCTAAACCAGATTCATCTCCAAGTAAGGCACGAGCTAACGGTTCTTCCGAGAGGCGAGCGCGGATACGATCTGCTTCCGCAATATCAACCAGAGCAAGTTCGTGCGCAGATTCTAGGTCTTCTGATTGTTCTATCAGCATTCTTAACTCGGCTTCTGATGCACCTCTGCGAGTGTCGAGATCACCGAGTTCACGCATAAGTTGGCGGCGTTCTTCCATCAATTCACGTAATTCTGATTGCAAAAGTGTGTGCTTTCTATCCATTTCAGCACAGCGAAGCCGTTCTTCCTCAACCATTCCGCGGCTCGAGTGTAAATCCCCTTCCATTGAGGTTAGTTCATCTCTTCGTTGTTCGACCTGACGCTCAAGTTCGTTAAGTTCTGCAGTTGCACCACGATGGCGCTCTCTCTGCGCCCCCACTTGTTCATGCAATACTCTCTGCACTCTTTCATCATCGTCGATGATTCGCCTTACTTCAGTCAAGCGAGATTCAGAGGTCTCAAGTTCTGACTTGACCCTGACTTCCTCAGCAAGTAATCCCTCTAAGGCAGTGAGTAATTCTTTGCGGGATTCCATTTCTCCAAGTGCTGAAGCCATCTCTTCGGCTCGTTTCTTTACTTGGTTCTCTAATTCAGCAACTCGACGTGCCAACCGTTCAGCTCGGGCTGACTGTTCTTCACCAATCTGTTCCTTTACACGAATTTTAACTGTCGAATCATCTAGTTGGGTTGAAAGTGACACGCGCTCATCACGACCTTCTTCAAGGAGTTCTTGCAATGCTGAAAGTTCAGTTTTTAGTTGGTCGCGTTGAATTCTTGTATCCTCAACTTTTTCCTGCATCTTAGCACTCGCTTTTTCCATCCTTGCAACATCATTTGCTTGGGTATGGATTCTAGCTTGTAACTCTGCTACCACTGGACCCATCAGGCTCTTTCGAGTCGTACCAGGCAAACCATCGGCTGCCATCCCATCATCAACAAGTTTCCAATTTTGGCGTCCTAATTGCATTGACTCAAAACCAAGTTCGAATCCATACAAAACCCCTAGGCGGCCTTGCAGTAGGCTTTTCCTATCCTCACTTCTAGTGCGGCAAGAGGCAATGGAATCACAGAAATTACGAAGCGACCAATCCTCAACAGTACTTGAGCGGAGAAGTAACCTCATCGCCCTATCAAGTCTAACGAGGCGGAGACGGTTTGAGGATGATGTTGCATTTGTAACGGCCTTCTCAATGGAATTTATTCCCTGGCTACGAATCCCTACAGGAATGCCATCAATCAGTGTGATTGCAACTGTACCCCCTGCAGCGGGAACCGATTCTAGATAACCAGTGGTTGAATCCTCCTTAGCCATTTTCAAAGCAGAAAGAGTCTGGTCAACCCCACTCTTGGAATCTTTGATGGCTATTCCTTCTGGCAGTGGTTCACCGGCATCATCACCGGCCAAACCGGATGATTCGGTCTTCAACATAGCAGCAGCATTTGCTAACAATGCGGTGTGGTCCGCCTCGGCATCTGTCCATACTGCAATTGCGGAATCGCCTGCTGGGGCGACTAATAGAGCGCCATCAACAAGAGAAAGAGATGAGGCTAGGGGGCGCTCTTGCCCCATACCTTTAGCCAATGATTCCATTGCATTGAGGTGGTTTTGAACCATAATGGTGAATTCTTCAGATTCTGCAGGAAGTGTGCCTTCTGTATGTACAAGCATTCCTTCCTCAAGTGCACAAGCACCTCTAGTAACGTCGCTTTTAGCAAGTGTTTCAATTAGTAATGCAAGATCCTTGGTAGGGATATGTCCCTCTATCCTTGGCATTGGAAGCAAAGTACCTAATGTTGCAGGGTCAATGAAAGCCTCAAGCAAACCTCGAGCCACTTGCTCAAACTCAGATTGAGTCCAAATTACTGCCCTAGCCCTCAAATCTGTTGATTTGGAAAGATTTCTTAATTCGCTACGGGCATCTTCTGCCGCGATAAATTTCTTATTTTTACTAGAATCTGCTAACCATCCAGCCGACTCACCTGCACAAATAAGACGGTGCCCAACAGGATTTTTTGCTCTCGGCTTGAAGTAAGTTATTGCCCCAAAATCAAATGGGAAAGTTTTCATTTCCACATTCAAATCTATTTCTCCATCAACTGGTTCACCCATTGGTAGTTCAAACATCATATCACCTCAATAAATCCTCTATTACACTCGTTCTCGCTCGCACTTCATGCCTTAGTCTGCCAATATTGGATGTGCCTTGACTAGAGACAAAGAGAGAAAATCCTCCAGAGAGGGGGGCGATGATTATATTTCCAGATTCTGATTCCACCCAGAATTGTTGCAAATCACCTATGTTAGCTTGAGATGAGGCTCGGCCTATCTCTCTAAGCGTATCTGAAAGGCCGTTTGAAATTTCTAAACCCTTCAATTCTGGAGTCAGGAAGGTAGCTATTTCGTTCATATCTACATCAACCACTGCTGCTGCTTGGACGCCATCAATACGTCCGAATGTAGCCAGTAATCTCTGTAGCATGTCCACTCCCTGAAAATACATCACGTCGCCTACGCCTTCAAGAGGTTTTGCGCGCCCGGCCCCTAAAGGGCCGGTTTGGATAGCAAAATCAATTCACCAACTGAAAAATCAAGATTTTAGCGTATCGTGGTGTTTTTTTGCCTTGTTCACACCGTTTATTCTAAGAAGAAAAATCAATTATTATTAGAGTGAATTTTCAATTGGAAAAAGTGAATTTCAATTGGAATATTTTGTAATCGCTTGACACGCTCATTTGAAAACAAACGGCTGAGTGGCTCAAATCAATGAGTGCAATCACTATTGCATCTTGCAGTCGCTGTCAAAGTCAAGCAGTGATTCATCAACGCTACAGCGGAGTTCACCTCTGCCATCACCACCTTGAGGACTCTATTCGCAAGCGAACATCCAAAGCCATGCGGGAACAACTAAAACTTCCAAAAGATGCTAGGAAAGAGGACGGCACACCACGAATAATTCTGGTCTGTATTTCAGGCGGAAAGGATTCGGCAGTACTACTTGACATGATGGTCAAAATTCTAGGGCCAAGAAGAGACATTGAATTGGTAGCAGGAACAGTAGACGAAGGTATTGATGGATACCGCGCCCCTTCGATGGTGAAAGCGCTTGAACTTGCCACAAGTTATGGAATTAGAGTTGAAACAATATCCTATCCTGAACTTGATTTTTCACGTATGGATGAAGTTGTTGACATGATGGATGATTTGGGGTCTGCAAACAAGGAGGCGAAGGGACTCAAAGCGTGCTCATACTGCGGAGTATTTCGCCGTCAAGGATTGAATCAATTGGCTAAGCGCGTTGATGCTGAATGGATGGCGCTTGGCCACAATTTAGATGATACAGCGCAAACTATTCTGATGAATTTGCAGAAAGGTGAAATTGATAGAACGATTAGATTAGCACCTCATACATGGACCCCAATCGAAGGACTAGTCCCACGAATCGTGCCACTAAGGTGGGTCCCAGAGCAAGAGATTCATGCTTATGCACAAGGTGCTGGATTGCCAATTTTCCACGGTGATTGCCCTCATGCCCCAGGTGCTTTACGGCAAAGGAGTAGAGATATGATCGCTCGACTAGAACAAGATGTACCTGGCACACGTCATGGATTTGTTCACTCTATGGATGCAATTAGGAAGTTGCAAATAGAAGCGAATGGAACTCCACTTGCAACTGAATGGGCTACTGACCGAATGCACAAGTGTGAACGATGTGGCGAAGCAACAAGTAATCCAATTTGTCAGGCATGTAAAATGCGGGGTTGGATATCCGACCTCAAAGAATGAAATTCTAGAATGCGCAAGAATCTGGTACCGCAAACCAGCGCTTCCTTCGCTTTGCAATGAAGCGATACACAATATCTCGGATTGGCAGGGGAATTAGCCAAGTTAACGACATTGGCTTCCACCACCATCGCAAGTAATTGGAAAGTCTGACAATTGCTGCTGAGCGAATATATGGCTTGCCATTTTTGAATAAGTAAACAGTATCAGCATTCTGTTGCTTTTCAGATAAATTAGAAATTAATTTTTGGCCTTCTTCTGACTCAATCGGAAGAATCCTCAATGACTTTTTTGGAGATATTCTTGGCTGTAGAAATAAGGCGCCGCGGTTACACAAACCACAGCCGCCATCTAACAAAAGTATATCCATGGAATTGGAGAAATTTACTCACAACAGATTGTCGATAATTGCATCCATGTCTTGGGTGCGGCAGCAATAATGGCAACGCAATTGTAATGGGTCCACTGAAATCACTGTCAATCTATGTGATTGTGGTTCACGGTTTCCGTGAGTAATGCAGTTTGAGAATGTGCATTTTGCAACATTGACTAGTTCCTTCTGAGCCTCTACAGTACGCTTCTTTGCGACTGAATAATTACGAATAATCGCAACAGATGCATGTGGGGCAATGATGCTTAGTCGGTCAAGTTCTTCTTGAGTTAATTCTCGGTCCTCAACCTTGATGATATCCTTAGCACCATACTTTCCTGATGGGACATTCATCACTAATGAAACTGGATTTGAGTTTTTTCCCGAAATCCTCAACATGCGCAGGACTTTCAACGCTGCTCCTGATGGGATGTGGTCAATCACTGAGCCATTACAAATGGCAGTAACTCTGCGCATCTCACTCATTGGCTCGCCTCCTTAGGAATTGCTACTCCAAACAAATAGCAAAGTAAAGCCATCCTAGCTACTACGCCATTGAATGCTTGATCAAAGTAAGCAGCGTGGGGAGTACTATCCACATTAGGGTGGATCTCATCAACTCTAGGGAGAGGGTGCATGATAATCATTGATTCTTTTACATCTTTCAGGTCTTTACGACTTAATTTGTAAATACCAGCGACTTTCTGATACTCGTCTTCATCAGGGAACCTTTCTTTCTGAATTCTAGTCATGTAGATGACATCTGCCGATGGAAGGTTTGACACTAAATCTTCTGAAACCGTGATGTTTGCACCACTTGCTTTCAAGTCCTCAATTATCTCATCTGGCATACTCAATGCAGGAGGTGCAATGAAAGTCAAATTTGCTCCGAAGCGAGAGAGAGCGTGTGAAAGGCTGTGAACTGTCCGACCGTATCGCAAGTCACCAACCATTACCACATTGAGATCGAGTTTGCCATGGGCTTGTTTTATGGTAAACAAATCAAGCAGAGTTTGAGTAGGATGATGGCCTGCACCATCTCCACCATTTAGGATTGGAATATCACACGCGTCGGCTGCATATTGGGCCGCACCTTGGCGTGGATGACGCAGAACTGCAACGTCACAATAGCCGTCAACCATCTTCATTGTGTCAAAAAGCGTCTCACCTTTGGTAACTGACGACGAGGCGAGGGCACCGAGATTGACGACATTGCCGCCAAGGCGCTTCATTGCTGTCTCGAATGACATTCTTGTACGAGTGCTTGGTTCAAAGAACATATTGCCGAGCAGTTTGCCTTCTAGCAATGGTAAATAGACATCACCTTTAGCTGCAGGAAGCAGTTTTTCAGCATCTTTTAGGAGTGCTTCAATCTGCTCATTTGTCAAGTCATCCATGGTGATGAGGTCGTCCGCCATCTCCTTCGCCTGCTAAAGCGGGTCGGCACCATACCCATATTGGTTGCGACAGATGAAACCACCATCTGCCACCTAAACTAAGTAGTTAAGAGGGCCGTTTGTGTGGCCCCATCCAATGCTCATAGTGAGAACACCCGTTAGGGTTTCGTTTTGTGGCGGTGGCACTGACTTGCCGGCGTTTTACAAAAATAGCGATAAAGGTGGGCTGGTTACCTCAATGGCACTAGATGCCTACATCTATGTCACAGTGAACAAGCGTTTTGACAATGCAATTAGATTATCATATAGCCAGACTGAAAATGTTGATGATTTTGAGGATTTACAACACGAATTAGTTAGAGAAGCAATGCGTTTGACTGGCGTTACTTCAGGGATTGAAATAACCACTATCGCAGATATCCCCGGACAAGGTACCGGGCTTGGCTCTTCATCATCGGTCACTGTTGGATTACTCCACGCTCTACACGTATACGCTGGCCGCAAGGTTACTGCTCAACAGTTGGCAGAAGAAGCGTGCCGAATTGAAATTGATGTCTTGGGGCAACCAATTGGCAAACAGGACCAATATGCAGCCGCTTTTGGAGGATTAAATCAGATTCGATTTAATTCGGATGAATCAGTTGATGTCATCCCACTGGACCCCACTGTAAGTTCTACCTTAGGAGATAACTTCTGTTTGGTATGGACTGGTCTGACTCGTAAAGCATCTTCAATTCTTGAACAACAAAGCCGAAACACCGCTTCAAAAATGGAGCAACTTGGGGCTATGCGGGCGCAGGCAGAACAAGTATCAGGGCTAATTGAATCGGGCGATTTTTCTGCAATTGGTGAACTTCTGGGTAACACTTGGGAGTTGAAAAGGACATTAGCAGATGGGATTTCAAACCCTGAAATAGACCAATTATATGGGCAATTAATGGAACTTGGTTGCACAGGTGGTAAACTACTGGGGGCGGGTGGCGGGGGATTTATTCTAGTTCAAACCCCACCAAATGTACAACAAAAAATTACTACAACTCTCGCAAACAAAGTAATTCCACTCAACCCGGATTTACACGGATCAACTCTAATTCTTGACGACCGAGGAGAGTGAGAAATTGCGCCGAACTGCATTACTACTAGTATTCGTTCTAAGCGTGACTATTTTCACTTACCCAACTACACTAGAGAACCAAGAGACTAGAACATGGTCGACATCATCTGCCTCACTTGACATAAAAGTTCTAGACAATAATGGACTGCCACTATCAGGTGCAGTCGTCACAGTTACTGACGCTTGGACTGGTTTGACTGTTGCAGGGCCTGAAAATTTACTAGGTAGCAGATTAGTGTTTGATAATCTACCTGCAGGCCCAGTTAGAATTTCAGTTACCCATTCCAATTACGCAAGTGGAATGGGATTCGTCATCCTATTCGCTGATGATGTTTTTGAAACGGATGTTTCACTCATCCCATTTGATGCCAACCTCAACATTTCTGGCACTGCTGGAAGCGATGTTACACTAACCCTAAATGGCCATGTTGAGGAGTTACAAACAACACTCAATGCAACAGGTAACGCCACTTTGGCTGTGCCAAATGGCGGCTCAGGATGGGTTTCATCAACAAATGAGAACAGTGCTTCATTGATTAGTTGGAGTGGAGAGGAGTCCATTGTAATTTCAGATAACGCTACAATGCGAATATTTGGTTGGCCTGAAAATGCAAGCGATACCGGAATGTTGCGTATTGAACATCATCCATCCGGTTATTGGGAGTTAGTAGATTGGAGTGGAGAGGTCGATGAAAATCTCCCAAGAACCACAGAAGGTGAATGGAAAATCTACAACTCAGAAGGTGGGATCCGAGTTGGGCAACCGCTCACAAGTAATGATTCGTCCCAACTAAACATTACCGGCCTACTGACAAATCAAGATGAGGCACCAAGTCCAAAATGGGAAGGGCAAGCATATCTGAACATGACGAGCGCCCCGGAAAAAGGAGAGACATTCAACTTAACTTGGGAAGCGAGTTTCACCATACCTACCGACTTTGGCACACCACAAATCCCTGACCGCTCACTCGGACTAATTGGGCAAGTAGACCGTTGGTTTGGTAACCGTGATGGCAACCTAGGTTTCGGTGAACAGGCTGGCTTTTCGATGTTTCACGGAGAAAATATGTGGGTTGAAAGCAACCATCTTTTCCTGTTTGATGAGCAACCACTGAATGGGCTCGTGAATCGATCTAATTTTTCTATTACTCAAAATGACAGCATTGGGGCAGGATACTACAGTTGGGATGAAACAGCAGCGTTGCAGGGTGAGGCTGCATTCGGTAGTAGCCGAATTTTCTGGTTCCCTGTTCGTGGTGATGCTTTGGAAGCGATTCCTATCACAGTTAATCTGCCATCAGGATGGGAAGTAAGGTACAGTCCTCAAATTGACCTGCTTACAGGAAATCAATCAACATTCACAGTAAACCGTTCTCTTTCACCGACTGTTGGTATGTGGACTGTAACTGTAGGTCCTAATCAAGCACCAATCTCAGATGGCCATTTAGAAGACCGCCCTGGTTTAGCAATTCCACTGAGCGATAATGTAACTTTAACAAGTGAATGCAGTGATTCAGGAATGTCAGAATTATCAAGCCATTGGGAATTGAGGCGAAATGGGGAAATTCAAACTGAATCTGATAACGAATCATTCACATTTACCCCAGAGACTGTGAATTATTCACACGGAAATGTAGTGAATGCAACATTGACTTGTAGTGACTGGGATGAAGCAAGTTCCAATTGGTGGATTGATTTGTATGTCGATGGTGAGGTGCCAATGGCGAGCATCAACACTACTGAAGAGGCGGGGGGAGATATCCCTCCTTACTTCCACTACTTGGGAAACGTTGGTGAGTTTGAGGTTAGGGCTGGCTCTCTCCTAACTGTGATTGCCGAAACTGAAGATGATTCTGGAGCCGGTGTCACCGTTATTTGGCGCTCAAATAAATCAGAAGGTTGGGAGCAACATGATATTGGATTTGCAGACCAATTCAATCAAGGAAATGATGTGAATTGGATGCATATGTCGGTTGAGGAGCGACATTTGCAAAGAGAATTGACTGTCTATTCATTAGAAATGGAATTGACTGATGGCGCTGGAAATAGCAATGCAACAAGTTGGAATGTCACCATACTAGATGGGACACCACCGACCATCACCGCAGAAGTGATGGTTGATGGAAATCCAATCGGGCCACTAAATCCTGCAATGGAGGAAAGTGAAACTGTGATGAACCTGACTCGCTCATTTGATGATATAGATGCTATTGAAAATACAATATGGGCGGTTTTCTTGGACGGTTTCCCTTTACTTACGAATGGCACTTGGGATGAAGTTAGAATTTTCCCACTGCCACAAATGAATGTTGGAACTCACGAATTAAAATTGTACGCGATGGATACATCGGGGAATATTCGTGAAGTGATTTCCAACCCTGTAGTTGATCCACAAGTCCCAGCATCCGTAAGCGGCGTCGAAATCAATGTAGATGGAATACCAGTCATCGGAGAGTCTGGAATGCTCTCAGTTACAATTGTCAACATCGGTTCAACCAATGCCAAAGTAACTGCCTGCTATCACGAGCAATGTAGTAGAGAATGGGATTCTGGTGAGGCAACTGCTGATAGACCAGCAACAGTAATTCTGCCTTTGGAAGTAAGTGAGTTTAAACGAGGGGAAATTAGTGTTGAGGTTACTTGGACTGACCAAGTAACTGGAGAAGAAGGGACTTTCACGATTGAAAGTGATATATCACCTAAATCACCATGGGCTGAAAAAGCTGACGAAATCATTGCTGTCATTTTGTTCTCACTTTTAGGATACCTGATGTACAAGGGTCGTAAGGAAAGAGATGATACACCTTTCTGATATGTGTTTGACTCTAGAATTATTCAATCCAAGAAGGGAGCACCTTATTGAGAACGAAGCGGCCGTCGCGAAGCGATGTCAGAGGTTGAGGGGGTTGAGGACGTTGACTCAATACTCTCTAAATCATTAGCACTACAGCGTAATAGATTGGAAACTCTGGGTATCGTTTCAGCGATTTCCTTAGTGATGGCTGCTGCATGGTATGTATGGCCCGGCATTGATGGCAGAGCAGAATTCATGCCGAGATTTGGCCCTGGGATTATCCTAATGGTTTTGGCTTTAGCAATGCAAGACTTTGTTGATTATGGTCCCAAACATCGCTCAAGATTGGGGTCTCTTACAGCCGCAACTTGGGCCCCAATGCTATTGCTTGGAGTGACTTCTTTTGATGCGGAACTTGCTACTAGTGTGAGGTTAGGACACGCCCTTCTTGGAGTAATTGGGCTGTCGTGTTACCTATTCTCCACAAGTGTCCTGACGGGCACCCTTCAGGCTGTTCGGTTCCGAGGCTTAGTGCAACTTCTTGGAGCCACATCCGCCACCGCCCTACTGTTGTCAAACCCTTCGGAAGGCGTGGTGATGATTGCATCAACCGGAATCTGTGTACTCGCATTTGGAGTTGCAGTGTTTGACATATTTGGTAAGGACCCAGACCGAAAAGAGCGGAAAAAATTCAAGAAGTTAAGAGATTCACTTGAACTGCGTATTCTAGAACTGCGGGCAAAGGGCATTCAAGTTGACCAAGCCGCCTCACTACTACAAAATGCAACTGAGGCGGGCTATACAGACCCGCATGAAGCGATGACAATTATGCATCTAGCAGAAGATGACATTGAGCGGACATTGGCAATGTCTAGCGATATTACTGATATTCGCGATGATGCTGCAAGAGCAGTGGCTCAAGCAGATGATATTGCACCGACTGCCAAGAAAGCAATGCGACTCCTAACTCAAGGTGACAGAGAAATGGAACTAGGCTCACTAAGGGAAGCGGAAATGTTGTTCCGAAAAGCCAAAACTCATGCTGGAGAAATTCTTGAGTTCTGGGCTCAAGCTGAAACCGCGATATCAGATGCAAAGAGAGCGCTCTCTAGTTGTGAAGGTGTGCAATATGATCCTCTTTTCAACAGTGTGAAAAATGCCGAAGAGGCGCTAGAAAGAGAAGCACCTGCAGAAGCGGCTGGCTTGGTGATGGCAGTTCCTGAGCATGTTGAAAACCTCGGTGAAACGGAGTCAGGAGCAGAGGAAGTCGTGGAGGAAGCGAGTCGGGCTGTTAAGGCGGCCAGCGGAATTGATGATACTGACTTTGCCGCTAGACTAAAACAAGCTAACAAAGCACTAGATAAGGGGGATTTCTCCCTTGCAAGAGGTATGGCTGACTCGGTTATTCGTGAGGTTAGGCGTGAGTCTGAAGCGATGGTTGAGGTGCAAAAAGCATGGCGGCAACGTAAGAAATTGGTTGCTCAGTGGAGCGATTGGGCGGATGCAAAAGAGTGGGATAAACGGCTGGCAGAAGTTGGTGATGTGCGTAAAGACAAGCAATGGTCACATGCGGCAATGCTGTTAGAGAATATCACTAGAGAACTCGATGCTGAGAGTGCACAAACTGGTGAAGCAACTGAGTTACTAGAATTCTTACAAGGTGAATGGAGAGGAGTTCGTGACCGTCTTCAAGCGGCTGGAATCAAGGTCAAGGATGCTGAAAGAAACGCCTGCGAAGCAGCGATTGGTGAAGCGGTTGCAGCACTTGACAAGGGTGACATTGACACCTGCTTAGGTAAACTCGGTGAGGCTGACCAAATGATGGAAGCGCTTCGCAGAAGAGTCTGAGTTGAATAAATAGTATCATTCAAATAGTGTCAGTCCCAAGCAGTTAGTGATTAAGAGCACCCCGTGTGCTCAATCAGAAGATGAAAAAATGATAGAAGCAACGCTTAATGAATGGAAGAAATGGTATGCTGAAAACCGCACCGAAGAGTGCAGGGTAATCGGCAATAGACACGAAGAAGTTGACGATGATGAAGTGTTCATCAGATTGTGGAATACGCAAGACGGTAATCCTCCTGTGGGTGGGGAATCATTCAACTCTAAGGCATGGAAGAAGCCTGGTTCCACTCCTGCTCCTGGACTGGTAATTGTAACTGGAAAAGGTGAACCACCACTAATACTCACTAATCAGAAGCGCCGAGAAGAAGCGGCTGAAGAAACTAAAAAGTGGGAACTACAAAAATCCGAAAAAGCCAGCAAGCCAAAAAAAACGGCTGGTGACACTAATGGAGCAGGCGAGAAAACCAAGAAGGAACCCCCTGCATCTCGTTTTCTGAAAAAGCCATACCAATGGAGATGTCGTGATTGTGGCGAGGAATTTGAAGCCACTAAACCTGAAGTTCATTGTAAGAGAAAACCGCGTCAGCGAGCTGAAGTCTCACGAGATTCAACTAAGTGGTTCAATCAGTTTCTTGAAGATGTAACGTGGACATACATCCCTCACCGTGAAGTCAGCACTGGTTTAATCGGAGTGATTGATGATGAAGAATCTGATACACTAGCCATAGAGGCTGGAGACAGTTTAGAGAAAATCCTCAATGGAAAAGAGATGATAACGCCAAAATATTTTGATTTGTATAATGAAAGAACCAGATATTTGCGTGTTTCAGACCTCAAAGAACATTCCAAATTCAAGAGAGTCGTCAATAGAATTACTGGCTGGCGTGAAGCGAAACAAAAACCTGTAGAAAAGGCTCCTTTGGGTATGGTTGAGATCGGTCATGCGTTTGACGAATTTTTGGGGGAAACTTTTGAGAATATCGAATCTGATGACTGGGCGAAAGGTGAGAGAGTCCGCTTTGATTGCGAAGAGTTGGGTGTTAGTGTAGGTGGAACTCCCGACCTCAATTTCAAAGGAGTGCCTGTTGAGACAAAGACACTACGTGTATTTCCTCACGAGGTACCAGAAGACAAGAATCAGAAATCAATTTTCAAGTACAAGTGGAAGAAGAATTACGCCAAGCAGGCTGCGCTTTACCTGCAAGGTGTTGACAATGAGTTCATGCTGTTGCTCTTGATTTCGCGTGAAAGCGGAACTTTCACTGTGGTGCCAGTTGATGATGAGGCGATGGCTGCTATGCAAGATAATTGGGTTGTGTGGGCGAAAAAATACACGAAACAACTTGATGCCTACAAGAAATTGATTTCGCAAGAAGAAGAGTGACTCAAGCGGTAGTCACTGCGCATACCCTCTGTTCA
>DUDF01000064.1:0-1570 GCA_012959435.1 Candidatus Poseidoniales archaeon
ATGAGAGATTAGCAGGTTCTTTTAATAGATCTCCAAAATCATTTTAGGGGAGGATGCAAAACATATCCCATGTTTACCAGTTAATGGGCAGAGATTGGATAAGTGGGTTACGGCCAGCAAAAAATGTTGGTATTCTAATGGCGCAAAAGATTGAAAATCTAATCAATGAATCGGAAAGTCACCAGACTTCAAATTCAATTGATTTTCAATTAGTTATTTTAATGTCTTAACAATTTCTTTATCTCTATAGCATGGTATGCTTACGAAAATCAAACCTTTACCTTTCATTGTTCTAATCGAAGCAGCGCGCGCGTTATCCGTTAGAGTATCTCGACCATTGTTGTATTCTCCAAGCAACGCCTGACCAACATCGAAAGTCCCATCGCTTTCTGTATGGGCAGCTGTGCCTACGAGTGCATTGGAATTGTAACGCCAGCCAGAGGACACACTCCTTGATGGAGAGGAACCATCCCAACCACCATCCCCCTGTTCGAATCCGTTACTATGCCAAGGGACATCCTCTGTCATTTCAAGTTCCCATTCAATATCGATATCTCGAATGGCCAACTCGTGGTCATTATCTAGTTCAAAGTCGATCGATGTTTCCGTGAATTCTCTAGACGTGAGACTATTTCTACTGTCGTCATCCAATGATATTGAACTCAAGGCCACATTACATGTGCAAATATTGAAGTCCTTTATCATCCAAAAGTATGGGTTTTGTCTCTGTACTGGTGTGAAGTAGTGAAATTGAAACTGAGTTCTCTCGTTCATCATCTCGTCGGTTAATATGAACCCAGTGGTGTTCCATCCACCCGTATCCATTGGCACTCTAAGGTCCAATATTTTCAAGTCCCCAGTATCAAGGTTTTCAACTGCAACTGCCGACGGCCAGTAATCGGCATCCAATGGGATATTTACCCATTCATCATAGATCAATGTCGCCGAATCATGACCCGTCAAGTCAATAATTGGTGACTTTAGAATGCTATAAGTTGAACTTGGTTCACCAGAGGGGTTGCTAGACCAGACACTTTGGTTTTCACCTGTCGGCTGTGAAGGTGCGCCGTGTACCCAATCGCCGGAGGCAGTCCACTCCCAACTCGGTGTCGGAATAATCGGGTCCCAGAAGAATAATTGTTTGGGCACATCAGGGGCCATCACTTGGAAATCATAGGATATTGAATTGCCAGGATTGTAAATCGACTCAATACTGATCGAAATATTGTCAAATGTCCCCGGTGGAGTCCCGAATGGGGCTAGAATCTCGAAACTGGTAGTTGATGCTTGACTCTTCTCAAAGAACACCTGCTCTTCACCGCCTACGACTTCAACTCCCCAACCATTCTCTGATGTTGCTGATAATGAATAGAGTTCTGGCACCACTATTGATAGATCGAGAGTAGATACATCGGACACATTGTTCGAGTTGATGGCAGTGATAATTACTTCATCTGCAAGCATAGTGTTTCGGTCTACCGAATTTTCCACATCGACCTCAAGCACGAATATGGAATCTTCGCAACCATATTGTCGGGAATCTGAAAATGCAATATCTTCAACAAATGCA
>DUDF01000064.1:1600-3345 GCA_012959435.1 Candidatus Poseidoniales archaeon
TCATTCACTTCAGGAATGTCCAATATTATCGTGGCGTGCTCCCAACTACCAAGATACCCGCTGATTGGGGCGTTCGGTGCCCAAATTGTTGTATCCGTCATCCAGCCTAATTCTTCCTCAATTGTCAGGTCCGATAGGCCATACCTGTATTTGTTATATTTGAAAGTGATATTGTATTCATCACCAGGCGATGGTGATTCTTGCAATGAGGTGTTAATTAATTGGTCACCATCAACATCTCCGAAAAGAAAAGCGAAATCTTCAAAGAATTTCTTGCTTTGATAATTCATTAGATGTTTCTGCGAATCACTGATCGCCATTCCTTCCATTTCTGTGTGTTCTGTCTCAGTTGACCACTCATAAGAAAATAAATTGGCACTTCCCGACATAACTTCACCACCCCAGCCGAAAAGTTCAGCAGAAAGAGCGTAATCGAAATCTAGATTGATAGAAAACATCGTCCTTGTAATATTGTCTTCAAGAGTTTTCACATCAATATATTCTCCGGCTGCGATCTCAAGTATTGCCTCCGCTTTCACTGTTATTTCTAGAACATCAACATAGCCGACATCCCAATCAAATTCAAAGTTAAGGCCTGCTTCAATTTCTAGTGAACCACTTGTACTGACATCACCATTGACTTCTTTCACGATTTCCAGTTCACCATCCACCTTAATTCCTAAGAAAAAGGTAATGATGTCCCATATTTCTATCTCTGGAATTCCCCAAGTAGCACTGGGTCCAGAGATTGTTAGAATCCATTCCAGCCCCTCTTGCTCAGGGTCGTCATCCCAATCCACATCAAACAATAAATCAAGAGCGTCGGTCACACTATCCACTGAGATGAAATACAAAAAGGCATTTTTCGCCCAACTCCAAGCGGCTTCTACAAACGCCAAACCAATCTCGTACAGCCAATCCAAAAAATCTACAAATGTATCATACAACCATTCAGCTACACCGACGACAAGATCGACAAGGGCACCAATCGTGTTATCGTAGACCCACGACCAAAAGCCGCGTCCAAGTCCTGACGATTCATCCTCAAGAGGAACGCCATCTGAAAAAATGACTAGACCGACTAGATCACTTAGCCCATCAGTTGAAGTCCGCAAGAACAGAGCATCATAGCCTACAGCATTGATATCAAAGATAGGTCCAAGGTGAACTGACCCTACTCCATCACTGAAATCGGTATCATCAACTCCATTTCCAAACTTGATTTCGATCACAGTGTCCGACGGAACTGACGTACCTTGAGGTATTGATATGGATTCATCAAGATAAATGTTAAGGATGTCCCAACCAGAGATATCAAGTGCACTACCATTATTTGTCAACGAGATTACTTTGTTTTGAGAAGTCCATTCACCCGGTGAAAGAAATACGCGTAACATGTTCATGTACCCGCGCGTAGGTCCATTCGCTTTGCTGCCTCCATTTGTGGCCCAATCTACTGATGAGTCTGTATCAGTGCTACTTCGATCCCTTCCTATGCTGTCTTGGACTGATAACCCGCTGGTATCTACGAATAATCCAGCCGGCCAATGTCCCTCAGATGCAGTTTGACTAGAGAAGCTGCTTGATAGAGAATGGCCCCATTCAACATAATCAACAACAGATTTACTACCAAATCGATCAATTGATTGTAACGCTAACAAGTCGCCTGATGATTGCAGGGGATGGTCTGTCGGAGCAAATGATTGAAAGAACCTGGAATGGAAGTAATTCCTCGGTTTTTCTGG